>MGOB01000020.1:6444-8660 GCA_001796995.1 Chloroflexi bacterium RBG_16_68_14 | reverse complement strand
GCGCGCGTCCTCGATCCCCTCGCGGCCGCGCCAGCCGATGGCCTCCAGCCGCTCCGGCGAGAGCGGCTCGGTGAGGGCGATGTAGGTGAAGGCCGGCGCCTGCTTGCGTCGGACCTGGGGGATGAGGTGGGAGTAGGCGTTGGTCGCCAGCACCAGCTTCTTGGCCCGCACCGTCCCCTGCGGCGTGCGCAGCAGCAGCCCGTCCGGCGTCCGCTCGATGGCGGTCACCGGCGTGCGCTCATAGCACCGCGCGCCCTTCGCCTCCGCGGCGCGCCTCAGCCCCCAGGCGTGCTTGGCCGGGTCGATGAGGGCGCAGCGCGGCTCCCACCAGGCGCCCAGGTACATCGGCGACCGGACGCGTTGGGCCAGCGTGTCCGCGTCCAGCCACTCGATGCCCTCAAGGCCCAGCGAGTGGGCCAGCTCGATCTCGTGCTGGATGCGCTTCATGTAGGCGGGCGACGTGGCGACTCGGAGGAAGCCGGTACGCTCGTAGTCGCTATCGATCTGGTACTTCTCGACCAGCTCCCCGACGTAATCGACGGCCCGCTCCATGTAGCGGTGTGCTTCCCTGGCCTTGTCCTTCCCGAACCGCTGGCGGGTGAAGGAGTGGGTCAGCCCAAAGAGAGTCATGGCGAAGCCGGCGTTCCGGCCGCTGGCGCCGAAGCCGATCACCTCTGACTCCAGCACCGCCACGTCCAGCGACTCGGCCTCCCGGAGATGCAGCGCCGTCGAGAGGCCGGTGAACCCACCGCCGACGATGGCCACGTCCACCGAAATCTCTCCCGCCAGGGGCGGGCTGGGCTCGTAGGGAGTCCTGCTCAGCCAGAAGCTCTTGGTGCGGTAGTCAGCCATGGGACCGCTCTCACTTCTCGCTTCCCGTCTCCAGCCTACTCCCCTGCGGGATCGAGGCGGAGGGTGGCCTCCGTGACCGCCTCCACCTGCTCCCGGTCCCACGGCATGGGGTGCGATTCGCCGCGCAGCCAGCCGTCGATGAGATCGTCGTAGTGGCGGCTCAGGGGATGGCCACACTGGCCGCCGTAGATGATGCTGCGCGACTGGTTCAGGTCCCCCAGGTCGATCACCTGACGGTACGAAGCCGTGGGGAGCGTCACCTCGAAGGGTTCCAGGGGGTGATACGAGTTCTGGAAGACGGTATTGGGGTCGCCCGGGACGGGATAGGGCCCGCGGGAGAAGAGTCGGCCCAGGGGCTTCACGCGCCCGAGCGGGTGGTTGAACCTGATGAGGTGCAGGTCGCCCCAGCGCCAGCGGTGAGGCTCTGGGCCGAGCCGCTCGGCGAGCCAGGCCGCCGCCTCGTCCAGGGCCTGGGCGCCCGCCCGCTCCCAGGTGGGCCGGTGGCCGTTGTCCTCCGGGAACCAGTCGGGGCGGGCTTCCCGCACGGCGGCTACCAGGTTGGAGGCGGCGCGGTATGCATAGCCGTTCTCTGGGAAGACCACGTGGACGCTCTTCCCCATGTAGGTGTCGATAGCGTTGCCCAGGCGCGCCCCAAAGACCCTCCGGTACAGGTGCAACAGGAAGGCCTCGAAGACGGCGGCGGCGGCGCTGTCCACGGAGAGGTGGCCGTCCCACTCCAGCAGCAGCCCGTGGGCAGACCGACCGAGGTCCGTCTGGGGCTCCAGCCGTCGGACGAAGGGCATGAGCTCCAACGCCGGTAGGGAGAGGTCGTCCACTTGCAGCCGGGCCATGTCCTCCGGCGTCAGCGCCTCGCCCTCCGAAAGCACCTGGACGATGCGCTGATGTCGGTAGCCGTCCCGCCACTCGCAGCCCAGGTGGTACGGGTACTCATCGCCAACCACCCGGGCGTTGGCGCTGGCGACGAAGTGAGTCGGCGGGTTGTAGGCGCTGGGCAGCTCGTCGAAGGGGATGGTGCCGATCCACTCGTAGGCGGGGTCCCAGCCGGGGGCAGGGAGGAGGCCCAAGCCGCGCCCTCGGACCGGCACCCGGCCGCCGAACTGGTAGCCGATGTTGCCGTCCACGTCGGCGTACACGAAGTTCATGGCCAGGGTCTCCCACCCACGCAGCGCGTCGCGGAAGGAATCCCAGTCGCGGGCTCGACTGAGCCGGTGCCCGGGCCCCAGCAGACCGAGGCCATCGAGGGCGATGCTGCGCAGCGTCAGATGTTGTGTCTCTCCAGGCAGGGCGGGCCCGATGTCCGGCCCGTGGCGGGTGACCAGCACCTCCTCCACCACCGGCCCAGA
>MGOB01000020.1:6009-6387 GCA_001796995.1 Chloroflexi bacterium RBG_16_68_14 | reverse complement strand
CGTCATACTCGTAGCGCCGGGGGTCCTCGGGGCTGACCCGCTCGACATAGACGTCCGCCGTGTCCACCGCACCGTTGGTGATCCCCCAGGCGATCCGGTCGTTGTGGCCGATGCCCACGATCGGCAGCCCGACCAGCGAGGCCCCGGCGACCTTGTAGTCCGGCGAGGCCAGGTGCACCTGGTACCAGGTGCAGGGCATCGATGCGGGGATGTGCGGGTCGCTGGCCAGGATGGGAGCGCCGCTGGCCGACTTGCTCCCGTCCACCGCCCAGTTGTTGCTCCCCCCTCCGAGGGCCACGCCCAGGGCCTGGGACAGCCCGGCCAGGTTCTCGCTGACCAGGGAGGTGGGCGCGCCGGCGACGGCGCCGGGCGGCACGG
>MGOB01000020.1:2100-5946 GCA_001796995.1 Chloroflexi bacterium RBG_16_68_14 | reverse complement strand
CCTCCACCAGCCGGAGCCGCGCGATCTCCGTGAACCAGTTCAGCCCCTGGTCGAAGGAGATCAGCCGGGCCATGAGCGCGGTGTCCGCCGCTTGCCATGGTTCGGGGCGGAAGCGGAGGATGGTGAACTCCGGCGGCAGCGGCCTGCCCTGGTCGAGGAAGGCGTTGACGCCCGCGACGTACGCGTCGTAGAGGGCGCGCGTCTCCTCGTCCGCCGTCTCTGCGTCGCGGCGGGCCGAGCGGTGCAGGCCGACCCGCCGCATCAGGCGGTCGACGTCCAGGGCCGCCGCCCCCAGCACCTCCGAGAGCCGGCCGGAGGCCATCCGGCGGTTGAACTCCATCTGCCACAGGCGGTCCTGCGCGTGGCAGAACCCCTGGGCGAAGTGGAGGTCGTGCACGTCGCTGGCGAAGATGTGGGGCACGCCCCAACGGTCGCGGAGGATCTCCACCGGGCCGTGCAGCCCCCGCAGCCGCACCTGCCCTTTCGTCTGCGGCAGGCCGCGACGGAGCAGCGCGTAGGCCGTCCCTGCGCCTACAAGAGCACCGACTGCCGCACCCGTGACGACCCGACGCATTGCGGGCCACGCGTTCTTTATCGGTGTGAAGACAAACCGCCTCACCTGGGACACCTCTCTTGAGTGGAACCGGGCAGCGCCCGTGTCTACCTGCCATGACTAGCAGGCCCGCGCTTTCCCACCCCGCCCACTACTCTACGCCAGTCCGCCTCGCAAGAGAAGAGCGGGCTGACGTTATGTCAATAACCGCCATTGGAGCCGCCCCGCCTACTTCACCAACTCTCGCCCGATGATCAGCCGCCGGATCTCCGACGTGCCCGCCCCGATCTCCAGGAGCTTGGCGTCGCGGACGAGGCGCCCCAGAGGCAGGTCGTTGAGGTAGCCGTAGCCGCCGTGGACCTGCATGGCGTCCAGGCACACGCGAGTGGCCATCTCCGCGGTGAAGAGGATGGCCGCCGCCGCCTCCTTGTGCACGGCGCCTCGGTCAGCCTGGACCGCCGTCTGGTACACCAGGGCCCGCGCCGCCTCGATCTGGGTGTACATGTCGGCCAGCTTCGCCTGGATGAGCTGGAAGTTCCCGATAGGCTGGCCGAACTGGTGACGCTGCCTGGCGTACTCGATGGAGAGCGCCAGCGCCTCCTCGGCGATGCCCAGCGGCTCACCGGCCAGGAACACCCGCTCGATGTCCAGGCCGCGCATCAGGATAGTGGCGCCCTTGTTCGGCTTCCCCAGCAGGTTCCTGCGCGGCACCCGGCAGTCGTCCAGCCGCAGCTCCGCCGTGGGCGAGCCCCGGTGCCCGAACTTGTCGAAGGTGCGGGAGACCGAAAAGCCGGGGAGACGCCTCTCGACGATGAACGGCGTGACGCCCCGCGCGCCCGTTACGCCGGCCATCCTGGCGTACAGGACAATGACATCGGCGATGGAGCCGTTGGTGATGAGGGTCTTGGTGCCGCTGAGCACGAAGTCGTCGCCGTCGGCGACGGCGGTCGTCTTCATGCTCATGGCATCGGATCCCGCATCGGGCTCCGTGATGGCCAGCGCGCCGACCAGCTCGCCGGAGCAGAGGCCGGGCAGGTAGGCCAGCCGCTGCTCCTCCGTGCCGTTGACGCAGAGGGTGTTGACACAGAGGTTGGCGTGGGCGCCATAGGAGAGCGCTACCGACCCGGACACCCGGGCCAACTGCTCGATGATGAGCACGCCGGAGAGGAGGTCGGCGCCGGCGCCGCCGTACTCCCTAGGCACGGTGACGCCCAGGACGCCCAGCTCCCCCAGGCGACGGAACAGGTCTGGCGGAAACGTGTCGGTCCTGTCGATCTCGTCCGCGATGGGCCCCAGCTCCCGCCGCGCGAAGGCGCGGACCGTGTCGCGCAGAATCCGGTGTTCATCGGACAGCAGATCGTTGGTCACGCCTTCGGTATACGCTAGCGCACCGATCCCTGCAAGGCTGTGTGAGGGCGAGACTCTGTATCGACCACGCTGCGTCGCATAGAGGGAAAACGGAGTATAATTCGCTAGACGCTCATGGAAAGAGAAAACCCGCTAGCTCCGGAAACGCCGGACTTCTCCGAGGCCGTCCCCGTCATCCCGTCGTCCCTCGACACCGGTAACCCGGAGTTTGAGGAGAACCGCTGCGAGCTGGAGAAGGCGGTGGCGGAGCTGCGCCGGCGAGAGGCGCTGGTGCGCGAGGGCGGCGGCGCGGAGACGGTCGAGCGGCACCGCTCTCGCGGCAAGCTGACCGCGCGGGAGCGCGTCGAACGGCTGATCGATCCGGGGACGCCCTTCCTGGAGCTGAGCCCGCTGGCGGCGTGGGAGATGTACGACGGGGAGGCGCCCTCGGCGGGGATCGTCACCGGCGTGGGCCGCGTCTGCGGCCGAGAAGTGGTCATCGTCGCCAACGACGCCACGGTGAAGGGCGGCACCTACTACCCGATCACGGTGAAGAAGCACCTGCGCGCCCAGGAGGTCGCTGCCCAGAACCACCTGCCCTGCATCTACCTGGTCGACTCCGGCGGCGCCTTCCTGCCCCTCCAGGCGGGGGTCTTTCCGGACCGCTACCACTTCGGGCGGATCTTCTACAACCAGGCGCAGATGTCGGCGCGGGGCATCACCCAGGTCGCCGTGGTCATGGGCTCCTGCACGGCCGGCGGCGCCTACGTGCCTGCCATGAGCGATGAGACCGTCATCGTGGAGGGCGTGGGCACCATCTTCCTGGGCGGACCGCCGCTGGTGAAGGCGGCGACCGGCGAAGAGGTTTCCGCCGAGGAGCTGGGCGGTGCGCGAATCCACACCGAGACATCGGGGGTGGCCGACCACCGCGCCGACGACGACCCGCACGCGCTCTCCATCACGCGGAGCATCGTCGCGTCGCTGCCGGTAACGAAGCAGGCGCCCTGGCCCATCCTCCCGTCCGAGCCCCCGCGCTACGACCCGGCGGAGCTGTACGGGCTGGTGCCGTCCGACCCGCGCCGCAGCTTCGAGATGCGCGAGCTGATCGCCCGCGTCGTGGACGGCAGCCGCTTCCACGAGTTCAAGGCGTCGTACGGCAGTACGCTCATCTGCGGTTTCACCCGGATCATGGGCTATCCCGTCGGCATCATCGCCAACAACGGCATCCTGTTCTCGGAGAGCGCCGTCAAGGGGGCGCACTTCATCGAGCTCTGCTGCGCACGCAAGTACCCGCTGGTCTTCCTCCAGAACATCACCGGGTTCATGGTGGGCCGCCGCTACGAGAGCGAGGGCATCGCCAAGCACGGGGCGAAGATGGTGATGGCCGTCGCCAACGCCAGCGTCCCCAAGTTCACCGTCGTGGTCGGAGGCTCCTTCGGCGCGGGCAACTACGCCATGTGCGGCCGGGCCTACGAGCCGCGCTTCCTCTGGATGTGGCCCAACGCCAAGATCTCTGTGATGGGCGGCGAGCAGGCGGCCAGCGTCCTCCTCACCGTGCGGCTGGACAACCTGCGGGCGCGAGGGGAGGACATGACGCCGGAAGAGCAAGAGGAGTTCATGCGCCCCACCATCGCGAAGTACGAGGAGGAAGGAAGCGCCTACTACAGCACCGCCCGTCTGTGGGACGATGGCATCATCGACCCCCTCGATACCCGCGCTGTGCTCGCCCTCGGCATCAGCGCCTCCCTCAACGCCCCCATCCCCGACACGCGGTTCGGCGTCTTCCGCATGTAGGTAGGGCGATGGAGCGGCAGGTAGAAGTCGTTCATCGTGGCGCCGTCGCCACCGTCACCCTTCGCCGCCCCGAAGTCCACAACGCCTTCAACGAGCGGGTCATCGCCCAGCTCAAAGGGACGTTCGACCAGCTCCGTGACGACGTCGAGAAC
>MGOB01000020.1:950-2070 GCA_001796995.1 Chloroflexi bacterium RBG_16_68_14 | reverse complement strand
CCGCTCCTTCAGCGCCGGGGCCGACCTGGAGTGGATGCGGCGGGCCGCCGAGTCCAGCGAGGAGGAGAACCGCCGCGACGCCGCCGCCCTCGCCGCCATGCTCCGTGCCGTCGCCGAGTGCCCGCATCCGGTGGTCGCCCGGGTGCAGGGGAGCGCCTTCGGGGGAGGCGCAGGCTTGGTGGCGGCGGCCGACATCGCCATCGCCGCGGAGTCAGCGCAGTTCGGCTTTACCGAGGCACGGCTCGGGCTCGTGCCCGCCACCGTCGCCCCCTACGTGGTCGAGAAGATCGGTCCGGGCTGGGCGCTCCGGCTCTTCCTGACCGGCGAGCGGTTCGACGCTGCCCGCGCCCTGGCCATCGGGCTGGTGCACCGCATCGTCCCGGACGCGGAGCTGGACGCGGCCATCGAGGAGGTGGTCGCCGCACTGCTCGCGGGCGGGTCCCAGGCCCACCGAGCCTGTAAGGAGCTCGTTCGCCGGGTGGCAGGAGGCCGCGAGGGAGTGGATGACTACACGGCCGCGCTGATCGCGCGGGTGCGCGCCAGCGACGAAGGCCGCGAGGGCATCCGGGCGTTCCTGGAGAAGCGGAAGCCCGGCTGGCTGGCAGAGGGCTGATGTTCAGGAAGATCCTGGTCGCCAACCGCGGCGAGATCGCGGTGCGGATCATGCGCACCTGTCGGGAGATGGGCATCCGCGCGGTCGCCGCCTACTCCGACGCGGACCATGATGCGTTGCACGTGCGGCGCGCCGAGGAGGCGGTGCGCATCGGGCCAGCGGCTTCTTCCGAGAGCTACCTGTCCGTGGCGTCGATCATCGACGCAGCACGCCGCGCGGGCGCCGAGGCGGTCCATCCCGGCTACGGCTTCCTCTCCGAGAACCCGGCCCTGGGCGAGGCCTGCGCGGCGGCGGGGCTCACCTTCATCGGGCCGCCGGCCGCCGCCATGCGCCTTCTGGCCGACAAGTCCGCCGCCCGGTGCCTGGCAGTCGAGCGCGGCGTACCGGTGCTCCCCGGCTACGCCGGCGGCCGCCAGGACGACGGGACGCTGCTGAAGCAGGCCGCTGAGATCGGCTTCCCCGTCATGGTCAAGGCGGCCGCCGGAGGCGGCGGCCGCGGCATGCGGC
>MGOB01000020.1:0-939 GCA_001796995.1 Chloroflexi bacterium RBG_16_68_14 | reverse complement strand
CCCGGACGACCTGCCCGAGACGCTGGCGAGCGCCCGTCGCGAGGCGGGCGCAGCTTTTGGAGACGGCAGACTCCTGCTCGAGCGCGCCGTTGTGGGCGGCCGCCACGTGGAGATACAGTTGCTCCTCGATGAGCAGGGCAACGCCGTCCACCTGGGCGAGCGCGACTGCTCCATCCAGAGGCGCCACCAGAAGGTCATCGAGGAGAGTCCCTCTCCGGCCGTGACGCCGGACCTGCGGAAGCGCATGTGCGCGGCAGCGCTGGAGGTGGCGCGGGCCGCCGGCTACGTGAACGCTGGGACGGTGGAGTTCCTGCTCGACCGCGACGGCAGGTTCTACTTCCTGGAGATGAACGCCCGCCTCCAGGTGGAGCACGGGGTCAGCGAGCTGGTGAGCGGCCTCGATCTGGTGGCGCTCCAGCTCCGCATCGCCGCCGGCGAGCCGCTGCCAATCACGCAGGACAAAGTCGTCCTCTCCGGCCACGCCATCGAGTGCCGGATCTACGCCGAAGACCCGACGCGCGGCTACCTGCCGTCCAGCGGACGCATCACCTACTTCCTACCCCCGGAGGGAGAGGGCGTTCGCAACGACGTCGGCGTGGAGGCCCGGAGCGACGTTCCCGCCGAGTATGACCCGCTGCTCGCCAAGCTCCTCGTCCACGCGCCGTCGCGCCAGGAGGCGCTGGAGCGCTGCCGCCGAGCCCTTGACGCCTACGCCATCGAAGGCGTCAAGACCAACCTCGGGCTGCTCCAGTGGGTGCTGGCCAGCCCGGCCTTCGCCTCCGGAACGGCCGACCTGGAGACCCTGGAAGGGATCCCTCCCTCCGAGTTCCTCCCTCGCCTGCCCGACGAGGTCTTGCTGGCGGCGGCCGCCGTCGATGCCGGCGGACTTGCGGCGACGAGGGAACGCGACCCGTGGACGGCGCTGGGGGCGTGGCGCAT
>MGOB01000019.1:14115-33503 GCA_001796995.1 Chloroflexi bacterium RBG_16_68_14 | reverse complement strand
CGCGTCGTAACGGGGACAAGAGCACGGGCGCGGACTCCTCAGCGTCGTTCCGCCACGATCCAGATGTGGTTGGAGAAGAGGCGGTTCAGCGGCGGGAAGAGACTGAACGGCCGCAGGAAGCGCACCACGTCCAGCACCCCCACCCAGACGTTGTGCCAGCGCAGCTCCGCCGGGAAGAACCGCCCCCGGGGCGGCTCCCAGAAGTCGACGCGGCGCACCCGGAAGCCGCATCGTCGCAGCGCCGCCCGCAGCGACCCGGCCGACTGCGGGTTGACGTGGAGCTGCCGCTCGTACTCGTCGTGGGGCGGCAGCGGATCGGTGGGCAGCACCCACTCGTTGAAGAGACGCCCCCGCACCCGGAGCGGTCGGGCCACGCCCAGGATCAGTCGGTGCACGTTCCTGACGTAGTGGCGGTACACCACGTCTTCGAACATCCGGTTGGGCGAAGTATGGATCACCAGCCGTCCGCCCGGCCTGAGGACGCGCCGCACCTCCTGGAGCGACCGCTCCAGCTCCGGTTGGGGCACGTGCTCCACGAAGTCCAGCATGAGAGCCACATCGAAGCTCCCCGGCCGGAGGGCGAGACAGCCCGCGTCCATGCGGGCGAGCGCCGCGCGCAACCCGCCGCCGCTCTCGTCCAGCGACCGCCGGGCGAGGGTCATCGCCGCCTCCGCGTAGTCGATGCCCAGGGCGTAGGCGCTGCGCAGGGCGCTCTGGAGCACCACCTCGCCCCGGCCGCAGGCGATGTCGAGCACGCGCTCGCCGGGCCGGGGGTGCGCCAGCTCGAGCGCCCGCGCCAGGCGAGGCGAGAGCCGTCGGCCCCCGCTGGCGGCAAACTCCCGGTGCCCCTCTACCGCCGTCCGAAAGTACTCGTCGGTGTAGGCGCCCGGGTCGATGGACGCCCCGGGATCCGCACTCTGTTTCATCACGCCTCCGCTCTCGTGCAGGGCCATTCTAGGGAGCGCCTCGCCGGCCGGTCAACAACGGGCCGATCTTAACCTTGACGTAGAGGTAAATTATCGCTACCATGCCAGCAATGGGACACAAGCGGAACCCGGACGCCGTCGCCTCCGATGAGCCCTACCTCCAGATCGGTGAGGTGGCCGAGCGGACGGGGGTAACCCAGCGCACCCTGCGCTTCTACGAAGAGAAGGGGCTCCTGAAGCCACCCTCTCGCATGGAGGGCGGCTTCCGCCTCTACTCCGAGGCCGACATCCAGCGGGTGGAGCAGATCAAGCGCCTCCAGCAGCTCCTGGGCTTCGCCCTGGCCGAGATCAAGGAGATGGTGGAGGCCGAAGAGGTGCTGATGCAGCTCCGCGCCCAGTACCGCCCCGAGGCCGCCGTCTCCCAGAAGAAGGCCCAATTGCTACGCGCCATCGAAGTCACCGAGCACCAGTACGACCTGATCCGCCAGAAAGTGAACGCCCTTACCGAGATGCAATCGAAGATGGAGGAGCGGCTGGCCACTTACCGCGGCTGGCTGGACCAGCTCGACGGGAGGCTGCGCACAGAGCGGAGAGCCGGCGTCAAGGCGAAAGTGTAGCTCCGCCACAGCCCTGCGAACATCATCGATGCCCTCCGGTGGAGGGCATCGCGGTTTCCGGGCCACGAAGCCTTAGTGGTGGCCCTCCTCCTGGGGCGGCGGCCGCTTCACCCAGCCCATCGCCAGGCGCACCAGGAACAAGAGCAGCCCCAGTCCCGCGGCACCCCCTGCCGCCACCAACGTCCACAGCTGCACGGGTAGCCGGTCGTCCTGGTCGATGCCCTCCTGCGCGGCCGCAGCCGCCAGCGGTCCAGCCGCCGTTTCGACGGTACCAACCGCGTACGAGCGCTCCTTCGCGGCGCCAGGCGAAGCCGTCCAGGTGCCGCTGATGGCCCACAGGAACGCGGCCGCAGCAGCCGCGGCCAGCACGATGGTCACTCCTCTCCTCATTCCCAGCGTCTTCCTCCCCTCCGCTAGCCGGCAGCTTCTAGCAGGCCGCGTCAGCCCAGCGACACACCCAGCCGGGCGAGCAGCGCCTCCAGCTCCTCGTCCGAGTAGAAGTGGAGCACCAGGCGGCCGCGTCCGCTCGCCGTGCGGCGCAGCTCCACCTTGGTTCCGACGACGGCGCGCACCTTCGCCTCCAGTGCCGCCGTCTCCGGGTCTTCCCGACGGCGCCGCCTCCGGCCTGTTCCCGGTGCCTCGCCCGTGGGCCAGCGGCGCACCAGCTCCTCCGTCCGCCGCACCGTCAGGCCCCGCCCCACGACCTGAAGCCAGGCCTGACGGCGGGCCGTCTCGTCCGCCAGCCCCAGCAGCGCGCGGGCGTGCCCCTCCGAGATAGCGCCGGAGGCCAGGCTCGCCTGCATCTCCTCGCTCAGCGCGAGCAGGCGCATCGTGTTCGCCACCACCGTCCGGCTCCGCCCTACCCGAGACGCGATCGCCTCCTGGGTCATGCCGAAATCGTCGGCCAGGCGCCGGTAGGCCTGCGCCTCCTCCAGCGGGCTCAGGTCCTGGCGCTGGAGGTTCTCCACCAGGGCCAGCTCCAGCAGCTCCCGGCTGGCCGCCTCCTTCACCACCACCGGCACCCGGCGCAGGCCGGCCAGGCGCGCTGCCCGCAGCCGCCGCTCGCCCGCCACGAGTTGATAGACACCTTCTGAGTCGCTGGTGCTCACTAGAAGCGGCTGAATAACTCCGTGCTCTCGAATGCTTTCTACTAGCTCTCTCAGCGACTCGTCACTCACCTGAACGCGTGGCTGGTGCGGATTCAGGACGATGAGGCCGACGTCTACCTCATCGACGCCTGCAGTCGTTGGAGGAATGAGGGCGCCCAGGCCCCGTCCTAAGCCTCGGCTGCGGCTCACGTCGCCACCTCCGCTGGCGCGACCACCGCCTCCAGCACCTCCTCCGCCATGGCGTCGTACGCCTCGGAGGCCGGCGAGCGCGGGTCGTACACGTTGATGGGCAGCCCATGGCTGGGGGCCTCGCTCAGCCGCACGCTGCGTGGGATCACCGTCCGGAAGGTGTTGGAGAAGTGCCGTCGCACCTCCTCCGCCACCTGCTTCGAGAGGCTGGTGCGCCGGTCGTACATGGTCAAGAGCAGGCCCCGCAGCCGCAGCTCCCGGTTCAGGTGCCGCCGCACCAGCTCCAGTGTGCTGGTGAACTGTCCCAGCCCCTCCAGCGCCAAGTACTCGCACTGGACAGGCACGATCACATCCTGGGCCGCTACGAGGCTGTTGATGGTGAGGAGACCCAATGAAGGAGGAGAATCGATAACTATGAAGCGATATCTCTCGATATCTTCTTTAAGCGCCCTTCTAAGGCGATATTCACGCGCCATCGAGGCCGCCAGCTCCACCTCGGCGCCCGCCAGGTCCGCTGTCGAAGGGACGACCCAGAGTCCCTCCCACTCCGTCGGCACCACTAAGCTCTCCAGGGGCGCCTCCTCCAGCAGCAGGTCGTAGGTGCTGCCGCTAGCCGGCGCCCGGACCCCCAGACCGCCGGTGGCGTTGGCCTGGGGATCCATATCGATGAGCAGCACAGAATGGCCGCGGCGGGCCAGGGCGGCGCTCAGATTGATGGCGGTGGTCGTTTTTCCCACGCCTCCCTTCTGGTTCGCCAGCGCCAGCACTCTCGTCATCGCAGCACGATCTCCGGGTGGGCTTCCATTCGTGCCTCGATCTCTCGCCTGCCCACGATCCCCTCGGTCCCCGACGCCTCGACGGAGCAGGCCGCCGCGGCGGAGGCGAAGCGGGCCGATTCGGCCGCGTCCTCCGTCTCGTGATAGCGCACCAGGAAGGCTGCCGCAAAGACATCGCCGGCGCCGGTCGGGTCCACCTCTCGCACCGGGAAGGCTTTGATGCTGCGCCAGCGGTTCTCGACGTGGAGGTGCGCTCCCCGCCGGTCCGCCGTCAGCGCCACCATGGGCACCTCTTCCGCCCAGCGCGCCACCTGGTCGCGGCGGCGACCCAGGTCTTCGTACGACACGAAGAGCACCTGGCAGTCGGACCAAAAGGGCGGACCGGCCCAGGCCCGCCGCCAGACGCGCCGCTGCCGGTCAATCCGCCGGAGCCATCCCTGGGCGGAGACCCCCACCAGCGAGCGGGGGAACGTCTCGCCCAGCCCTGGCGGCACCTCGCCGATGACCGGCCCCAGCAGCACCATGGGCGCCCCGCGCCACGTTGATGGTATGTCTTCCGCACCGATGGGCTCAGCCTGAGCGAGGACGCGCTGGTGGCGGCGGCCATCGTCGTACACGTTCTCGAAGCAGGTCGTCGCTATCGACGGCCGGCCGGCCACCTCTACATCCGGCAAGACCTCCTGGAGCGCCAGCTCCGGGCCGACTCGTGTCACGATCCCTACCCGCAGACCCAGCCGCAGCGCCTGCTCCGACGCGAAGGTCGCCGTGCCTCCCAGCCGCCATCCTTGGGGAACCAGGTCTCGCACCGCGTGCCCGATCACGACAAAGTCGGGCGTGGTCACCGCGCCCTACCGGCGAACGCTGATGGCGACCTTCCGCGCGTCGCCCACGCCCACGCTGGAAGTGCTGACCGTGGGATCCTTCGCCAGGGTCAGGTGGACGATGCGCCGCTCGTTGGCCGGCATCGGCTCCAAGGTCACCGTTCTCCCGGTGGCGCGCACCCGCTCAGCCATCCGGAAGGCCAGGTCCTGCAACGATTTTTCCCTCCGCTGGCGGTACTCCTCCACATCTACGGCGAAGGGCCCGTGCCCTTTGAAGCGCCGGCTCACGATGAGATTGAGCAGATACTGAACGGATGCCATGGTGCCGCCGCGCCGGCCGATGAGGATGCCCAGGTCGTCCCCGTGGATGTCCAGCACCGCCTTCATCAGCCCGACACCGTCGCCGGGCGTGCGGGGCGCCCGCACCGACACCGTGGCCTCGATGCGCATCAGGCGCAGCAGCTCTTCCAGCGTCTGCTTCGCATAGGCTACCTCTTCGCCCTCCGGCGCCTCGAAGCTCACCGGCGCCAGCCGCACGCGCGCCGGCTCCCCCCCGATGCCGAAGAGCCCGGCCCGGCCCTCGCTGAGCACCTCCACCGTCACCTCATGGCGCTCCAAGCCCAGCTCAGCCAGGCCGTTTTCGATGGCCTCGTCTACGCTCTTCCCGGTCGCCTCAACAGGCCCCAGTTCGCTAGCGTCTGCGCCTTCCACGACGCCGTCTCCTTCTCCGCTTGCTGGCTGTTGCCGCCACCTCTTCGGCCTCCTCTTCTCCTTCGCTTTCCTGAGGCGCCTTCACCTCCCGCCGAGCAGCCGGGGCGGGGGCCGGCGTCAGGGAGAAGATGCGTCGCCACTCGAACTCGCCCGGCCCCATGTAGAAGTACTGGAGCACGACGCCGACGACGTTGGTCGCCACCCAGTATAGCGCCAGGCCGCTCGGGAATTGAAGAGTGAAGAAGGCGAACATGAGGGGCATCATCCAGAGCATGGTCTGGTTCATGGACTGCTGCTGGGGATCGGCCGAGGCGCTGGTGGGCGTCGTCATCCGCTGCTGCACCCACATCGAGGCGCCCACCAGGATGGCCATGATCAGCGTGCTGTCCGGCCGCCCCATGTCCATCCAGAGAAAATGCTTCTCCAGCGGCGCCGCCGTCCGCAGGTAGGACCACGGATACAACTGCTGGGAGAGGTCGAGCAGGCTCTCCGGTGTACTCCCCAGCGTGAAGCGGATGCTCTGGTACAGCGCGATCCAGATAGGAAACTGGACGAGCATGGGCCAGATGCAGCCCAGCGGGCTCATCCCCGATTCCCGGTAGATCTTCATCGTCTCCTCGGAGCGGCGGCGCGGGTCCTTGTGCTTCTTCTGGATCTCCTGTATGCGTGGCTGCACCGCCTGCATCGCCCGCGAGGCGCGCAGTTGCTGCTGGGTGAGGGGCCAGGTGATGGCCCGCATCACCAGCGTAAACATGATGATGGCCACGCCGAAGCTGCCGAAGGAGAGGCGGGACAGGAGCACGAGAAAGTTGGTCATGGGGATGACCAGGCCGTTGGTCCAGAACCAGGAGATGAGCTCGAACAGGTCCACCGCGCGTCAGTCTCCCGTCAGATTCAGCCGCCCGCTCTCTTGGAGTGTGCTAGCGTCGATCTGCACCAGCTCGCCATCCGCCGTCACCACCAGCACGTCCTGGCTGGCGCTCGCTCCGTTCGGCTCCGACTCCGCGCCGGTGATCACGAGAGGATCCGCCAGCACCTCGGACTCCAGCGCCAGGGGCGCATCGAACGCTGGGGAGCCATCGCTCGGGTCAATGCCGTACACGTTGCCATCCTTGTCAATGGCGATGAGCACGCCACCTACAATGACCAGCGCCGCCCGCACCGGCGCTTCCGCCGGGAAGGGCTCAGGCCAGGCGGGATCGCCCGTGGCGGCATCGACGGCGTAGATGTTGCCGTCCAGACTGCCAGCATACACAGTGCCATCCGCCACCAAGGGCCGAGTCCAGAACCAATTGTCGGCCTTCACCGACCACTGCTCTTCCCGCGTCTCTGGATCGATAGCGCGCAACCTGCTATCGAATCCGCCCACGTAGACCAGCCCGGCCTCCTCGTCCACCACGGCGGGCGAGGCGACGCCGGCGTCAGTGGAGAAAGACCAGCGCTCCGCACCTGTCGCCGCATCCAGCGCGTAGAGGCGGCCGTCCAGGGAGGTCACGTACAGCGTGTCCCCGGCGAGCGTGGGCGTCGACCAGACCTCATCGCCCGTCGCAAAGGGCTCGTCCCAGCGCGGCTGGCCAGAGGCGGCGTCCAGGGCGTATACCTTGCCGTCAGAAGAGCCGAAGTAGACGGTATCCAGGGAGACAGCCACGCCTCCGATGAGGGGCCCATCCGTCTCGAAGGGCTCCCAGCGCAGCTCGCCCGAAGCCGCATCCAGAGCGTAGAGCGCGCCGTCGAAGCCGGGCACGAAGACGGTATCGCCCAGCACGGCCGGGTCTCCGTAGAGCGCCACGACGTCCTCGTCCGCTTCGTCCGAGGGGAACGCCCACTGCGGGTCCAGGCTCCCCACCTCCAAAGCGAAGAGCTGGTCTCGATGGGCGGCCAGCACCAGGCCGTCGGAGAGGACGGGCGAAGCCCAGCCCTCGGGCGAAGCGACGCCCGCGCAGGCGCTGGCCATGAGTCCGAGGACAACGAGAGCACAGAGTGCCAGCAGAAACGAACGGCGGGGCAGAGAATGCACGTTCAAACGGATAGTCTTACGTCTTCGATGGTGGTGCCGGGCTCACGATGTTTCACGTGAAACAACTGCGGGCACGGCTCGCCGCCCTCACGGCACCGGATCATAGCCTGTCGTATGGAGGGGATGGCAGCGGGCCAGCCGTCGCAGAGTCAGCCAGCCCCCCCTCACCAAGCCGTACTTGTCGATCGCCTCATGGCCGTAATGCGAGCACGACGGCTGGAACCGGCAGGCAGGGGGCAGTCCAGGCGAGACCGCCCGCTGGTAGAACTGAATCCCCAGCAATGCCAACCGCTTCATCCAGCAGTTCCTTTGCCATCCTCCAGCACGCCGGCCCGGGCCATCAGCTTGCTCACCTCCGCCCGCAACTGGTGGTATTCCGCCTCCACCGCTCCGGCGCGAGCGTTCAGCACCAGATCCCAGCCCGCAGCCACCGGCAGCGAACGAACCGCCTCCCGCAGCCGGCGCTTGACCCGATTACGCACCACCGCGTTCCCCAGCGCCTGCCTCACCGCGAAGCCGAACCGGCTCGGCTCATGCCCGGTTCGCAAGGCCCGCAGGGCCAGCAGGTCGCTCCGATACGGCCGGCCGCGGCGATACACGGCGGCGAACTCCTGACGATGTCTCAGCCGTTGCGCACGGCGCATGCCGGCGTCCAGCAACAGAGCAGGCGCAGCCAACCCAGGCTAGACCGAGAGCCGCTTCCGGCCCCGTTGCCTGCGCGCCCGCAGGACGTTGCGACCGCCGGGGCTGCTCATGCGCGCCCGAAAGCCGTGGGTTCGCTTGCGGGGGAGCCGTTTCGGCTGGTAAGTGCGTTTGGGCACGCCGCTTCCATCCTTTAGCTCTAGATTCGAAGCTATCGCCAGTATAGAAGGCCCTGCCGTCTAGGTCAACGAAGGCCACTACCCACGGCCCCCCCACCAGCCGCCCAAGCCTCCGGGCTACCTTGAGACACCTGCGCAACCCCCATCTTGTGCGCCGCAGCGACGGGTAGCGAGGTTGATATACCAGAGAGAACAAGGCAGTATTACAGCGTATTTCCCATATTTCGAAAGATATCTGAAGATTGTGAGGCTTCTCTGACCTTAACCTCCTCTCCACATCGTTTTGTAACTTGAGATGCCCTTGCCCTGTGCGTCTACACGACGTAAGATGAAACCAGATTAGCACTCTCTGGACGAGAGTGCTAATCTATCCCACAGCAGACAGAGAAGGAGGGTTCTGTTTTGGCTACGGCAACCAAGAGCAAGACCAAGCTGATCCCGCTGGGTGACCGATTGGTCATCAAGCCCGTCGTTCAGGAGGAGGTGCTCGCCAGCGGCATCGTCATCCCGGACACGGCCAAGGAGAAGCCGCAGCAGGGCGAGGTGCTCGCCGCCGGCCCAGGCCGCCTGGACGACGAGGGCAAGCGCATCGCCATGGACGTGAAGGTCGGCGACCGCGTCCTCTACGCCAAGTACGGCGGCCAGGAGATCAAGATCGACCGGGAAGAGTACATCGTCCTGTCAGAGAAGGACGTGCTCTGCAAGGTCGCGGTCTGATCCGCCCGAACTGGGCGGACGAGAGAGGAGAGCATTCATGGCGAAGCAGTTGATCTTTGACGAAGAGGCGCGCCGTTCCCTGAAGGAGGGCGTGGACGCCCTGGCGGACGCCCTCAAGGTCACCTTGGGGCCACGCGGCCGCAAAGTCATCCTAGAGAAGAAGTTCGGGCCGCCCGCCGTAGTGGACGACGGCGTCTCCATCGCCAAGGAGATCGAGCTGAGCGACCCCTTCCAGAACCTGGGCGCCCAGCTCGCCAAGGAGGTCGCCACCAAGACCAACGACGTCGCCGGCGACGGCACCACCACCGCCACCGTCTTCGCTCAGGCGCTGGTGCGTGAAGGGATGAAGAACGTCGCCGCCGGCGCCAACCCGTTGGCCCTCCAGCGCGGCCTCCAGCAGGGCGTCGAGACCGTGGTCAAGGCCTTGCAGAGCATGTCGCAGCCGGTCCTGGGCAAGGAGCAGATCGCCCAGGTGGCCACCATCTCCGCCAACGACCCCGAGATCGGCGAGACCATCGCCGAGGTGATGGAGAAGGTGGGCAAGGACGGCGTGATCACGGTGGAGGAGTCCAAGGGGCTGCGCCTGGAGACGGAGTTCGTCGAGGGGATGCAGTTCGACCGGGGCTACGTCTCGCCCTATTTCGTCACCAGCCCGGAGCGGATGGAGGCGGCCCTGGACGACCCCTACGTCCTGATCACCGACAAGAAGATCTCCTCCGTCACCGATATCCTGCCCGTGCTGGAGCGTGCGCTCCAGGTCACCAAGAACTTCGTCATCGTCTGCGAGGACTGCGACGGCGAGGCGCTGGCCACCCTGGTGGTGAACAAGCTGCGCGGCACCATCAACGCCCTGGTCGTGAAGGCGCCTGGCTTCGGTGACCGGCGCAAGGCGATGCTGGAAGACATCGCCGTCGTCACCGGCGGCACCTTCATCACCGAGGAGATGGGCCGCAAGCTCGACAACGCGCAGGTGGCCGACCTGGGCCGCGCCCGCCGGGTGGTAGCCACCAAGGAAGACACCACCATCATCGAAGGGCACGGCTCCGACGAGGCGATCCAGGCGCGCATCAAGCAGATCAAGGCCCAGATCGACGAGACCACCTCTGACTTCGACCGCGAGAAGCTCCAGGAGCGGCTGGCCAAGCTGGCCGGCGGCGTGGCTGTCGTCAAGGTGGGCGCCGCCACCGAGGTGGAGCTGAAGGAGAAGAAACTGCGCGTGGAGGACGCCCTCTCCGCCACCCGCGCCGCCGTGGAGGAGGGGATCGTCCCCGGCGGCGGCGTCGCCGTCATCCGCACCATCCCCGAGCTGGACAAGCTGGAGAAGAAGCTGGAGGGCGACGCGCAGACCGGCGTCAGGAGCCTGAAGAAGGCGCTGGAGGAGCCGCTCCGCCTCATCGTTGAGAACGCAGGCGAGGAGGGCTCCGTGGTGGCGGACGCGGTCAAGCGGTCCGACAACCCGAACTTCGGTTTCGACGCCGAGAAGGGCGAGTACGGAGACATGATGGAGAAGGGGATCATCGACCCGGTCAAGGTGGTGCGCACCGCCCTGGAGAACGCGGCCAGCATCGCCTCCATGGTGCTCACCACCGAGTCGCTGGTGGCGGAGATCCCGGAGCCACCCGCGGCCGCGCCGGCGCCCCCGCCCATGGACTATTAGCCAGCAGAACCAACAGCCAGGAACGCTGGGGCCGTCCGCCAGGGCGGCCCCTGTGCGTCTGGGAGCAGTAAAGGTGCAGCCGACATACGCGCCCTCACCGCACCGCCTTTACAACCGCCGCGGCGGGCTGTATACTGATCGCGTACTGGTCAATGACCGCACGGCTGAGGGCAGCTTGCCTCTCAGTCTCTTTTTTGAAGAGGCGCCGCAATGGCTGAAGAACACGGAGTCCTCCTGACCGAAGACGGGCTGGCGAAACTGGTGCAAGAGATGGAGCACCTGAAGCACGTCCGCCGTCCGCAGGTGGCCGAGCGGATCAGGCAGTCCAAGGAATTGGCCAGCACCCAGAACAACGCCGAGTACGATGACGCCAAGAACGACCAGGCCTTCGTGGAAGGGCGCATCCTCACCCTGGAGAAGCTGATCCAGGACGCCATCATCATCGACGAGGAGGAGGCGCACCACGCCAGCACAGTCCAGATCGGCTCCACCGTCTCCCTCTCCGAGGGCAGAGGCAAGAGGCAACAGCAGTTCACCATCGTCGGCTCGGCGGAGGCAGACCCCAAGCAGGGACGCATCAGCAACGAGTCGCCCGTCGGACGCGCCCTCCTGGGCAAGCGTGTCGGCGACGAGGTGCACGTGCAGGCGCCGAAGGCCGTCCTCCGCTTCACCATCACCAAGATCAGCTAGCCTTTGCCACGGCCCTAGAGCAGGCCAGCAGTATGCCCGAGGTGGCCGCCCCCTTCCCGGACGCCTGGCAGCGCTTCCAGGCCCTGGACTCGCTCCGGTTGGTCGATGACCCGGCAACCTGGGAGGCGAGCCGTGGCCGCGCCCAGTACCTGGGGTTCCTGGTGCGGATCGAGGATGCCGATGCCCGCCGCCATCTGGCGCGCGTGGCAGAACGGCTGGCTACCATCCCCGGCGTCGAGCCGGTACCCGACTGGTACTGGCACATCACCGTCAAAGCGGTCGGCTACCAAGTGGTCCGCCGCGTCAACGAGGACGACGTGCTGCGGCAAGACGTGCCACGCATCGCGGGGAAGGCGCGGGCGCTCCTCTCACACGAAGAGGCGTTCCAGGCGCAACTGGGCCTGGCCAACGGCTTCATCGATAGCGTGTTCCTGGAGGTGTGGGACGGCGGCCGGGTGCGCCAGCTCAACGCTCGGCTCCTGGAAGTCATGCCAGAGATCGCCCGCTATCCGGCCGACGGCCCCGGCTTCTTGCCCCACGTCAGCGTCGCCCGCTTCACCTCGAACGATGGCCTCGATGAGTTGAAGACGACGCTGGCGGCGCTGCGGGCCGAAGGCCCCGGCCCCAGCTTTCCGGTGCGGCGGGTGGAGTTCGTGAAGTCGTGGTGGCTCTCCGAAGAGGAGCTGCCGGAGCTGGACGTGCTGGCGACCTATGCCCTGAGGAGCCCCCGGTGAGCGCCGGACCGGGCCCCTTCGCTACGCTCAGGGCAGGCCCCTTTCGCGCCGTCATCTTCGATATGGACGGCGTGCTCGTCGACAGCGAGCCGGCCTTCCTCGAGGCCGTGAACCAGGTGCTGGCGGAAGAGGGCCGCTCCATCGGGTTCGAGCGCTACCAGCGCCTCTTGGGCACCAGCGTGTCAGTGACCTGGCGCGGCGTGCTGGAGATGGTGGGTCTTCCCGCTGATGACCTCCAGTCGTACGTGGAGCGGTATGAGGAGGCCCTCCTGGAGACGTTGGGCAGGCCGCGACCGTTGCTGGCGGGCGTAGAGGCCCTCATCCGGGAGCTTAGAGGCCGCCAGGTCCCCATCGGGCTCGCCACCTCATCGCGGCAGGCGTGGGTGGAGGCACTGCTGCTGGGAGGCGTCGGTCTCCCCCTCGATACCTTCGACGCCGTCGTCTGGCGTCAAATGGTAGCGAAGAGCAAGCCAGCGCCCGACCTGTATCTGAAGGCCGCGCACCTGCTCGCCGTCCAGCCGGAGCGCTGCGTCGCCGTCGAGGACACGCCAGCCGGCATCGCGTCGGCGAAAGCCGCCGGGATGTACGCCGTGCAGGTGCGCGCCGCCAGCACCGCCTTCCCGCCCATCGAGGACGCAGACCTGGTCATCGATACGCTGGAGCACTTTCCGATGGCGGTGGTAGAGACGGACTGACGCCTTTCGGACCTGTGTCGCACGTTACAACTGCGCGAGGACGCGCTAGAGTAACATGATAGAAGAGGACATCGATGCAGGTCTCGCTGACACCGGCGGCGATGGAGCTGGCGCGCGAGCGTGGTGGGATGGTGGCGCTGGACTTTATCCCGCCCCTCACCTGACAGGGGCGCGCCGAGGTGTCGGTCGACACCTACCTCAAGCGCAAGAACCTTCAGCCGTACAGCCTCCTTACCCACGAGGATGTGAAGATCCTCGTCGCACCCTCGCTCCTCCGCTGGGCGAAAAGCGTTCACCTCGACGTCAAGCAGTTCCTCTTCTGGAAGTCCTTCGAAGTGGCAGCCGAACACCGCCACGGCCTCACCTGCCAGCACTGACCTTCTCCTGCCGCCGCCCACCGCCTGCTACAATCGCGGCGTGAAGCGCCACTTCACCGCCACCGCCTTCGTCGTCTCGCAGGGGAAAACGCTCCTCCACTGGCACCGCAAGCTCGGGCAGTGGATGCCCCCCGGCGGCCACCTGCTGCCCGACGAGGACCCGGTCACCGGCGCGCTGCGAGAGGTGCGCGAGGAGACCGGCCTGGAGGCGGAGCTGTTGCCCCTCACGCCCATCTTCTCGTTCTCCTATCCCCAGCAGATCCCGGTGCCCTACACCGTCCTGCTCGAGGACATCCCGGAGGCGGGCGAGCTGCACCAGCACATCGACCTCATCTACTTCTGCCGCCCGCTCCCCGGCCAGGCGCAGCGCCCGCTCCCGGTGGACGATACGCTGGTCTGGGCGACGGAGGAGCAGCTCCAGCGCAACGAGGCGCTGACGCTCCCCGGAAGGAAAGCAGAGCCAGTGGCGGAGGACGTGCGTGTGCTCGCGCTGGAGGCGATCAGGGTGGAGCGGGATGCAGCGTGACACAGCGCTGGCAGGGGCGGGCATCGCGCTCATCGTGATAGCCGCCGCCTGCGGAGGAGGCGCGACCACACGTTCCGCCGATGATGCCGACGGTACGCCGACTCCTCCTCGCCCGCAAGAACGCGCCTATCGACTGGTGCGAACGCTGGAGTCCGCCACGTTCGGCAACATGCTGGCGCTCGCCCTCATCCCCGGCCAGGAAGACGAGGCGGTGGTGGCGACGCAAGGCGGCGTGATCTGGCGCGTCTCGCTGGAGGGCGACTCGCCCCCCGTCATGTTCGGCGACATCTCGGACCACTTGGTCCTGGATCCCGGCCTCGAGGAGGGGCTCCTGGGGCTCGCGTTCTCGCCGGGTTTCGAATCGGACGGCCGGGTGTTCCTGTACTACACCGCCGGCGTCCCCGGCAACCGGCGCAGTGTGATATCGCGGTTCCTGGTACGAGACGGGACGCTAGATCCCGCGACGGAGCAGGTCGTGCTGGAGGTACCACAGCCGTACCGGATCCACAACGGCGGACAGATCGCCTTCGGGCCGGACGGCTACCTATACGTCGGTCTAGGCGACGGCGGCGCGAGTAGTGACACCGGGCAAGACCTCTCCACGCTTCTCGGCTCCATTCTTCGGCTGGACGTCTCCGGCGATGGTTACGAGATCCCACCCGATAACCCGTTCATTGGGGTGTCGGGCGCCCGCCCTGAGATCTACGCGTACGGCCTGCGCAACCCATGGCGCTTCAACTTCGACAGCGAGACCGGCGATCTGTGGGCGGCAGACGTTGGCGCCGACACATGGGAAGAAACAGCCCGCATCGTCGCTGGCGGCAACTACGGTTGGGACATTCTGGAGGGCTTCGAGTGTTTTGAGTCGTTCGATTGCGATGCTGAGGGGCTGCTGCTGCCTCGCTCGGTGTACGGGCACGATGCGGGCTGTTCAGTGACCGGAGGCTACGTCTACCGCGGCTCGGCGCTGCCGGAGCTCGTCGGCTGGTACGTCTACGGCGACTTTTGCAGCGGCAACGTCTGGGCCGTCGACACGGCCGATGAGACGCCGCCGGTGCTCCTCGCTAAGACCGGGTTCCCCATCGCCTCCTGGGGCGAACTGCCAGACGGCGAGCTGGTCGCGGTGACGTTCGCCAACGCGATCTACCGGCTGGAGCGCGCCGCGCCGGAACCCTAGGCCCCCACCTTCGCCAGCACCTTGTCGAGCACCTTCTGGGTGCCGACGACGTGGCGGTCCATGCGCAGCTCCTTGGGGTCGATGCCCAGGGCCAGGCCGATGAGCTGCGGCAGGTGGATGATGGGCAGGTGTAGCTCCTTCTCGATGACCTGGGCGGCGCTCGGCTGCTGGGCGTCCAGGTTCAGGTGGCAGAGGGGGCAGGGCGTGACCAGGCAGTCGGCGCCCAGGTCCTGCGCCTCAGCCAGGTGGGTGCCGGCCTGGGCGAGGGAGTTCTTGCGGTTGTTGGTGAGGATGGGGAAGCCGCAGCACTTGTTCTTCCCCTCGTAGTCCACCGGCTGCGCGCCGACGGCTTCGATGATCCGCTCCAGGTACTGGTCTCGCTCCGGGTGCTCGGCCATGCCCAGGATGCGCGAGGGGCGGAGGATGTAGCAGCCGTAGAAGGGGCCGCAGCGCAGGCCGGCCAGGGGCCTGGTCACCTGCCCCCTCAGCTTGTCCAGGCCGTAGTCCTCCACCAGCAGCCACATGAAGTTCTTGATGGTGAGGCCGGGCTTATACTCCAGCCCCTCCTCTGCGAGCTTGGCGTTGATCTTGGCCCGATAGGCTTCGTCCCGGTCCAGCTTCTCCTGGGCCAGGCTCTGAACGCCCTGGCAGGTGGAGCAGATATTGATCAAGTCCAGCCCCAGCTTCTGGGCCAGGGCGAAATTGCGGGCGTTGAGGGCGTCCGCCAGCTCCGGCTCGTGCTCGCTGATAACGCCGGCGCCGGTGCAGTTGCCGTCGTACAGTTCCTCCAGCTCGATGCCGAGCTTGGCGGAGGTCTTCACCATCGATTCGTAGAGCTCCGGGCAGGCGCCCTTGGAGACGCAGCCCGGCCAGAAAGCGTACCTCACCGGGAAACTCCCTTCCTTTCTCTGCGGACGCTATCGAACAGCCGCTGCACCTGCCGGATGCTGGGGATCTGGTGGCGCCACGGTAAGAGCGCATGGCTCCACGGCAGCTTGCCCGCGCGCAGCATGCGCAGAGCGCCGGGCAATTCGCCCAGCAGGCGGGGCACGTTCCAGAAGCCAACCGACTCCGGCAACAGCCTCACCTCGTCCAGCCGACCCAGGTGCCGGACCGAGCGGGCGAAGGCATCGCCGTGGCGGACGCCGGTGTGGTTGGTGATGCCGGCCTCCACCGCCAGCTCGCGCAGCTGCATGATGCGGTCCATGGGGCGCACGTCCTTAGGGCAGACCTCCACGCAGATGTTGCAGCGAGTGCAGTCCCAGATGCCGCCCGCCACGCTGCTGAGCTCCTCCAGGCGCTCCTTGGACATGCCGTCTCGCGGGTCGCCCACGAAACGATAGGCCTTGGCCAGGGCGGCCGGGGCGATGAAGCTCTTGTCCACTTCCAGCACCGTGCAGTCGGAGACGCAGGCGCCGCACCAGACGCAGTTCATGGTCTTGGCCAGGTCCATCATGGCCGCATGGGAGACCAGGAACTCGCGCGCGGGTTCGGGGCCGGTGGGCTGGAGCCAGGGCCCGATCTGCTGGACCTTCGACCAGAACGGCGCCATGTCTACGACCAGGTCCTTGATCACCGGCATGTTGCCCATGGGCTCCACGACGATCTCTTCCCCGTCCCGCATCATGTCCAGCGCTTTGGTCTTGCAGGCGAGGTAGGCCCGCCCGTTGATCCGCAAGGCGCAGGAGCCACAGATGGAGCTGCGACAGGAGTAGCGCAGCGCCAGCGTGCCGTCCTCGTAGTCGCGCACCTGGAGCAAGGAGTCCAGGACGGTGGCGTACTCCGGCACGTCGATGGAGTAGTGGCTGTAGCGAGGCGCCTCGTCGCCGGCCTCGGGGTCGTAGCGCTTGACCTTGAGATGGACCTGCATCAGTAGGTCCTGACCTCCGGCTGCCAGCGCGTGGTGGTCACGGGAGCGTACTCCAGACGCGGCCCTTCCGATGTGCAGTGGGCCAGCGTGTGCTTCAGCCATTTCTCGTCGTCGCGGTCGGGGAAGTCCCGACGGGTGTGGGCGCCGCGACTCTCTTCGCGTGCCAGGGCGCCCGCCACCATGACGTGAGCGATGTTCAGCATGAAGCCCTGCTCGAGCACGGAGATGAGGTCGATGTTGAACACCTTGCCGGTGTCCTGGAGTTGCACCCGCTGGTAGCGCTCCTTGAGCTCCAGCACCTTCCGCAGCGCTGACTCCAGCCCCTCGCCGGTGCGGAAGATGCCGACGTCCGCCCGCATCATCTCCCCCAGCTCCCGGCGGAGCACGGCGGGCCGCTCGCCGCTGCGAGATCGCTCCATCAGGGAGCTGATACGCTCCAGGTCCTGCTGGAGCACCGCCTCCGAGAGCGATCGCCCATCGGGCGTCTCCTGCGCGTAGCGCGCCGCCGCCGCGCCCGCCCTCCGTCCGAAGACCACCGTCTCCAGCAGGGAGTTTCCTCCCAGGCGGTTGGCGCCGTGGACGCTCACGTTGGCGCATTCGCCCGCCGCGAAGAGGCCGGGCAGCGGCGAGGCGCCGTCCACATCGGTCTTGATGCCGCCCATGGAGTAGTGGGCGCCTGGGCGGACCTTCACCGGCTCGTAGACCATGTCAGTGTTGGCCAGGTCGATGGCCAGCTCCCGGATCTGCCACAGGCGCTCGTTGATCTTCGCTTCGCCCAGGTGCCGCACGTCCAGGAGCATGCAGCCATCGACCCCGCGCCCTTCATCGATCTCCGTCTGCTCCGCCCGGGAGACGACGTCGCGGCTGGCCAGCTCTAGCTTCTGGGGGGCGTACTTGGACATGAAGCGCTCGCCGTCCTTGTTCAGCAGATAGCCGCCCTCACCTCGAGCGCCCTCCGTCATCAGCACGCCCGAGTCCTTCAGCGTGGTGGGATGGAACTGCATGAACTCCATGTCCTGCAAAGGTGCGCCCGCCCAGTAGGCGATAGCCATGCCGTCGCCGGTGCAGGCGATGGCGTTCGTGGTGGGCAGGTAAACGCGGCCGAGCCCGCCGGTGGCGATGACGGTGGCCCTCGCCTGGACGGGCACCAGGTTGCCCGTGACCATGGGCAGCGCGACGGCGCCCCGCACCACGCCATCGTCCACGATGAGGGAGGTGCAGAAGTACTCCTCGTAGACCGTCACGCCCAGCTTGAGCACCTGCTCGTAGACGACGTGGAGGATGGCCTGCCCGGTAATGTCACCGACGAAACAGGTGCGGGCGAAGCCGGCGCCACCGAAAGGCCGCAGCGCGATCTTGCCGTCCTCCTGACGGCTGAAGGTGGTCCCCATCCGCTCCAGCTCGATGATGTCGCTGGGAGCTTCCCGCGCCAGGATCTCAACGGCGTCCTGGTCGGCCAGATAGTCGCTGCCCTTCACCGTGTCGAAGGCGTGGGTCTCCCAGGAGTCGTCCTCGCTCAGGGCGGCGTTGATACCACCCTGGGCGGCGCCGGAGTGGCTGCGCATGGGGTGCAGCTTGGAGAGGAGAGCAACATTGGCGCCGTTGCGGGCGGCCTCGATGGCCGCACGCATCCCCGCCAGGCCGGCGCCGATAACCAGCACATCGTGTTTGAGGACGGCCACGGCATCCTCCCTCGCGCGGCGCCCTCCACACTGTCCTTCGATCCTGGGCAGCGTACCCTGAGGTCGTCGGACGCTCGGAGGGCCATCGATTGGTGAGGCTACGGGGCGCGAGAGGCATCCTTGCCTCTCCTCGCCCACCAGCATTCTAGCAGAGGAATTGTGAAATGTTCAACAGATGACTGGGGCAGACGAACCACCGCTGAGAGGCTCACTGAAACGAGAAGCACCGGGTCTGGCCGTCCGTGGCCTGACCCGGTGCAGGAAGGCCCGCAATTGTGCTGGTGGCGGGGGAGAACGCGGGCCTTGGCCGTCTTCAGTGTGCGCGTCCGGGCACAAGATTCCCAATAGGCAATCCCCCTAAGACGGACGAGCAGACTCCCTATTCCGCGTCGGGCAGCTCGCCCTGGACGACCGGACGGCCGCCCCTGCTCTGAGAAAAATTGAAGCGGGACTAGTGCCCATGCAACTTAATCCTCACCTACGCTGATGGCGAGCTGCCGGGCGGCTGTCAGAAGCTGCTCCCTCCCCCCGCCCCGACTTGTCGGGGCGGGGTGAGGGAGTGTCAATACCGCAGCATACTCAGCGCGGAAAAAAGTTAGAGCAGTCTAGTGAGGTGGCAGCGAGCCGCGCTTCTGGAGGTAAAGGAGCAGCGCCCCCGCCGTCTTGGCGTCCTCGATCTCACCCGCCGCCATCAGGAGCAACGCCTCCTCCAGCGACGCAGGCTCCAGGTGGATCGCCTCCTCATCGCCCTCCAGGCGGCTTTCCACCAAGTCGGTGCAGAGAAAGACGTGGAGGTATTCCGAGCAGTAGCCGGGCGCCGTGTAGAAACCGCCCAGCCGCTCCAGCCGTCCTGGCCGGTAGCCGGTCTCCTCCTGCAGCTCGCGCTCCGCGCAAGTCTCCGGCGACTCGCCTGGATCCAGCGTGCCGGCGGGCAGCTCCAGCAGCTCGCGGCCAGCCGGGTGCCGGTACTGACGCACCAAGAGCAGCCGGCCCTCCTGGTCGAAGGCGATGAGGGTGACGCCGCCCGGGTGCTCCACCACCTCTACGGTGCTCTCCCGCCGGCCCGGGAAGCGCAGCGTATCGATGCGCAGGCCGACCCAGCCTTGGTGGATGCGGCGGCTGGCGAGGGTGACGGGCTGCTCGGGCGCGGTCACGCCTGCGCGCCCTCGTTCAGAACGGAGCGGTCTGCGAGGTCCGGCGCGCCGGCCTCACCCGGTCGCAGCCAGTTGAGGCGGCGGGCCAGCCGTTCGTAGAACTGGGTCGGCGGATTGAGGCG
>MGOB01000019.1:12791-14101 GCA_001796995.1 Chloroflexi bacterium RBG_16_68_14 | reverse complement strand
GGCCCCAGTGTCACCCGCACCGTCTCTCCCGCCGCCAGGTCCAGGTCGCGCTCGCCGTCGACGCTGAAGGTGGCCTGCTGGCCGGGGGCGAGCTGCACCTCGACCACCGCCGACGGCGGCAGCACCACGGAGTTACTGGGCGCCAGGTGGGGCGCCAGGGGCGTGAGCAGGATCTCCCGGGATTCCGGCGGCAGGATGGGGCCGCCGGCGGAGAGGGAGTAGGCGGTGCTGCCGGTGGCGGTGGCGACGATGACGCCATCGGCGCGGTAGTCCGCCATGAGGGCGCCGTCCACCCGCACCGAGACCTGCACCGTGCGCCCCAGCGTAACGCGGCCGATGACCACGTCGTTCAGGGCGTCATGGCGGGCGGGGGTGCCGCCGTCGCTCCCCTCCGGCGGGATCACCTGGGTGTGAAGCATCGCCCGCTCCTCAATGCGCCCAGCGCCGGCGAGGATCTCGGGCAGCCGCTCCAGGGCGGCCGGCACGTCCAGCTCGGTGAGGAAGCCAAGGCGGCCCATGTTCACTCCCAGCAACAGCGTCTCGTGGGGGACGACGGCGCGGGCCGCCCGCAGGACGGTGCCGTCGCCGCCGACGCAGAGCAGCAGGTCGGTGCCGGGCACGTGCTGACGGGTCGTCTCCTCGTCCCAGGCGGAAGCGACCCACGTCTCGCCGACCTGCCGGGCGGCGACGGCGAGCAACTCCTCCGCCACGCGCCGCCCCAACTCTTCAGGGAGCTTGGGATGGTAGCAGCAGCCGACCTTGTTCATCTCATCCTCGCTTCGTCCGGCTCCGGCGAGCAGCGGGCGTCCTCCAGAGCACGAAGAACTCCTTGTTCCCGGCGGGCCCGCGCAGCGGCGACGACGTCAGCCCGCCGAAGCGCAGCCCCTGGTCGGCGGCCCAGGCCACCATCCGGCCCAGCACCGCCGCGTGCACCAGCGGGTCCCTCACCACGCCTCCCCTGCCTACCTCCCGCCGGCGGGCCTGGAACTGCGGCTTCACCAGGGCGACGATGCGACCTCCCGACCGCAGCAGCTCCACCACCCTCGGCACCACCTTCTCCAGCCCGATGAAGGAGACGTCGATGCTCGCCAGCTCCGGCGCCTCGGGCAGCCCGGCCAGCTCCCGGATGTTGGTCCGCTCCAGGACCACCACCCGCGGGTCCTGGCGCAGCCGGTAGTCGAGCTGGCCGTAGCCGACGTCGACGGCGTAGACCCGGGCGGCGCCGTGCTGGAGCAGGCAGTCGGTGAAGCCGCCCGTCGCGGCCCCCACGTCCAGCGCGACCAGGCCGCGCACGTCGAGGGCGAAGGCGC
>MGOB01000019.1:4832-12763 GCA_001796995.1 Chloroflexi bacterium RBG_16_68_14 | reverse complement strand
CGCGCCCGACGTAGCGGGGCGGCGGCGCCAGCTCGATTCGGGCGTCCTCCGGCACTGTGGCCGCCGCCCTGAGGGCGGGCGCGCCGTCCACAAGGACATCGCCAGCCAGGATCGCCGTCCGCGCCTTCTCCTGGCTCTGGGCGAGGCCGCGCTGGACCAGCAACACGTCCAGGCGCCGCTTCGCCGCCATGCTGGCAGCATAGGAAGCAGGCAGGGCGAAGTCAAGGAAGAAACCTACGTTGACGTGAAGGTCATGCCGCCGCTAGCATGACGCGGAATCGCCATGGCCGAGCAGGCAGCCGTCAGCACCGAACCCGCCGTCCCAGTCCAGCCGGAGCGCCGCCTCACCACCTTCTCCTCCCTCCAGCACCGCGACTACCGCTACCTCTGGCTGGGTCAGGTGGGACACTCGGCCTCGCTCTGGATGGAGCAGATCGTGCGGCCGGTGCTCATCCTCCAGCTCACCGACTCAGCGCTGATGGTGGGGCTGGTGGTGGCGACCCGGATGACGCCGATGCTCCTCTTCGGGCTGCTGGCCGGGGTGGCGGCGGACCGCTTCGACCGGAAGCGCATTCTGCTCGTCACCCAGTGGGTCACCATGTCCATCCACTTCCTGATGGCGGCGTTGGTGCTGGCCGATGTCATCGAGCCGTGGCACGTCTTCGTCACCACCTTCGCCTCCGGCACCTCCATGGCCTTCAACCAGCCGGCGCGCCAGTCCCTCATCCCGCAGCTCGTGCCCAGGGAGGCGCTGCTGAACGCCGTCGCCCTCAACACCTCAGCGATGAACCTGATGCGCATCCTGGGCCCGGCCATCGCGGGCGTCCTGCTGCTGAGCGGCGTGGGGCCGGTCTACCTGCTGAACGGCGCCGTCCTCCTGGGCGTGATGGTGTCTACTAACCTGATGCAGGTCCCGTACCAGCCCCGCCCTCCAGAGGGCGAGACATCGGTGCTGGAGGATCTGCGGGAGAGCTTCCGCTTCGTCGCGCGCACGCCGGCGGTGTTCGCCATCATCGGGCCGGCGCTCATCCTGTTCGTCTTCGGCATGCCCTACCTGAGCGTGTTCGTGCCGCTGTTCGCCAAGGACGTGCTCGACCTGGGCGACTCCGGCGTGGGGGCGCTGGTGTCGGCGGCTGGAGTGGGCGCCCTCATCGGCTCGCTGACGATGGCATCGCAAACGCAGTTGCGACGGCGCGGGCTGCTACTCCTCATCTTCCTGGCGCTCTTCAGTGGCGGGCTGCTCCTGATGTCGCGCTCCACGATGGTGCCGCTCTCCATCATCGCCCTGATGCTGACGGCGAGCATGAGCACCTCCTACATGGCGCTTACTAACGGTCTGCTGCTCGAGCTGAGCCCGCCCGAGATGCACGGCCGGGTGATGAGCCTGCTGAGCCTGGACCGAGGCCTGGTGCCCCTGGGCGCCACCATCGCTGGCGCGCTGGCGGCGACGCTGGGGCCGCAGGACGGCCTCTTGGTGATGGCCAGCGTGTGCCTGGGCCTGACGCTGCTGGCCGCCGTCGCCGCGCCCGCCCTCCGGCGGGTGTAGGTCCTACGCCGGCCTCGTCGCGGCGAACAGGATGCGACGGAAGCCGAAGAACACCGGCCGCGACGGATAGAGCGCCCGCAGCCGCTCGCGATAGCGCTCGACGAACTGCGCACGCAGCCCGTCGGGCAGGCGCTCGAAGTAGGGCACCAGTGCCGTGCCCGACATCCAGTCCGCCAGCGCGTCCGCGTCGTCGAGGACGTGCGGGTAGACCTTCTCGAAGACCGTCATGTCCGCGGCGCCCGAGACGTAGAGGAGCGCCGCGTAGGCCTCGACGACGAGAACGGGCCAGTCCCACGACCAGCCGCCGAGCGCCTCGCGGAACGGCGGCTCGCCGGCCAGCTCTCTAATCGTGGTCTGCGTCGGGTGGGCGTGGTTCGACGGCAACTGCACGACGAGCTGGCCGCCGGGACGGACGAGGCCGAGCAGCCGCGGCACGAGCGATTCGTGGTCGCGCACCCACTGGATCGCCGCGTTCGAGAACACGAGGTCGTACGCGCCGTCGACCTCCTCGATCGTGCGCTGCTCGAAGTGCAGGCCCGGGCGCGCGAGCTGCGCGGCCTGCGCCAGCATCTCCGCCGACGAATCGATGCCGAGGACGTCGCTCTCCGGCAGCAGGTCCGCCAGCCGCCGCGTCAGCTCGCCCGTGCCACAGCCGAGGTCGATGACCTGCAGTCCCGGCCGCACGCGCACCAGCTTTACTAGGTCTTCGAAAGGCACGTACCGCTCAGCCTTGAATTGTTCGTAGCGATGAGGATCCCAGGGCATCGACAGATACGTTTCAACGCTAGTCCGCGCCCTCCAGCACCACCACGCCCTGGGCGCCATCGACGGTGATGATCTGGCCGGTGCGGATCAGGCGGGTGCCGTGCCTCACGTTGACCACGGCGGGCAGCCCGTACTCGCGGGCGACGGTGGAGCCGTGCGAGAGGGTGCCGCCGGTATCGACGACGATGCCGGCGGCGACGACGAACAGAGGCGTCCAGCCGGCGTCCGTCACCGGCGCCACCAGGATCTCTCCCGGCTCGATGGCGGCGTCCCGGCGCGGGTCGAGGATCACCCGGGCCGGGCCGGTGACCCGGCCGGGCGAGACGGGGATGCCGCGCAGGACATGGCCCTCGGGCAGCGGAAAGTCCTCGGGGCGCAGCGGGCTCGGCCGGCCCCGGAACGTCTCCGGCAGCACCACGCGCTGGTTGCGCTCCGCCTCCGCCTTGCGGCGCTCGATCTGCGCGTAGGCGTCCTCGCGGTTCATCTGGCCGCGGACGAGCGCCTTCGCCTCGTCCCAAGTGAGCTCATAGAGATCGAAGACGTCGTCCAGCAGCCCGCGCGCGACGAGGCGGCGGCCCAACTCGCGCGTCAGCCGCCGCCCGCGATGCGTCGTCCGCAACAGCAGCGACTTGGTGTGCTCGCGCATGCGCACCCATTTCTGGGCCTGGCCCAGCATGTAGCGGAAGATCGGCCGCTGCCACCAGCGCAGCCGGCGCAGCGCGTCCCGCGTCGCCTCCTCGCGCTCCTGGCGCTGCCGCTCCTCGATGCGGCGCGGGGCGGCTGCCTCCTCCGCATGCAGGTAGTTGCCGAGCATCGTGAACACCGTGGGCAGGTCTTCTTCCCAGCTCTTGGCCGCCGCCTCCGACTCCATCACGCTGCGGTGACCGTGGCGCGAGAGGAACTCGGCGAGCCGACGGCGGAACGCCGCGACATCATCGCCGCGCAGCGCGGCCAGCCGCCGCTCGATCTCGGCGCCGGGGGCCGTCTCGAACGCCGCGCACAACTGTGGTGAGGCGAGCACGAGGCGCGAGAGGTCCCACAGCTCGTACGCGGGCTGCGCGCTCTCCACCGCGGCGAGGCCGGTGCACAGCCTGGCCTGGAGCATCCCGTTCTCGTCGTCCAGCCACGCCTCGGTGCAGTTGCGCAGCATCTCGAAGTTGGTGCTGGTGAGGCCGCCGCCGGAGACGTGGATCACGCCCACCTCGCCGCCCGACTCCAGTCCCTCTTCCGCGGCGCGGATCAGTTCTTCGCCGGACTGCTGCTCGAACGGACGCTCCGCCACCTCACGCTCCAAACGCGCGACGATCTTCTCGGCCCGGCGCACGTCTGCGGGCATGCGCAGGGAAAACCATACCACGCGCGGCGTGACGGCGACATACCGATAGAGCCGTCGCCACGAGAAGCGCCCTTTTGGCACGATCGGCGTGAACTGGGCGCGCCCCTCGCCGAAGAACTGCTCCATGATCGCCTCGACGGAGCCGAACGGCGTCCAGTCGGCCATTTCCAGCATCATCGAGACGTTGAGGAAGGCACGGCCGTAGAAGAGCGCGGAGAAGGGGTCTTTCGTCTTCAGCTTGATCCCCATCCTGCGCACCAGCTCCGTGCCGAAACGCTCGACGATCGACTGGGTCATCGAGATGTTCAGCGGCGAGAGCTGGCCGGGGAGCACCTCCTGTATGTTGGCCGAGGTCCAGATCGTCTCCGGGTCCGTCTCGGTGTCGAACTCGGAGACCCGGCCCTCCTCCCGAGACGCGGGCTGCGCCGCACCGGCGGCCGTGACCGGTCGCGACTGGAGGACGAAGAAGCGACCGTCCGCCAGCGCCCATTCGATGTCCTGGGGCGCGCCCATCAGCTCCTCGATGCGCACGGCCAGGCGGGCCAGCTCGACGGCCTGCCCGTCGTCCAGCGCTGGCTGCTGAGCGAGCGCGCCGGAGAGCTCCTCGCTGCGAGTGCCGCCACCGGGGGCGGGCGTCACCCGCGCCCGCTTCGCTGCCACCTCCCGCCGGACGATGGCGCCGTCCGCCTTGCGCACAGCGAAGTGGTCGGGCGTGACCAGGCCGCCGACGACGCCTTCGCCCAGGCCCCAGGCGGCATCGATGAGCACCAGCTCACGGTCGCCGCTGACCGGGTCCAGGGTGAAGGCGACGCCGGAGGCTTCGGCCGGGACGAGCGCCTGGACGACGACGGCCATGGCCGGCCCGTCGTCGTCCACCTCCAGCGCGCGGCGGTACTGCGCAGCAGCCGTGTCGTAGAGGGAGGCCCAGCAGATAAGGACCGCGTCCAGCACCGCGTCCAGGCCGTCCAGGTTCAGCAGCGTGGCGTGCTGGCCAGCGAAGGAAGCGCCGGCGCTGTCCTCGGCGGTGGCCGAGGAGCGCACGGCGACCGGGGCGTAGCCGGTCTGGCGTCGCAGCGCCTCGTACGCTCCCTCCACGGCCGACCGCAGCTCCTCCGGCCACTGGGCGATCCGCAGCCATGCGCGAACCTCAGCCTCTGCATTCGCACGCGCAGCCAGCTTGTTCTCCAGGTCATTGGCCCGCAGGAAGGCGCGGAAGGCATCGGCCCCCAACACGAAGCCGGGCGGCACGGGCAGGCCTGCACACACCAGTCGTCCCAGCCCCGCCGCCTTCCCGCCCACCAACGCCGGGTCGTCAGGTGTCTCTTCCAGCGGATAGACCAAGGCAGGCATTATGAATTTTTTCTCAAAAGGCTTCCTACGGCTTGGCCCGGCGCGCGTCAAGTCTGAGTTTGCGCGACGCCTTGACAACAAGTGGTACAGTATAGCAACCTGTGCTGAACAGGATGTGACCCCAGCAGCCGAAGGAGCGGCAGTGCGCATATACCAAAGATCTCTCTTCTTCGTAGTGCCCAGCGGTGCGACGCTGCCGTCCTCCAGCGAGAGGCGCGCGGCCTGAGATGAGCCGGACCAGACTCCTCCTGCTCTCGGCCGGTGTCCTGGCCGCCGGGCTGGTGGTCGCCTGGGCGGCGACTGGCGCCGCCAGCAGGTCCAGCGCCATCGTGACGGAGAGGACGGCGCCCGGGCTGGCCATCTCGGCAGCTCCACCCACGCCGGGACCGGCGCACGACCACGACGGCGCCATCGTGGCCCGCTCGGACGGCGGGCCGGTGCGCGCCCTGAAGGACCCGAAGCTCTCCTCCCACCTGGTGCTGCTGGCGGACGCGGCGGCGCGCGCCGGGGCGGCAGGACAACAGCTCACCGCCCGCAGCCCGCAGCAGGCCTTCCCGGAAGAGCTGCGCGCAATGATCGCAGCCCAACGGCTGCGCCTCACCGATGCCGGAGAGGTGCAGGTGTTCATCCTCGTGGACGACCCATCGGGCGCCGACCTGAAGGCGCTGGAGGCGCGTGGCGCGCGGATCGAGCGGGTAGAGGAGGACGCCGGCATCGTGCAGGCGCAGGTGCCGGTGGGAAGTCTCCGCCAGGTGGCCGGCCTGCCCGGCGTGCGCAGGGTGCGGCTACCTGACTATCCTTTCGTGAACGCGGGCTCCTTCCAGACTGAGGGCGACGCCGTCATGAACAGCGACGACGTCCGCTTCATCTTCGAGGTGGACGGCAGTGGGGTGACCGTCGGCGTCATCTCCGACGGCGTCGGCGGGCTAGCCAGCAGCCAGGCCTCGGGCGATCTGCCCGCGGTGGACACCAGCACCTGCAACGTCGTGCCGGGCGATCCCGGGACGGCGGGCGCCGAGGGCACGGCGATGCTCGAGATCGTCCACGACATCGCCCCCGGCGCCTCCCTCATGTTCGGCAACTTCGGCATGGGCAGCGTGCTCGACTTCAACGACGCGGTGGACTGCCTGGCCACCAACGCCGATGTGGTGGTAGACGACCTCGCCTGGTTCGCCGTCGGACCGTACGACGGCACCAGCCTCGTCTCCCAGAACACGGCGGACGCCCTGAACGGCCCCGGCCCCGTCCGCGGCTACTACACCTCCGCTGGCAACCAGGCGGACCGTCACTACCAGGGGACATACGTTGACTCCGGGTCTGACCTCACGGAGATCGACGGGCCCAACTTCTGGAGCCTGCACGAGCACGACGAGAGCAGCGGGCCGCAGGGCACCAAGCACGCCGGGCTGCTTCCCGCCCCTGCGGACGCCAACCGCTTCATCCTCGATCCGGGCGGTAGCGCCACCATCATCCTCGTGTGGGACGACCCCTGGGGCGCCTCCGGCAACGACTACGATATCTTCCTAGAGGACCCGACGGAGATCGTCCTCTGCAGCGGCGACCCGCAGGCAGGCGCGGGCTTCGACCCGGTGGAGGGCTGCGACGTATCGAACAACACCGGCAGCGACGTGCCCGTCGATATCCTCATCGGCAACTGGATGGGCGAAGCAGCGCCGGTCGAGTTCGACCTGTTCCTCCTCTGCAGCGGGTGCGAAACCCTCAGCAACGGGAACAAGCTCGATTTCAACACGCCGGGCAGCAGCGTGGCCAACCAGTCCGACGCGGGTGGCTCCCCAGTCTCCGTCGTCTCCGTCGGCGCGGTGCGCTACTCCAGCCCGAACACCATCGAGTCCTACAGCAGCCGGGGCCCCACGGAGGACGGCCGCATGAAGCCGGATGTAGTCGCCCCCGATGGGACCTGCATGACCGGCTCCGGGGGGTTCAAGCCATCGAACGCGGCCTGCCAGGGGACGGGCCGCCGGTTCTTCGGCACGTCGGCGGCTGCCCCGCACGTGGCCGCCGTGGCGGCGCTCCTGCTGGAGTGCAACCCTTCCCTGGACCGCGCCGCGCTGCGAGACGCGATCCTCAACAACGCCATCGATCTGGGCGACGCCGGACCGGACAACACCTACGGCTACGGCCGGGTGGACGCGCTGGCCTCGGCCAACGTTGTAAGCTGCGGGGCAGCGACCGCTACGCCCACTATCACCGCCACACCCACCATCACCTCCACGCCTACGCTCACGCCGACACCAACGATCACCGATACCCCTACGCCCACCGCCACGCCGACGGCGACCGCGACCCTCACCCGGACGCCCACGCCCACGCGGACACCGACCAGGACACCCACACCGACGCCTGCGTGCGCCGCCGGCGACGTGGACGCCAACAGACATGTCAACAGCATCGACGCCGCGTTGGTCCTCCAGTTCGATGCTGGGCTCCTTGGCTTCTTCCTCTGTCCGGAGGGCGCCGACGTGAACGGGAACGGCGTCGTGAACGCCATCGACGCCACCCTCATCCTCCAGTACGTGGCGGGCCTCCTCGATAGCCTGCCGCCGTAGGGGCGGAGGGCGGGGGCGGCCGTGCCGCTCTGTCGTACTTGGTGCGCTATCCTACCCGTCGGGCGCTGGCGATTGCTTGGCTATTCCCAGTAGTGTACGAAGTATTGTAGAATGCGCATGCCGGCGTACGAGCCGTGGACAGACGCCCGCAGCTCCGGCACTGAAATGAGGAAGCGGCAGCTCTCAGCCTGGGCTAACGAGGTGACATCATGAGGCCGGTGCGTCCCCTAACGCTTCTGACCCTCTCCGCGCTCGCGGTCGCGCTGGCGGCCGCTCTGCTCTGGCTGCGCCCGGGCCCCCTCTCACCAGAACCGGCCGGCGCGCAGCCTCCGCAGACGGTCACCATCGCCGTGGGCGACACCTGGTT
>MGOB01000019.1:2175-4814 GCA_001796995.1 Chloroflexi bacterium RBG_16_68_14 | reverse complement strand
TCTGCGAGACCGTCATCGACGCGGGCGATAAGGTCCTCTGGGACTTCGGCGGCGCCTCGCTCCCGCACACCACCACCGAGTGCGGCGCTTCCTGCGACAGCCCAACCGACACGCCCGTCTGGGATTCCGGCGTCATCTCCGACGGTTCCAGCTTATCGTTCCAGTTCGACCAGGAGGGCACCTACCTCTACTACTGCCAGGTGCATCCCACCTTGATGCGCGGCCGGATAGTCGTGCGGGGGGCGCTGCCCGGACTAGTGGGCGACGTCAACTGTAGCGACGGGGTCAACGCCATCGACGCCACCCTCGTCCTCCAGCTCGTCGCCGGCCTCCTCGATTATCTCTCCTGCCAGCAGAACGCGGACACCAACCTGGACGGCACCGTCAACGCCATCGACGCCGCCATCATCCTCCAGTTCGTAGCCGGCCTGCTCGATACCCTGCCGCCGTAGGATGGGCTGGGGCTGGCGCCGGGCGATACGCTTGGCTGGCCACAAGCGTTGGGGTTATGTAGAATAAGCGCGCCCCGATGGAGTGGGGCAAGGCCGCCCTTCATCCTGCGGAGCGTGGTGCCATGCCAACCGTCCAGTTCATAACTTCTCTCAAGATCTCCGCCCTCGCGGCGCTCCTGACCGCGGTCCTCCTCTGGCTGAGCCCCGGCTCATCGGACGTGGGAGCGGTGGAGCCCGGCGTGAACTGCTCTTCCTACACAGACGGGGTCTGCGTGATCGACATGGGCGACATCTGGCTCTGCAACCCGTCCTACCAGGAGGCCGTCTGCCCCACCAGCATCCTCGTCGGCGACATCGTGCGCTGGGACTACCCCAGCTCGGCCGTGCTGATGCACACCACCACGGAGTGCGGCGCCGACTGCGACGCGCCCACCCTCACACCCCTCTGGGATTCGGGCCAGATGGACCCGGGAGACACCTTCGAGTATACCTTCACAACGCCGGGCGATTACTTGTACTTCTGCACCATCCACCCCACCAGCCAGCTCGGCTTGATCCGCGTCCTGGAGGAGGCGCCTCCCGGCCTCGTCGGCGACGTCAACTGCAACGACGAAGTGAACGCCATCGACGCCACGCTGATCCTCCAGCTCGTCGCCGGCCTGCTCGATGAGCTCCCCTGCCATGAGAACGGCGACACTAACCTGGACGGCGCCATCAACGCCATCGATGCCACCCTGGTCCTCCAGTACGTGGCGGGACTCATCGATACGCTGCCGCCGTAGGCGGTTCAGCACTTGACGGGCCCCACCCGTTTGCGCAAGACTGGGAAGCGCCCCGTCAATTTCGTGGAGGATGGGATCGTGTTGGGAATCTCTGCACTCATTGCTCGTGTCTTCGCGCTGGCAGCGGTCCTGCTGCTGGCCATAACGCTCACCTGGCCCCCCGGCCAGAGCGCGTCCGCCTGCACCCTGGTGGAGCCCAAGACGGGCGACCTGAACGCGGACGGGCTGACCAACAGCCTGGACGCGCTGTCCGTCCTGTTCTACGACGCCGGGCTGATGGCCGCGCCGTCGGAGGTGTGGCTTGCCGGCGCCGACGTGAACTGCGACCTGTCGGTCAGCGCGCTGGACGCCACGCTCATCCTCCAGGCCGACGCAGGACTGTACCAGATTCGGCCGTAGGGCGGGCTATCCGCGACAGTCGTCTACAGAGCAAAGTTTCATTGCGGAAAATGAGGAAATGCGCAACCTCGCGAAAGCAGCCCTAACGCTCACGCCGCTGGTTATCGGCGCGCTCCTCGCGACGTCGTCGCAGGTAGCAGCGCAGCAACCTCAGATCAGCATCATCGACACCAGACAGGTGCCTGGTGCCGAACTTTCGGTGGAACTCTCTGCTTTCAATATCCCTGACCCCGGACTTGGCGCCTGGACAATTGATGTCATGTACGATCCAACCGTGGTGACGGCGATCGACTGTGCCGTTGGGCCGGCCCAAGCCAGCGTCTGTAACCCAGCGTTCGCCGACAACATAGTCCGTGTTGCCGGAGCTGATGCCTACGGCCTGCGCGGCAACTTCTTGCTGGCTCGGATCATCTTTGTATGCGCAGACCGGGAGTCCGAAACTCCGCTCACCTTGAGCGCGGAGACCCTTATGGACGCAACCGTTGGCGGTCCCCGACCCGTGGACGCGACCTTACGGCATGGCAGCATTGCCTGCGTAGAGGAAGAACGCCCACCCTCGACGCCCACACCAACAGCGCGAGCGACGCCCACCCCAGCTCCGGCGTTTCCGGAGGCGGGCAGCGGCGGAGTCGGCCGCAATAGCGCGGGAACCATCCACGGCCTTGTTGCCGGCCTAGCAGTCTTGGGGGCCGCAGCGGCGGGCTCCGCGGTCCTGCTCAGGCGCGGACGTAGACCCTAATCAGCAGCTATCACCCTCTTGACACCTCCCCGCCCCGTGCGCCGTCGGGCTGAAGCGCGACCCACAATATCATTCAGCAGTGTCGCGGTCCGCGTTTGACACGTCAGCAACCTAGTGCTACTATTCGCCCGCTTCGTGGCGAGCGCACCAAGGGGGTGGTGATGGTCACACGGCGAGCGATCCTTGGTGTAAGCCTCCTGCTAGCGACAAGCCTCACGGCGGCGGCCGTGGCCTCGCCCGGGCCTGGTTCAGCCTCGGCGGGCAGCC
>MGOB01000019.1:0-2166 GCA_001796995.1 Chloroflexi bacterium RBG_16_68_14 | reverse complement strand
CGATGTGAACAAGGACGGCGAGATCAACAGCATCGACGCCTTTCATCTCTTGGGGTTCCAGGCCGGCATCATCTTGCCAACCCCGCCCTCACCGAAAGCAGACGTGAACCAAGACGGTATCGAGAACTCTGCGGACGCTACGCTCATCTTGCAATACCACGCCGGCCTCCTCGAGCGGCTACCGCCGGTGCTGAACGTTATGGGCGATGTCGACTGCAACGGCAGGGCCAACAGCATCGACTCGTTGCGCATCCTTCAGCTCGACGCGCGGCTGGTGAGGTCGCTCCCCTGCGAGCAAAACGGGGACGTGAACGGGGATGGCAGGATCAACTCTGTCGATGCGGTCCTGCTCATCCAGTTCGGCGTCCACCCCCTTCTCCCTCTGCCCCCACCTTGACACCTGCCCACCTCGTGCGTGATCATGCGGACTGCTGGCAGCGTCCGTCCCTAGTCTCGGAGGTGTCGACATGGTCGCGACAGGCCCTTGGCCGTCACAGGCGCCCTACCCCAAGCACCCCTTCTCCCAGATCCTGGAGCGCTCGGCGCAGCGGCTGCCGGACAAGCCCGCCCTCATCGGCATCGACGAGAAGCCCTACACCTACCGCCTGCTCTGGGAGGCGTCTCGCAAGATGGCCTCCTTACTCCAGCGAGAGGTCAACGTCGTCAAGGGCGACACCGTCGCCATCCACGCGCCCAACTGCCCGGAGTACGCCGTCGCCCTCCACGGCGCGCTGCTGGCGGGCGCCAAGGTGACTACCCTCAACCCCCTCTACCGGGAGCGTGAGGTGGAGCACCAGCTCGACGACGCGGAGGCGGTGGTCGTCTTCGCCGCGAAGGCGCTCATGCCCACGGTCGAGGAGGCGAAGGAGCACCTCCCGAAGGTACGCGAGGTCTACGAGATGGAGGAGATCTGGCAGATGATCGCGGGCCAGCCGCCCGAGCCGGAGCCCGTGGAGATCGACCCGGAGAGAGACCTGGCCGTGCTCCCCTACTCGAGCGGCACCACCGGCCTGCCCAAGGGGGTCATGCTCTCCCACTACAACCTGACGTCGAACATCCGCCAGATGATGGCCACCGGGCTGGTCACGGAAAACTCCGTCCTGCTCGCCTTCCTGCCCTTCTACCACATCTACGGGCTGATGGTGCTCCTCAACGCCACCCTGGCCACCGGCGCCACCTGCCTGGTGATGCCCCGCTTCGACCCGGATCAGACGTTCTACCTCATCGAGAAGTACAATGTCACCGACTTCTTCGTGGTGCCGCCGGCGCTGCTGTTGCTATCGCACCACCCCAAGCTGGAGCAGCACGACCACTCGTCGCTGCGCTTCGTGCTGTCGGGCGCGGCGCCACTGCCGCCGGAGGTGGCCGAGCTGGCGGAGCAGCGCTTCGGCTGCACCATGCTCCAGGGCTACGGCATGACGGAGACCAGCCCGCTGACCAACACCAGCCCCCTCGACGCCGTCAGGCCCGCCTCGGTGGGCCCGGCCGTGCCCGACACCCTGGAGAAGATCGTGCACATGGAATCGGGCGAGGAGCTGCCGCTGGGCGAGACGGGCGAGCTGCTCATCTCCGGCCCCCAGGTGATGCTGGGCTACTGGAAGCAGCCGGAGGCGACGGCCGAGACCATCCGCCCCGACGGCTGGCTCCGCAGCGGCGACATCGCCCGCATGGACAAGGACGGCTACCTCTACATCGTTGACCGGGCCAAGGAGATGATCAAGTACAAGGGCTACCAGGTGGCGCCGGCCGAGCTGGAGGGCGTGGTCATGGAGCACCCGGCGGTGCTGGACGCCGCCGTCATCCCCAAGCCCGACTTCGAGTCGGGCGAGGTCCCCAAGGCCTTCGTGGTGCTCAAGGATGGGCAGCAGGCGACCGCCGACGAGATCATGCTGTTCGTCGCGGAGCGGGTGGCGCCCTACAAGAAGCTGCGCGAGGTGGAGTTCGTCCAGTCCATCCCGAAGACCCTCTCCGGCAAGATCCTCCGCCGCGACCTCATCGAGCAGGAGCGGGCGAAAGGGAAGGCGAAATAATGGCCCACGCTGTCATCCTGAACGAAGCGAAGGATCTCTTTCCCCTTCGGAGAGCTATGCTCATTGGGGAAAGGCCGAAGCAGCGAGTAGCGAGATTATTCGTCCTTCCGAGAAAGGACTCAGAATGACAGTAATG
>MGOB01000018.1:6738-10024 GCA_001796995.1 Chloroflexi bacterium RBG_16_68_14 | reverse complement strand
CACGTCCACGATACGCTGCGAGGTCTCGACGTTGCCGGCGGAGACCGCTCGGGGCGGCCGGGCGTTGACCACGCTGCCCTCCGGCAGCGTGAAGCTGATGGGGCGCAGGCAGCCGTCGTTGGTGGGAGCGTCCTCGTCCAGCAGGCAGCGCACGACGTAGTAGGCGGCGGAGCGTGTGACGGCGGCAACGGCGTTCACCGAGCTGGGGCGCTCCGGCGCGCTGCCGGTGAAGTCGAAGTGGAGGCGCTCGCCGCGCTTGATCAGCCGGAGGCGGATGGGGACGGACTCCTCCCTCACGCCGTCGTCGTCCAGGGCGTCTTCGAACGAGTAGACGCCGTCCGGGATCTGGCGGATGGCGGCGCGAGTGAGCCGCTCGGCGTAGTCCTGGAGCGCCGCCATCTGACGGGCGACCTCGCGCCGGCCGTACCGGCCCACCAGCTCCAGCAGCCGCGCCTCGCCCGTCCGGTGGGCGGCGAGCTGGGCATCGAGATCCCCCAGCCGCTCCTCCGGCGTGCGCACGTTGCGCAAGAGGAGCGACAGCACCTCTCGGTTGCGCCGGCCGCGGCGCAGCAGGTGCAGCGGCGGGATGACCACTCCCTCTTGATAAAGCTCAGTCGCCAGTGGCATGGAGCCGGGCGCCATGCCGCCCACGTCGGCGTGGTGGGCGCGGCTCACGACGAAGCCGACCAGCTCGGCTCGCTCTCGACCTCGCCGCCAGAAGACGGGCGAGACGAGGGTGATGTCCGGCAGGTGGGTGCCGCCCAGGTAGGGGTCGTTCAGGATCACCACGTCGCCCGGCGCGAAGGGGGCCAGAGGAAGGACCGCCTCCACCGCCAGGGGCATCGCTCCCAGGTGGACGGGGATGTGGGCGGCCTGGGCCACCAGCTTCCCCCCGGCGTCGAACACGGCGCAGGAGTAGTCGCGCCGCTCCTTGATGTTGGGCGAGTGGGCTGTGCGCCCCAGCGTCACCCCCATCTCCTCCGCCACCGAGGCGAAGAGCGCGTGGAACACCGCCAGCGCGGTGGGATCGGGGGCCGGGCCTGTCGAAGCCCGTGGGCTCACGGTGCTCCCTCCAGCCGCTCCATGATGGGATCTACCACGTCCTCCTACTGGGGCGGGCTGACCTGCACCTGGTTGAAGCGCGAGTACTCAATGATGAGGGCAACTTGCCCGCTTTCCGGCTCCTCCGGCGGTGGCGGCGCCCCGATCGCGATGCGGCGGATGAACAGGTCGTCCGGTGAGACCCAAATGTCGATGACGGCGGGGTTCTTGTCGTAGAAGCTGAGGTCGGGCTCCTGCTGCTCCAGTGACTCCTCGAAGGTCAGGTCGCGGCAGACCTCCTCGCCGGGCGGCTCGCCCGGGGCGCTCGCCTCCGCCGTGCACTCCCGACCGAACGAAGAGATGCCGGCCGCGGTGAGCACGCGCCGCTCGTTCTCGAAGATAGCGCGCAGGTGGTTGACGCGGCCATGGAGGTGGACAACACTTGTACCGCCTATCTCCTCTCTGCCCACGACCTCGACCGGCTCCGCCAGCTCGACGGCGACCAACGGCCATTGGGGAGCATAGGTGGGTGAGGGTCCTGCGATGGGAAGCTGCGGACGCGGCCTTTGCTGCCACTGGCCGCACCCTGTTCCCTGGTCCTCGCATTGGCGACTATATGCCTTGTCGCCCACCAGGATGGTCTCTAGCACACTCCGCTCAGTAATTTCGGTGAACACCTCGCGGCAGGGCGTACCGTAAACGAACACCCCTTCTTCCACAGGGGCTGCGCACTCCTCCTTAGTTTCGCCCTCAGCTGTCACCAGCAGGAAGTGATAGCTATCCGGCGCAGCGACCTCCGCGTCCCATCCGATCTCTTCTGGGCCATACGGGAAGGTGAAGGAGACAGCATACGAGTCGAGAGCTGCCATCGCAGCCCGTGCCTGCTCCCAGAGTCCTTCAGGGCTGTCAGGAAGCTCCAACGACTCGTCGTCACCGTCACAGGCGCCCGTGGCGACGGCGAGGAAGAGCAGAGTCGCCAGAAAGAGCAGGGCACGCCTCATCGTCCCTCCGATTCTAGCACCAGGTTCCCCACGCCATCGACGACGGCTCGCCACCCCGGCGGCACCGCCGTCGTCGCGTCGAGCTGGAGGACGACGGCCGGGCCCCGCAGCCGGTCGCCGGCGCGCAGGAGCGACCGGTCGTAGACCCACGTCTGGCGCGTCTGGCCAAACCAGACCTGCCGCCGTTCCAGGCGCGCCCGCTTCGCATCGCCGTCGCCCCTCGGGAGCGGGGGCAGTCGTACTGGCGCGCCTGGAGCCTCGGCGCGTACGCGCACCGCTACCACCTCGACGGCGCGGGAAGGGTCGGCGTGCCCGTAGCGACGGCGATGAGTGCGGTGGAAGGAGGCCAGGAAGCGCGGCGGCGCGCAGCCAGCCGCGGTTGATGCCACGGGCACCGTCAGCTCGTACGATTGGCCCGCGTAGCGCAGGTCGAGCGCCCGGCGCAGGCGGATGCGGCCTCGGCGCCCTTCGCGGGCCAGCTCCCACCTCGCCCGCGCCTCCAGCCGTCGGAAGGCGCGCTCCAGCCGCCGGGCGAAGGCGCCGCCTCGGTCCGGCATCGGCACCGGCGCCAGGAACGCCTGCATCTCGTCCCGCGCTACCGGCGAGGCGGCCATGCCGAAGGCGGAGAGGACGCCGGGGAAGGGCGGCACCAGCACCCGCAGGATGCCCAGCGCCTCCGCCAGCTCGCAGGCGTGGAGGGGGCCGGCGCCGCCGAACGCGACCAGAGTGAAGCGGCGCGGGTCGTGGCCCCGCTCTACCGAGATGGCACGCAGGGCGCGCTCCATGCTGACGTTGGCCACCCGCACGACGCTCGCCGCCGCCCGCTCCAGGCTGCCGCCGCCTGCCCTGAGCGAAGCCGAAGGGTAGGCCCGCGCGATGGGCCGCAGCGCCCGCCGGGCGGCCTCCACGGAGAGGGCCATGCGGCCGCCCAGGAAGCGGTCGGGCAGGAGGCGGCCCAGCAGCAGGTGGGCGTCGGTGGCCGTCGGCTGCGCGCCTTTGCCGTAGCAGGCCGGCCCGGGGTCGGCGCCGGCGCTCTCCGGCCCCACCCGCAGCGCGCCCCCGGCGTCGATACGGGCGATGGAGCCGCCGCCCGCGCCCACGGTGTGGACGTCGACGGTGGGGATGCGCATCGGCAGGCCGTCGATGGTCGCCTCGGCGGTGAAGGGGACGGCGCCGTCGCAGAGACAGACGTCGGTGGAGGTGCCGCCCATGTCGAAGGTGATGATCCGGTCGAACCCCGCTTC
>MGOB01000018.1:0-6709 GCA_001796995.1 Chloroflexi bacterium RBG_16_68_14 | reverse complement strand
CCCGCCGGCCCCGAGAGCAGCGTGCGCACGGCCAAGGCGCCCGCGTCACGCGCCCCAGCACTGCCCCCGTTCGACTGCATCACCCGCAGCCGGGCCGTCCCCCGCTGGCGGAGGCCACCGGCCAGCCGGGCCAGGTAGCGCTCCACCACCGGCGCCACGTAGGCGTTGAGCACCGTGGTGCTGGTGCGCTCGTACTCCCGGTACTCCGGCAGCACCTCGAAGGAGGCCGAGCAGGGCAGGCGCAGGCGACGGGCGGCGTCGCGCACCAGCCGCTCGTGCTCCGGGTTCAGAAAGGAGAAGAGGAAGCAGACCGCCAGCGACTCGACGCCCCGCCTGAGGAGCCGGTCCAGCAGCCGCTCCACCTCCCGCGGCGAGAGGGCGCGGAGCACCTGGCCCCGGTGGTCGAGCCGCTCGTCCGCCTCCAGGCGCAGCGCGTCGGGCACTAGCGGCGGCGGCCGCTTCGTCTCCAGCTCGTACAGCTTGGGCCGCGTCTGCCGGCCGATGGCGAGGACGTCGCGGAAGCCCCGCGTGGTGATGAGGGCGGTGCGGGCGCCCTTGCGTTCCAGCACGGCGTTCGTGGCGACGGTGGAGCCATGGACGACCTCCTCCGGCCGCCAGCCCGCCTCCTCCAGCCCTGCCAGCACCGCCCGCGACGGGTCGTCCGGGGTGGAGGGCCGCTTGGAAACGGAGAGGCGGCCTTCATCCCACAGGAAGAAGTCGGTGAAGGTGCCGCCCACGTCCACGCCCAGGCATGCCCTGGGCGGAGCCGGAGGGCTTGCCCTCGAGCGAAGCGAAGGGATGGAGGCCATATCGAGGAGAGTATAGGTGGCGGGAGCGCGAGGGGGCCAGGTGTGCACACGTTGATATCGCACCAGCCGCTGCTACAATGGTGCCGCACCAAGATCCCTGGCGAGAGCGAAGGGCACCCATGACGGGGCAGACACCAGCCGTCTTGTTAGCTGCGCACCAGGTGAAGGCGGCCGCCGAGGTGCTGGGTAGAGCGTTCCTCGATGATCCGTTGGCGGTCTGGATCGTGCCCAACGAGGCAAGGCGCGCCCGTGTGCTTCCCTGGTTCTTCCGCATCGCCGTCCGCTACGGTCAGAGACACGGCCAAGCGCACACGATGTCGGGCAGCATGCAGGGTGTGGCGGTCTGGCATCCTCCCGAACGGGCCCTGGCAAGCACCGTAGGCACGCTAGGAGCAGAGGCGGCCACGCTCCTCTTCAGGCTTCGTCTCGGCGAGTTGAGACGGGCTCTGACGGCGACCGGTCACCTCGAACGGCTGCACAAGCGCGACGCGCCGCCCCGGCACTGGTACCTGGCCGTCCTTGGCGTCGATCCGCCATATCAGGGCCAGGGCGTGGGCAGCGCCCTGCTCGAGCCGATTCTGTCGCGGATGGATGGAGAAGGCCTGCCTTGCTACACGGAAACCGCCAGAGAGCGAAACGTCTCCTTCTACCGAAAGCACGGCTTCCAGGTCATCGAGGAGGGTAACCTCCCGAAGGGCGGCCCGCGCTACTGGACGCTGCTCCGGGAACCGCGCCGCTAGCCTTGCCGCACCTCTTCCAGCGGCAGCACCTCGTTCAGGCTGCCGGAGCGGAAGCCCGCCAAATCCAGGGTGACGTAGCGGTAACCCAGCTCCTTCAGCCGCTCCACCGCCCGCTCCCGGTTCCCGTCGCGCATGAGGACCTCCATCCCCTCCGGCTCCAGCTCGATGCGCGCCACGTCGCCGTGGTGGCGGACGCGGAGCTGGCGGATGCCCAGCGAGCGCAGGAACGCTTCGGCCGCGCCGATGCGCGCCAGCGCCTCGACGGTGACGGGCGTGCCGTAGGGGATGCGAGAGGAGAGGCAGGCCATGGCCGGCTTGTCCCAGGTGGGCAGGCCGCGCTGGCGGGAGAGCTGGCGAATCTCCTCCTTCGTGAGCCCGGCCTCGATGAGGGGGCTGCGCACGTTGTGCTCGGCGGCGGCGGCGCGGCCCGGCCGGTGGTCGCCCAGGTCGTCCAGGTTGCAGCCATCGAGCACGTGGGCGAAGCCGCGCTCCTGCGCCATGGTTATCAGCAGGCCGTACAGCTCGGTCTTGCAGTGGAAGCAGCGCTGGGGCGAGTTCTCCACGTAGCCCGGCCGCTCCATCTCGTGCGTCTCCACCGTCTCGTGGGCGATGCCGATGAGGCGCGCCAGCTCCCGCGCCTCCGCCACCTCCGAGGCGGGCACCGAGGGCGAGAGGCCGGTGACGGCCAGCGCCCGCTCGCCCAGCGCGTCGTGGGCGGCCGCGGCGACCAAGGTGCTATCGACGCCGCCGGAGAAGGCGACCAGGGCGGACCCCATCTCGCGCAGGAGCGTATCCAGTCGCGCCAGCTTGCTGGTCAGGGTAGTGCTCATCGGACGGATCCCGCAGCCTTGATCTTAACCTTAACACGAACGCCACCCCTCGCCAATTCGAGATGCGCTTGACAGGTCTGTCAGGTCACCTAAAGGAGGCTGCTGAATAATACTGCGGGTCGGGCTTCAGCCCGACGGCGACAGGCTAAAGCCTGTCCCACGGGGAATTGGGGAGACGCCACTCCTCGCCAATTCGAGATGCGCTTGACAGGTCTGTCAGGTCACCTAAAGCGGCCTCCTCGCGAGGCCGATACGTAAGTGAGAGGGCTGGGACACAAGTCTGTCGATGGGCAAGCACTCCACTACCAAGCTATTCCTCATCTTCGCGGCGTGGACGCTCTTCGCCGTCGCCGCTGTCTGGACGGTCGTCCTCGTGCTCCGCTTCAACAGCGTCCGCGCGCAGGCGGAGGAGGACGCGGCCCTCTTTGCCAGCCGCAACTTGGCGCCGACACTGGAGCGGACGGCGGGCGACCTGGACCAAGCCGGGCTCAGCTCCTTCGACGAGGCTGCCGGCGGGCTGCTGGGCGATCAGGTGCAGGCGATCCGGCTCTGGAGCAGCGACGGCCGGTTACTGGCCGCCACCGATGACGGCCAGGCCGTCGAGGCAGACTCACAGGCGCTGGCGCGGACAGCCGCGGGGGACGTGGTCGTCCACAAGACAAGCCCCCCCGAAGGCGATGTGCTGGTAGGCTACACCCGCCTCGGCTCGGGTGCCGTCCTCGAGGTCCAGCAGGACTACGGGCCCATCGCCGAATCTGTGGATAGCAGCCGGCGTGAGCTGCTCGTCCTCACCGTCGCGGGCGGCGCCGGGCTGCTGCTCGCCCTCCCCGTCATCCTCTGGATAGCCATCCGAGGCCTGAAGAGCGAGTACGACCGGCTGCTCTACCTCTACCGCACCGGCCAGGCCGTCCGGTCTACCCTGGACGTGACGGATGCCTTGGCGCAACTGGCGCGGGACGCCGCCCTCTATACCCGCGCCCAACTGGGCGTCGCCGTGCTGGTAGAGGAGCGGGGCAAGGACCTGCTGGTGAAGGCGAGCTTCGACCGCAGGGCGAACACCAGCGCCCAGCACCACCGAAGGGTGGAGGAGTGGTACATGCGCCGTTGCGCCGGCACCGGCGAATCGGTGCAGGCCGAGCTGGCCAGCTTCCCGTACGTCTCCGTGCTGGGCTATGAGCCGAAGAAGCAGGCTCCCGTCTGTGTCCTGTGCGTGGCCATCCCCGGCCGCGAGCGGGTCATGGGCGTGGTCATGGCGATCCGGGGCAGGGCGCAGGGGACATTCGAGGGGCCCAAGGTGCAGATGGTGGAGGAGATGGCTGCCCAGGCGGCGATGGCGGTGGAGCAGGCCCGGCTCTTCACCAAGGTGCGCAACCACGCCCAGGAGCTGGAGCTGAGCTACGACAGCACCCTGAAGGTGCTGGTGGCGGCGCTGGACACCAAGGACGCCGTCACCCACGGCCACTCAGAGCGGGTGGCCCAGCTCACCGTCGCTCTCGCTAAGGAGATGGACGTCCCCAAGGAGCGGCTGGTGGACATCGAGCGGGGCGCCCTCCTCCACGATGTGGGGAAGATCGGCGTGCCGGACGAGGTGCTGCACAAGCCTGACGTTCTCGACGAGTCGGAGTGGGCGGCGATGCAGAAGCACCCGCTCCTGGCCGGGCTGATGATCTCGAAGGTCGAGTTCCTGGAGGGGGCGATGCCCATCCTCCTCTACCACCACGAGCGCTTCGACGGCAGCGGCTACCCCTTCGGCCTGGAGGGCGCCGCCATCCCCCTGGAGGCCCGCATCTTCACCGTGGTCGACTCCTACGACGCCATGACCTCCGACCGGCCCTACCGCCAGGCGATGCCGCCCGAGGAGGCGCTGAGCGAGATCCAGCGTAACGCCAACATCCAGTTCGACCCGAGCGTCGTGGAGGCGTTTTCGCGGCTCATGGCCCGCCAGCTCTCGATGGCGGAACGGGCTGCCTGACGTCGCCTCTTCGCCCGCTCTCGCCCAGCGGTTTGACTATACTTTCAGTCAAAAGTTATCATTCGACGTGTTAGTGACCCAACCGCCTGCGCTGCGGAACACACGTTGATGGCTCCATCCATATCGTTTCCGGGCAACATCGGCTTCTATCTGGCCCTCAGCGGCTTCATCTCCCTCTTCCTCTTCCTGGCGGGCGTGCGGGCGCTGGTCATCCTCCGCGCGAGGTGGGAGAACCGGCTGGGCTCCCTCCGCGACATCTGGGAGCGCGTCGCCACCTTCCCAGCCTACGTGCTGGGCACGCTCCGGGTGAACCGCCCCAGCTACTGGTACGCCGGCCTGCTCCACACCATGATCTTCTGGGGGTTCATCACCCTCCAGGTCCGCACCCTGAACTTCCTGCTCGACGGCTTCCACGAGGACATCAGCCTCCAGAGCATCTTCGGCATCGTCTACACCGTCTACCGGCCGGTGATGGACCTCTTCGACGTGCTGGTCATCGTCGGCGTGGGCCTGGCGGCCTTCCAGCGCCTGGTGACCCGGCCGCGCCGGCTCACCTTCAACTGGGACGCCTGGGTCATCCTCTTTCTCATCTGGTTCCTGATGGTGAGCGACGTCCTCACCAACAGCTTCCTGATCTTGCTCGACCGCGGGGACCGGGACGCGTTCTCGTTCTTCGCCTTCGGCCTGGCGAACCTCTGGGACCGCATCGGCATGGGCGTGGGCACCGGCGAGGCGCTCCACGCGAGCTGGTGGTATCTCCACCTGGTGGACTTCCTGGTCTTCCTCGCCTACCTGCCGATATCGAAGCACTCCCACATCCTCACCGCGCCCATCAACGTCTTCTTCCGCCGGCTCACCCCTACCGGCGTCCTCCAGCCCATCCCGAACCTGGAGGAGCGCGAGGTCTTCGGCGTGGGCAGGCTCCAGGACTTCTCCTGGAAGCAGATCCTGGATGCCTACACCTGTACCGAGTGCGGCCGCTGCGAGGTGGCCTGCCCCGCCTCCAACACGGGCAAGGACCTCTCGCCCAAGGAGATCATGCACGACATCCGCCGGGTGGCGGAGCGGGAGGTGGCGGGGGTCATGGCTGTCGGGGCCGGCGGGAGCGTGGTGGCGCCCCTCAACCTCATCGATGCCGTCGGCTACAACTCGATCTGGGACTGCGTCAACTGCGGCGCCTGCCAGGAGCAGTGCCCGGTCTGGATCGAGCACGTGCCCGCGCTGATGGACCTGCGCCGCTACCTGGTGATGGACGAGGCGAAGATGCCGGAGACGGCCGCCTCCACCCTGATGCAGCTAGAGCAGCGGGGCCACCCCTGGCCGGGCGCCGCCTTCACCAGGACCTCCTGGATGGAGCAGATGGAGTTCGAGATCCCCAGGTTCGACGGCTCTCAGGAGTACCTCTTCTGGGTCGGCTGCACCGGCGCCCTGGTGGAGCGCAACATCAAGGTGACCCAGGCGGTGGCGCGCCTGCTCCAGCGGGCCGGCGTCAGCTTCGGCTGCCTGGGCGAGGAGGAGACCTGCTCCGGCGATCCGGCCCGCCGGCTGGGCAACGAGTACCTCTTCCAGATCCAGGCCGGCCAGAACATCGAGACCTTCAAGCAGCGGGGCGCGCAGAAGGTGATCGCCGCCTGCCCCCACTGCTTCAACACCATGAAGCACGAGTACCCCCAGTTCGGCGGCCACTTCGAGGTGCGCCACCACACGGAGGTGCTGGCCGAGCTGCTCGCGGCGGGCCGCTTGCAGGTCGACCATGAGCTAGCCGAGAAGATCACCTACCACGACTCCTGCTTCCTGGGCCGCCACAACAGCATCTACGACGCGCCGCGCGAGATCATCAAGGGCATCCCGGGCGCCTGCCTGGAGGAGATCGAGGGCCACTGCCGGGAGCGGGGCTTCTGCTGCGGCGCCGGCGGCGCCCACATGTGGGTGGAGGAGAGCAAGGGCCAGCGGATCAACCACGCCCGCTGCTCCCAGGCGCAGGAGGCCGCCCGCAAGACTGGCTCCGGCATCGTCGCCGTCAACTGCCCCTTCTGCGTCCAGATGTTCGAGGACGGCATCCCCTCCGTGGAGCGGGACGAGGCGAGGCAGATGAGGACCTACGACGTCGCCGAGCTGCTGGAGCAGGCGGTCATCGGCCCGCCTCAGGCGCGCGAGCCCATCGCGGCGGCGGTCGATCCGCCGGAGGGTGAGTCATGAGCGAGCCGCCCCGACTCGCGCTCTACGCCCTCTACCTGACGCTGGCGGTGGTGCTCATCGCCGTCCTCGTCATCGTGGGGGTGTACGGGGCCTAGCGTAGGGGCAGGGCGTAGGGGCAGGTTTCAAACCTGCCCCTACGGCGGGTACGGCCTACGGCGG
>MGOB01000017.1:13230-16265 GCA_001796995.1 Chloroflexi bacterium RBG_16_68_14 | reverse complement strand
CATCATCCGGAACGCCGCCATCGACGGCTTCTGTGAGCGCCAGGACGATACGAACCCGCGGGCCTGACGGTCCCTTGTCGCCATCGCCGCATGCTATCACCGTGAAGCCAGCGGCTAGAAGAACACCGATGATTACAGCGAGCCTCTTCATGGTCGGTGCCCGCTCGTCATCCTGCCACCACTTTCACCACTCGCTCCACCCGCGCCGCCGCCTCCGACAGCGGGACGAGCGTTGTCTCCGACTCGGTGCGGCGCTTCAGCTCCACGGCGCTCTTCTCCAGGGTGCGCGGGCTGACGGTGACGCGCAGCGGCATGCCCAGCAGGTCGGCGTCGGCGAACTTGACCCCGGGCGACTCCTCCCGGTCGTCGTAGAGCGCCTCGACGCCCCGTTCGCCCAGCTCGGCGTAGAGGCGCTCGGCGGCGTCGCGCACGCCGGCGCGGTCGGGGCTGAGGGCGATCAGGTGGACGGCGTAGGGGGCGACGCCGGCCGGCCAGACGATGCCCCGCTCGTCGTGGTTCGCCTCGATGACGGCGGCGAGCAGCCGGTCCAGGCCGATGCCGTAGCAACCCATCACCGCCGGCCGCTGCTGCCCCCGCTGGTCCAGGAAGGTGGCGCCCAGCCGCTCGCTGTACATGGTGCCCAGCTTGAACACGTGGCCGACCTCGATGCCGCGGTGCAGGGAGAGGGCACCTTCCCCGCACTGGGGGCAGGGGTAGCCCGGCTCCGCCAGGGCGATGTCGGCGACGACGTCCGCCCGCCAGTCGCGCTCGTAGTTGACGTTGCGCACGTGGACGTCCGGCTTGTTGGCGCCGCCGATCAGGTTGGGCGCAGAGAGCACCGAGTCGTCGGCGACTACGCGGACGGGCCGCTTGGCCGCCTCCTTCACGCCGATGGGCGAGGCGGAGCCGGCGACGAGCCCAACGTCCGCCACCTCGCGGTCGTCCATCAGGCGCAGCTCGGCGCCGCCCAGGACGTTGCGCAGCTTCGTCTCGTTCACCACCAGGTCGCCCCGGATGGCGACGAAGACAGGCTCCGGTCCGCCGCCGGACCCGGGCTGGGAGGCGGCGTAGAAGACCGCCTTGAGCGTCTTCTCCACCGGCGCCCCCAGGAAGCGGGCCAGATCCTCGATGGTCTTCACGCCCGGCGTCGCCACCTCCTCCAGCGGGAGCGGCCCCTCAGGCGGCAGCGTCACCTTCCGGTGGTCCGCCTTCTCCGTGTTGGCGGCATAGCCGCAGCGCTCGCAGGTGAGCACCTGGTCCTCCCCCACCTCGGTGAGGTGCATAAACTCCTGGCTGTCCTTGCCGCCGATGGGCCCGGAGTCGGCATGGACGGCGATGGCGGGCAGGCCGCAGCGCTGGAAGGTCTGCACGTAGGCCTGAAAGACGCGGTCGTAGGTATGGTCCAGCGCCTCCCAGTCCGCGTCGAAGGAGTAGAGGTCCATCATGATGAACTCGCGCAGGCGGATGAGGCCGCCCCGGGCGCGGATCTCGTTGCGGAACTTGGTCTGGATCTGGTAGGCGAGCACCGGCAGCTCGCGGTAGCTCTGCACCTGCTGCTTGAACAGCTCCGTGACCACCTCCTCGTGGGTGGGGCCCAAGGCCAGCTCCCGCTCGCGCCGGTCCTTGACGATGAAGAGGGGCGGGATGTAGGTCTCGCGCCGGCCGGAGGCCTCCCACAGCTCGACGGGCTGGAGGGCGGGCATGCGGATCTCCTGCCCGCCGGCGGCGTCCATCTCCTCGCGGATGATCTGCTCGATCTTGCGCAGGGCGCGCCAGCCCAGCGGGAGGAAGCTGTAGATGCCGGCGGCGAGCTGCTGCACCAGCCCCGCGCGCAGCAGGAGCCGGTGGCTGGGCGTCTCCGCCTCGGACGGGGCCTGGCGGAGCGTGCGCGACATGAGGTGGGAGAGACGCAACGGGTGACAGGCCTCCAATGAATCGAACTTCGATTGGAGGATACGGGGACATCGAGCGGGGGGTCAAGGCAATGGTCTTCCTTTCCGCACCATCCCTTCATATAATGCGCCCACCACTAATGCGCCCACTACCCACCGACGGACGCAAGGAGGCCCGCGCCGTGCCCAGCCTGAAGGACAAGGTCGTCATCGTCACCGGGGCGGGCAGCGGCATCGGCTACGAGACGGCGCTCGCCTTCGCCCGCGAGGGCGCCAGGCTGGTGCTGGCCGACCGGCGCCAGGACCGGCTGCCCGAGCTGGCGGGACAGATCGAGGCCCTGGGGAGCGAGGCGCTGGTAATGCCGACCGACGTCTCGCAGCGGGAGCAGGTGGAGCGCCTGGTACAGGCCGCCGTCCAGCGCTTCGGGCGGGTGGACGTGCTGGTGAACAACGCCGGCTTCGCCCTGGGCGCCACCATCGAGCAGACCAGCGAGCAGGACTTCCGCGAGCTGTGGGAGACCAACGTGCTGGGCGTGCTCTACGGGATGCAGGCGGTGCTGCCCGTCATGCGCCGGCAGCGCTCCGGCCACATCATCAGCGTCTCCTCGGCCGCGGGGCGGATCGCCTTCCCGGGCATCGGCGCCTACTCCGCCAGCAAGGCCGCCGTCATCGCCCTGACCGAGGCGCTGCGCGCGGAGGAAGCGGAGGCTGGCACCGGCGTCCGGGTCAGCGCCGTGCTGCCCATCGGCACCCGCACCGGGTTCTTCGAGTCGGCGCGGCTCATCGAGGGCACGCCGGTCGGGCCGCACGGGCCCACCCAGTCGGCGGAGCAGGTGGCGCGGCGCATCGTCGCCTGCGCCAAGCGCCCGACGGCGGAGGTGGTCCCCTACCGGCCGCTCCGACTAGGCATCGTGCTACACGCCCTCTTCCCCAGCCTGCTCACCTTCATCGGCCGGCGGGAGTACCGACGGCTGCTGCGGCAACGGGCGGCGCAGAGCGCAACAGACGAACGATAGGAGAAGGAGACATCGCATGGGTAAGCTAGACGGCAAAGTGGCAGTGGTGACCGGCGGGAGCAGCGGCATCGGCCGCGCGACGGCGCTCACCCTGGCGGCGGAAGGCGCCGCCATCGCTATCGGCGGG
>MGOB01000017.1:10279-13217 GCA_001796995.1 Chloroflexi bacterium RBG_16_68_14 | reverse complement strand
CGCTGGAGGAGGTAATGAGCACCATCTCGTCGAAGGGCGGCCGCGCCTTCTCGCAGGTGATGGATGTGCGGGACGAGGGGCAGATGGCGGCGCTGGTGAACGCCGCCCTTCAGCAGTTCGGCGGGCTAGACATCATGGTGAACAACGCCGGCATCAGCTACCCCGGCAACGTCGCCGACGGGAGCGTGGAGCAGTGGCGGGAGATGCTGGAGACCAACGTCCTGGCGCTCCTCATCGGCTGCCGGGAGGCGATCCGGGCGATGAAGGTGAACGGCAGCGGCCACATCGTCAACATCTCCAGCAACGCCGCCCGCCAAACGGGGCCGACGGGTCAGGTCTACAGCGCGACAAAGCACGCGGTGAACGCCATCAGCGACGGCCTGCGCCAGGAGGTGCGCAACCTGGGCATCCGGGTGACGGTGGTAATGCCTGGGGGCACGCTGACCAACTTCGGTCGAACCATGCCGCAGGAGGTGCTGAGCAATGCCGCCCGCGCCCTGGGCATCGACCCAGAGGCCGAGGGGGTCCGCCACGGCGAGTACCTGCCCCAGGAGGGCATTGAGCGGGTCCTGCGGGAGCATCCCGGTGTCTTCCTCTCGCCGGACGACATCGCCAATGCAGTAATGTACGCCGTCACGCAGCCGCCGTCGGTGCAGGTGGACGAAGTGCTGGTGCGCCCCAGCGTGGGGCTTAGCCTGGGCGGGTAGCGGCCTCGAAGTTCGAGGTTCGGGGTTCGAAGCTCGAGGTCTAGGGCACGCGGCGCCTGCGCACGTAGACGGCCGCGCCTGCGAGGGTGGGAACGCCTAGCATGAGGGCCACGCCTGTCGCGGTCGCCAGAGCGCCTGTCCCGCCGCCCGACGTGCCCCCGATGTCCGGGTAGGCGCCGCTGCCGCCGAGGATGATGGGCGTGACCGGCGTAGCCGTCGGCTCGATGATGATCGTGGGCGGCGGTGTAAGCGTCGGCGTGCGGGTTGCGGTGCGCGTGGCCGTCGCCGTACTGGTCGCCGTGCTCGTGGCCGTGCTGGTCGACGTGCTCGTGGCGGTCGCTGTGCTGGTCGCCGTCGCCGTACTGGTCGGCGTGCTGGTGTCGGTAGCCGTCACCGTCGGCGTGGCGGTGCTGGTTGCGGTGGACGTGTGGGTGGGCGTGCTGGTAGGCGTCGGCGTCGCCGCCACCTGGATGTCCGCGCCCTTGATCTGGTTGTCCTGCGACCCCAGCGAGTCGCCATCGAGCTTAGCGAGCTTGAGGTGGTACGGTCCTCCCGTGATGCTTCCCGAGCCCTTTCCTGCGCCGTAGCCGATGCCCGCGCCCAAGGGATCGACCCCCACTGCGAGGTGGCCGGCGAACTCGATGAGAATATCTGCCGAGGCGGAGGTCCACGTTAGGGTGTATGTTGCCTCCAAATCGCTCGCGCCCGTGTACCCGTCGAACGTGATGGACGCCGAGGTGATCGCGGCATCTCCGTAGATCTTCAAGGTGCGGTTACCGAAGTGGGCTTCATAATTGGCCACCCGGGTGGCGACGTTATCGCCCAGGATGGTCCCCATCGCGTCAGGGAGGCTCGGCGTCGCAGTATTGCTGCCGGAACGAACCGTAGCGCATGCGCTCAGGAATCCCTGAGGGTCGGGCGAGGGATCAGCGCCGCACGCATTCAACGTGGCGAGGAGGCCCTGGCCGGGCGCGATCTCGTCGGCAGCAGCGACGGCCTGACCCCATGAGGTCAAGAAGTCATAGGCGTGCGCTCCCGCGGAAGTCTTCTCTGCCTGATGGCTGAACGTCAGTGTATGCACGTTCCCGGTGGTCGCGTCGACGCCGAGGAAGATAACCCGCTGGAGGGTCGACATGCCCTCGAAGTATTGCGAGTTGTTTTGCTGCAGAATGGACTTGATCCAGTGGCAGGAACCCAGCGTCGGATCGTCGTTGGCGCACTGCCGGAAATCGACATCGCCGTCGTAGAACAGGACGCTGGCAAGGACGGCGGTCTGGCTCGTGTTCAGCACTTCCGCCAGGTACTCGCCAGCGATTCCGTTCAGGACGTAGTCATAGGTGAAGTTGCCGGAGGGATCGATCGCGACCGTCGTGGAGTCGACGTTGCTGTCGGGGCGAGTAATGCGAAGCGGGAGGTTCTGACCGGTGTAACTTTGGAACCCGCACCCCTCAAGGTGCACGGTCTCATTCGAGTAGTAGTCCGTTTTGTCCGTGACGACCTTCGGTGTGTAGGACGGCGTCGAGCAGGCCGCCTCGGCGCCTGGGACAGCTCGGAACGCCATGAGCACCACGAGGGCGACCGCGACGCCACCCGCCAGCAGTTGCCAAGCTCCAGGCTTACGACTTCCCCACCAGCGAGCTGCCACGAGCAACTCCCCCAATCGCTAACTATAGCGTGGCCGAGGATTCAGCGGCGGGGGACGGAGAAACCGAGGCCACCAGTCGAAACCTTTATACACCCATCTAGGGAACTTGTCAAGAGATTAGACATAAAGATTTCTGAGATTCTTGACCAAGCTCGCCCGTGCGCTACGGCACGACGCCACGCTCGCGCAGGAAGGCGATGGCGCTCGCCACCGCCTCCGGGGGCTCCCGCTGGTCGATCTCGAAGACGCGCAGCGCCCCGGGCGGCAGGCCCCGCGCCAGGTATGCCCAGTCGACGTCGCCCCGGCCGGGGGCCCGGTGGTCGCCGATGCCCTGCACGTCGTGCAGGTGGCAGCCCAGGGTGCGCGGCCCCAGCGCCGCCAGCCAGGCCCGGCTATCGAGGTAGCCCAGGCGGGCCTGCACCTCCGCGTGGCCCACGTCGTGCCAGTAGCCCACGAGGTCGGCCGGATGGTCGGCCAGGAGCATCTGCATCTCATCCAGCAACGGGATCTCGTGGTGGTGGAAGCGGTTCTCCAGCCCCAGCGCCACGCCCCGCTCGCGGGCATAGGCGGCCAGCTCCGCCAGGCT
>MGOB01000017.1:3548-10090 GCA_001796995.1 Chloroflexi bacterium RBG_16_68_14 | reverse complement strand
CGGCGGCGTGGTCGATGCTGCGCCGCGTCTGCTCGATGGCCAGGCGCAGCTCCTCCCCGTCCAGGGAGGCCAGGTTGAGAGAGCTGTTGCTCCGGCCACCCACCTCCACCTTGGGCGCGGGGGCGTGGATGCTGGACAGCCGGGCGCCCGAGCCGTCCAGCAGCCGCTGGAAGCCCGCCTCGCCCGTCGCGTGGCTCACTTCGATGGCGTCGTAGCCCATCGCTCTCGCCGCCCGCACGAAGTCGTGCATATCGGCGAAGCGCTCCTGCTGCGCCCACATGGTGGAGAGGGAGATGAGGCTCTCAGCCATCAGCGATCAGCCACAGATGAACACAGATTGGCACAGATTTCCGCCCTCACTCCCGTCCCCTCTCCCGCTCGCGGGAGAGGGGCGATCCGTCGTCGACAAAACACCCACCGCTGAGACGGGGTGAGGGAGTGCGCGAACATGGTGGAGAGGGAGATGAAGCTGTCAGCCATCAGCGTTCAGGCCTCCCTCGCCCCCGTCCCCCTTCGGCTCCGCTCAGGGCAGGCCTCTCCCTCGAGCGGGAGAGGGGCGATCCGTCGTCGACAAAACACCCACCGCTGAGACGGGGTGAGGGAGTGCGCCCACATGGTGGAGAGGGAGATGAGGCTCTCAGCCATCAGCGATCAGCCGTCAGAGGGCGAGCCACAGATGCGACCACGTGCATACTTGCAGGCTAGTCGCTGGGTGGCCAGCGCGTCCAGGTGATGATGCCGGTGCCCCGCCACGTCTCCAGCACCCAGCGGCTGTTGTCCGGGTCAGCCACCTGCAGTTCGACGATGCGCCACTCGTCACCCTCGGCCAGGGTGTGGAAGGTGAAGACCCACCGGCCTGGCGGGCGGGGGTAGTCCAGGATGGCAGGGTCGCCGACGCCGGTGACGTTGATGGAGTAGCCGCTTAGCTCCAGGGAGATCGATTCCAGCTGAAGAGCGGCGGGGCCGAGGTCGTCGGCCGCCGAGGTCTGCGTGCTCGCAAAGAAGCGATCGAGCCAAGCCTTGATTTCGTCCGGAGTCGCATACCCATCACCACCAGGAGAGCATTGGACGCAACGCCAACCCCAGTTCACGATGTCCATGACTGTCCCCGCGGGCTGGCTTCTGCAAAACGGCGTATAGAGCGCCGTCTGCTCGTCGCAGGTGAGGGGCCACGTCAGGAGACGGGCGACTATCGCGCCACCGTCCCGGGCGCTCAGCGCTTGCCGGAGCTCATCGACGAGGGTGGCGAAGCCCCCGGGGTACGTGGCAGGGTCAGGCTCGGGCTGCGGGAGCGGCCGGAACGCGAGGAGCTGCTCTGCCGCGGCCGGGGGGAGTTCGAGGACCTCGTGAACCTGCAACTCCTCCCCTGTCTTAAGGACCAGAGCCCACCGCCCGGGCTGCGGCGCCTCCATGATGCCGGTGAGCAACAGATGCACGACGCGGACGTCCCCACGGAGCGTCTGCTCGCCTACCGCGTACAGCCGCAGTGGTCCGGCGCCGTACTCGTCTTCTGCCTCTTCGTCCACCGAGCGAAAGGCGGTGTTCATGAATGCCTCAAAGTCCTGGGAACCAGCGATGAGTCTGTCCTCGCGCCATTGAACTACTTGAATGGACGTGCCTCCGTCACCCAACTGCTGGACAAACCAGGCCACGTCTTCTCGCTCCAGCGCCGCCGCCATCTCGTCCGCGAAGGACATGTACGGGGCGACCGCACCGGTAGCAGCGGTCGGTGAGGAATCGGGCGCAGCAGCGATGGTGGTCGTAGGCGTCTCTTGCTCCGATGTGTCCTCCTCGCCGCACGAGAGAGCCAAGACAGATGCCAGCAGCGCGCCCGCCGCAAGGAGATGCCAGCGGCCAAGCGATGGTCTCATCTCTTAGGGTGCGGGATCTCCTCGAGGGGGATGACTGGGTCGGGGGCAAGGCCGGAGCCGGTACCGTCCACCCGAGCTTCCAGCTCCGCGATCACCTTGTCGCCCTCCTCGATGAGGGCGGAGAGGAAGTCCTTCTCATCGACGGTCTTCACCACCTGCCCCTTGCGGAAGATGACGCCTCGGCCCTTGCCGCCGGCGATGCCCAGGTCCGCCATCTTCGCCTCGCCCGGGCCGTTCACCACGCAGCCCATCACCGCCACCGTGATCGGCTTGCCCAGCTTCTGGAAGTGCGCCTCCACCTGGTTCGCCAGCGGGATCAGGTCGATCTCGATGCGGCCGCAGGTGGGGCAGGCGACCAGGATGGGGCCGCGCTGGCGCAGGTTGAGGGAGGCGAGGATGTCCCAGCAGACCGGCACCTCTTCCCTCGGGTCGGCCGCCAGCGAGACGCGGATCGTATCGCCGATCCCCTCCGAGAGGAGGATGCCGATGCCGATGGCGCTGCGCACCGAGCCCGCCCTGGGAGTGCCCGCCTCGGTCACGCCCAGGTGGAAGGGGTAGGGCACCTTGGGCGCCAACTCGCGGTAGGCCTGGACCATGGTGGGCACGTCGAAGGCCTTGAGCGAGATCTTGATCTGGTCGAAGCCCTGCTCCTCCAGGAGCCCGATCTCCCAGAGCGCCGCGTCAACCATGCGCTGGTGCATCGGGGGCGGCAGCTCGCCCTCCCCGAGCGACGGCAGCGGCGGCAGGCTGCCCGCATTGACGCCGACGCGGATGGGTACGCCCCGCGCCTTCGCCGCCTGGACGACCCGCTTGATCTTCTCCGGGTCGCGGATGTTGCCGGGGTTGAGGCGCAGGCCGTGGACGCCCGCGCTGAGCGCCGCCAGCGCCCAGCGGTAGTCGAAGTGGATGTCGGCGACGAGGGGGACCGGCGTCTTCTGCACCAGCTCCGGCAGGGCGGCGGCCGCCTCCTTGTCCGGCACGGCGACGCGCACGATCTCGCAGCCCAGACCGGCCAGCTCCTGGATCTGGCGCAGCGTCGCTTGCACGTCCGCCGTATCGGTGGAGCACATCGACTGGACGACGATGGGGGCATCGCCGCCGACCTGCACGTCGCCGATGAAGACGGGCTTGGTGGGCCGCCGCTGGGTCATGGCAGATATAGCTTAGCTCGAAGAAGGCAGTGGACGGAAGCGTAGGGGCGGTTCGCGAACTGCCCCTACTTCGCCGATCGGTTCTGCTCCACCGTAGATGGGCGAAGCAGCAAGAATCCCTCTTCTTCTGTCACCCTGAGCGAAGCGAAGGGTCTCCTCGCTCCATGTACCACAGGTCGCTATGAAGCGCCGACGTTGGTGCTTCGAGTGACGAGATGCTTCGTCCTTCCCGTGGAAGGACTCAGCATGACATTCGTCTGTCCTAGCGCAGGATGCCCTCGCCCTGGAAGATGCGGACGACGTCGAAGTAGGTGATGACCACGGCCAGGGTGAGGAGCGCCACCAGCCCCACGAAGTGGACCAGCGCCTCTTTCTGGGGCGCCACCCGCCGGCCACCCCGCAGGAACTCCAGGAGGACGAAGACGATCCGCCCTCCGTCCAGCATAGGCAGGGGCAGGATGTTGAGGACCGCCAGGTTCATGCTGATGAGGGCGGCGAAGTCCATGAGCGACTTCCAGCCCGCCTCCTCCACCACCTCGCCGGTGAGCTGGGCGATGCCCACCGGGCCGGTCACCTTGAAGCCCCCGCTGCCACCGACGCCGCCCTTGATGCGGGAAATGATCTCGTTGCGGGCAAGGATGATCGAGTCGTAGGCGCGGCGGGCGCCCTCGGGCAGCGCCTCCCAGGGCGGCTTCCACTGGGTCTCGCTGAAGGGCACCAGGCGCGTGGTGGGAACCGGCTCGCCCGGTAGGAGCTCCTTGGCGATCTCCTCTCGCTCCTCGGGCGGGATGGGCTGGATGGAGCCGTACGCCGGGCCGATGGTGATGCCGGTGGGCCCCTGCGGCCGCTCGTTGCCGTCCTCGTCGATGTAGTTGGGAGCAGACCAGCGGGCGTACGCCGGCACCTCGATGAACTCGGCGCCGCTCGTGCCCTCCGTCCGGCGGACCTTGAAGGTGACCGTCTCGCCCAGGTTGAGGCGGATCTGGTAGCCCAGCTCGCCGATGCTCTGCACCTCCCGGCCGTTGACGGCGAAGATGGTGTCGCCCGGCTTCAGCCCGGCCTCCTCGGCCGGGCTCCCCGGCACCACCTCTGCGATCCGGGCCCGGCTGATGTCCACCTCGCGCGGGATCGTGAGCGCCAGGCCGAAGAGGAAGACGGCCAGCGCCACGTTCATCGCCGCGCCGGAGCCCAGCACCACCAGCCGCACCCAGCGGGGCTTGGCCGCCAGGCTGCGCGGGTCGCCGGGGTCCTCCTCGCCCAGCAGCCGCACGAAGCCGCCCAGGGGGAGAGCGTTGAAGGTGTACTCCGTCTCTCCCCGCTTGATCCCCCACAGGCGCGGCGGATAGCCGAGGCCGAACTCCAGCACCTTCACGCCGGCCAGCTTGGCGGTGACGAAGTGCCCCAGCTCATGCACGACGATGAGGACGACGAGCATGGCCAGGAAGGGCAGGACCGACTGGAAGATGATCGACATAGGCTAGGTTCTCTTATGGTAACGCATCGACGGGCAGATTCGCTCCCCGTAGGGGCCGAGCTTCAGCTCGGCCCAGGACAGGCCTGAAGGCCTGTCCCTACGGGTGCCGGCACCCGCCGCCCTTCGCCGTTACACCTTAGCGCGCACCCAGTCCTCGGCGTAGGTGCGCGCCCAGGCGTCCGCCTCCAGCACGGCCTCCAGATCCGTATCGGCTGCGGACACGTGGGTCGAGAGGACGTCCTCCAGGAGGCCAGCGATATCGGTGAAGCGCAGGCGGCCGGCCAGGAAGTGATTCACCGCCACCTCGTCGGCGGCCGCCAACGCGGCCGGGTAGGTGCCGCCCCGGCGGCCCGCCTTCAGGCCCAGCGACAGCGCCGGGAAGCGCCGAAAGTCGGGCGCGTCGAAGTGGAGCTCGCCGATGCGCGCCAGGTCGATGGGCGACCTCGCCGCGTTGGGGACGCGCTCCGGGTAGCAGAGGGCGATGCGGATGGGCACGCGCATGTCGGGCTCCCCTAGCTGCGCCTTCACGCAGCCGTCGACGAACTCCACCAGCGAGTGGACGATGCTCTCCCGGTGCAGCACCACCTCGATGCGCTCCAGCGGCACATCGAAGAGCCAGCGCGTCTCGATGGCCTCGAACCCCTTGTTGATCAACGTGGCGGAATCGACGGTGATCTTGCGGCCCATCTGCCAGGTCGGGTGCTGCATCGCCTCCTCGGGGGTGACGCGGGCCAGTTGCTCCTGCGTGTAGTCGCGGAAGGCGCCGCCGGAGGCGGTGAGCAGGATGCGCGCGATGGACGACCTCCTCTCGCCCCAGAGGCACTGCCAGATGGCGCTGTGCTCGCTGTCGATGGGCAGGAGCTGGCCCTTCCCCTGGGCCGCCGCCCGGGTGACGACGGCGCCCGCCATCACCAGCACCTCCTTGTTGGCCAGGGCCACCGCCTTGCCCGCCCGCAGGGCGGCCAGCGTCGGCATCAGCCCGGCCCGGCCGACCGTCCCCACCACCACCAGGTCGGCGTCCGGGTGGGCGGCCTGCTCCTCCAGGGGGGTCCAGCGCGCCCCCGGCCCGGCAGCCGCCTCCAGCGCCCTCCGCGCCCCATCGTCCTCCGACCAGATGAGCCGCGGCTGGAACTGCCGCGCCTGCTCCTCCAGCAGGGTCACGTTGCGCCCGGCAGCGAGGCCGAGCACCTGGAACCGCTCCCCCAAGCTCCGCACCACCTCCAGCGTCTGCACGCCGATGGAGCCGGTGGAGCCGAGGATGACCAGGCGCTTCGTCTTCATGGGAGCGGGGGTAGACCCCGTAGGGGCCGAGCTTTAGCTCGGCCCGGACAGAGCTGAAGCTCTGTCCCTACGGATGGATGGGGCCGGGGCGGACAACCTGAGACTCGCGAGAGCTATAGCCTCCCTACGGTACGACCCACGTCACGAAGTAGTATACCACCAGGAAGGTGAAGAGCAGGCTGTCCAGGCGGTCGAGGAAGCCGCCGTGGCCGGGGATGACGTGGCTGGCGTCCTTGATGTGCATGCCCCGCTTCAGGATCGATTCCGCCAGGTCGCCCAGCACCGCGGCCAGGGGGAGGAGCGCCGCCAGCGGGACGATGAGCGCCACCTCCAGCCGGAGGCCCAGGAGATAGTTAGCGAGCAGCACCGCCGCGAAGCCGCCCGCCAGCCCGCCCAGCGTCCCCTCCACCGTCTTCCCCGGGCTGATGTGGGGCGCCAGCTTCTGCCGGCCGACGGCGCGGCCGACGAAGTAGGCGCTGGTATCGACAGCGAAGGTGCCGAAGACGGTCAGGTAGACCCAGTCCCGACCGTCGGGCAGCTCCCGCACCAGGACGATATGGGCGCCCAGGAGGCCCACGTAGGCCAGGCCGCCGACGGCCCAGACCCAGTCGAAGAGCGCCGTCGCCGGCTCGGCGCGGACGGTGACCCAGGCCAGGGGGATGAGCAGGCCGCCCAGGGTGAACCAGAGCAGCCAGTCCGGCCCGACGAAGGCGCCGGCCGGCAGGGCCGCCGTCAGGCCCGCCGCCAGCAGCCCCAGCGGCGTCC
>MGOB01000017.1:0-3489 GCA_001796995.1 Chloroflexi bacterium RBG_16_68_14 | reverse complement strand
CAGACGGCCGCCGTGTACCACGGCCCGCCGGCCCAGATGAGGAGGATGATGACAGGGAGGCCGACGGCTGCGCTCGCGACCCGCTGGGCGAGCATGGGGAGCGGCGCTCAGGGCGTAGGCCCGCGCCCGCGGCGGTGGTTGCGGCGTGTCCCTTCCTCATCCACCACCCCACCGAAGCGCCGCTGTCGCTGGCTGTAGGCGAGGAGCGCCTGCTCGATCTCCTCGGTGCCAAAGTCCGGCCAGTAGACCGGGGTGACGTAGTACTCCGCGTAATAGCACTGCCAGAGCAGGAAGTTGGAGAGGCGCATCTCGCCCGCCGTCCGGATCACCAGGTCCCCATCGGGCAGGCCCGCCGTGTACAGGTAAGAGGAGAAGAGCTCCTCGTCGATGCGCTCCGGCGGCACGCCGTCCTCCACGATGCGCCGCACGGCGTCCAGGATCTCCTGCCGGCCGCCGTAGTTGAAGGCCACGTTGACGGTGATCCGGTCGTTGTTCTTGGTCAGCTCCACGGCGTCCTCCACCCGACGCCGCAGCGCGGGCGAGAGGGGATCCAGCCGGCCCAGGTGGCGGAACCGCACGCCGTTCTCGTGGAGCGCCTTCAGCTCCCGGTCGATGTAGCGGCCGATGAGGCGGATGAGGTGGTTCACCTCCCCCCTGGGGCGGCTCCAGTTCTCGGTGGAGAAGGCGAAGAGGGTGAGGACGGGCACCTCGTAGCGGGCGAAGGTCTCGATGACCCGGCGGATGTTCTCCGTGCCCGCCCGATGCCCCGCCTGGCGAGAGAGGCCGCGCTCCTGCGCCCAGCGGCCGTTGCCATCCATGATGATGGCCACATGCTGGGGGATCTTCTCCAGCTCCAGACGAGCGACGTCTTGGGAAACCGACTCAACAACCATGGCGAACGGCTTCAGACCTCCAGCAGTTCCTGCCCCTTTTCCTCACCCACGTCATCAGCCTGGCCGATGAAGCGGTTGGTGATCTTCTGGAGCTGCTCCTGCGCGCGATGCTCCTCGTCCTCGGAGATCTCTTTCTCCCGCAGCAGGTCGCGCAGCATCTCGTGGGCGTCGCGGCGGACGTTGCGGACGGCCACCCGGCCCTCCTCCACCTTCTTGTGCACCACCCGCACCAGCTCCCGGCGCCGCTCTTCCGTTAGCTGCGGGATCACCAGGCGGATGACGGAGCCATCGTTGGAGGGGTTGAGGCCCAGATCTGACTTCTGGATCGCCTTCTCTATGGCCTCCAGCGCGTTCTTGTCCCAGGGCTGGATCGTCAGGAGCCGGGCCTCCGGCACCGTCACGCTGGCTAGCTGGTTAAGGGGCGTTGGCGTGCCGTAGTAGTCCACCCGCAGGTGCTCCACCAGGGCGGGGTTGGCCCGGCCGGTGCGGATGGTGGCCAGCTCCCGTCGCAGCGCGTCCACCGCTTTGCTCATCCGTTGCTCGGCGTCGGCCATGGTCTCGTCGATCAGCGTCGCCTCAGCCACGGGCATCACACTCCGGCCTGGACGGTCTGCTCGCTCCCCACGTAGGTGCCGATCCGTTCACCTCGGACCGCCCGGACGATGCTATCCTCCGCCCCCAGGTCAAAGACGATGATGGGCAGGTTGTTCTCCATGCAGAGAGAGAGGGCGGTGCTGTCCATCACTTCCAGGCGGCGACTGATCGCCTCCATGTAGCTGAGCCGCTCGAAGCGGCGGGCGTTGGGGTCCTTGTTCGGGTCGGCATCATAGACGCCGTCCACCCGGTGCTTGGCCATGAGCAGCACCTCCGCGCCGATCTCGATGGCGCGCAGGGCGGCGGCCGTGTCCGTGGTCATGTAGGGGTTGCCGGTGCCGGCGGCGAAGAGCACCACCCGCCCTTTCTCCAGGTGGCGGATGGCCCGCCGGCGGATGAAGGGCTCCGCCACCTGCTGCACGTTGATAGCCGTCTGGGTGCGGACCGTCACGCCGATCTTCTCCAGCGCATCCTGGAGGGCGAGGCCGTTGATGATGGTGGCCAGCATACCACCGTAGTCAGCGGTGGCCCGGTCCATACCGGCGGCCGAGGCCTGGGAGCCGCGGAAGATGTTGCCGCCGCCCACCACCACCGCCATCTCGATCCCCTCCTGCTGGGCCGCCTGGATCTGCCGGGCGATGCGGGCGACGGTCTCCGCGTCGATGCCGTACGGAGCATCGCCCATGAGCGCCTCGCCGCTCACCTTGAGGAGGGTGCGCCGATAGGCGGCGCCGACCATGGCAGCTCGCCTCCTAGTGACCGAGCTCGAACCGGGCGAAGCGGCGCACGCGGATGTTCTCGCCTGTCCTGGCGATCACCTCTTTCACCACTTCGTCCACGGTTCGGGATTCATCCTTGATGAAGGGCTGGCGGAGCAGGCACAGCTCGGCCGGGTCACCCTCGGCGCCCGACGGCAGGTCCTCCTCCGAGACGGAGAGGGGGTTGGTCGCTGCCACCTGCATCGCCAGGTCGTGGGCCAGCGCCTTGAACTCATCGATGCGGGCGACGAAGTCGGTCTCGCAGTTCACTTCCACCATGGCACCGATGCGGCCGCCGGCGTGGATGTAGCACTCGATCAGGCCCTGGCTGGTCTCGCGGTGGGCCCGCTTCTCGGCCAGCGCCAGGCCCCGCTCCTGGAGCAGCGCCATCGCCCGCTCTACATCGCCGTCCGCCTCCTCCAGCGCCCGCTTGCACTCCATGACGCCGGCGTTGGTGCGTTCCCGCAGGTCCTTCACCTGGACGGCGGAGACGGCGGCCTTCTCGCTCATCCCGCCCGCCCCTCCGTCCCCGCCGCGACCGGCTCTCCGGGCTCGATGGCCCGGCTGCCGGGGGCGGCGGCGTAGGCGGGCTGTGGCTGCTGTTGGAGCTCACCCGTGTCGTATCCGAGCATGGCGAGCCCTTCGAGCACTGCGTCGGCGACGCGAGCGGTGATGAGCTTGATGGCGCGGATGGCGTCGTCGTTCGCGGGGATGGGATAGTCGATGAGGTCCGGATCGCAGTTGGTGTCGCACATGGCAAGGATGGGGATGCGCACGCGGCGGGCCTCGGCGACGGCGATGGCCTCCTGGTCCGGGTCGATGACGAAGACGCCCCCGGGCAGGCGGGCCATCTCCTTGATGCCGCCCAGGTGCCGGTTCAGCTTCTCGAACTCCTTGTCGATCTTCAGGAGCTCCTTCTTGTGCAGGCGGTTAAAGTCACCGCGCGCCCGCGCCTGTTCCCGGCGCACCAGGTAATCGGCTCGGGCGTGGATGGTGGCGAAGTTGGTGAGGGTGCCCCCCAGCCAGCGATTGGTGACGAAGGGCATGCCACAGCGCCGGGCCTCAGCCTCGATGACGTCCCGCGCCTGCTTCTTGGTGCCGATAAGGAGGAGCTGCTCGCCCCGGCTGACTACGTCCCGTACGAAATCGAGGGCTCCGCCGAGGCGGCTCACGGTCTGCTGGAGGTCGATGATGTGGATGCCGTTGCGCTCGGTGAAGATAAAGGGGCGCATCTTCGGGTTCCA
>MGOB01000016.1:9034-10999 GCA_001796995.1 Chloroflexi bacterium RBG_16_68_14 | reverse complement strand
CGTGGGCATCGCCGTTGTCCTCTACACCTTCATGGCCGACACGCTGCCCGTCGCGCCGGACGGCGTGGACGCGGTCAGCAAGGTGCGCCCGTCCGACTTCCAGTGGCCGGTGTTCGCGCTGGGCTTCCTGGCGATGTCCTGGGCGGGCCTGCGGGTCACCTGGCCGGGGCGGTCTCGGCTCCTGCGGACGTAGGACTTACTTCCGCGCCAGCCCCAGGAACTGCCGGAGCATCCGCGCCGTCGCGCCCCAGACCAGGTGCTCGCCAAAGCTGTAGGAGGGCGGCGGCACCAGCCGGTCGCGCCAGGGGCGAGGCTCGTGGTTCAGCGTCGACGGCGCGTGCAGGTGGGGCAGCGGCACCGCCAGCAGCTCCGCCACCTCGATGTCGTTGGGCGCGAAGGGGTAGGGCGCGGCCCCGGTCACCCGGCCGACATAGGGCGTGACGATGAAGTTGCTGACGGTGATGATCTCGTCCAGCCGGCCCCAGACCTCCACGTGCTCGCGCCGCAGCCCGATCTCCTCCTCGGTCTCCCGCAGGGCCGTCGCCACCAGGTCCTCGTCCCCGATGTCCTGGGCGCCGCCGGGGAAGGAGATCTGCCCCTTGTGGTGCTCCACCGACTCGGTGCGGAGCGTGAGCAGGACGTGGGGCGTGCCGTGCGACTCGTAGATGGGGATGAGCACGGCGGCGCGGGGCAGCCCGTCCCGCTCGATGCGCTTCGGGCTGTACGAGGCGAGGGCATCGCGGATGTGGGAGAGCATGACGATTTCAGTATGGCAGAGGGAGACGGGGCGGCAAAAGGTCGAGTCAGCGCGAGGGGTCAGACCCCTCGCTTCGCTCGGGGTGACACGTGGCACTCTGTCATTCTGAGCGAAGCGAAGAATCTAGCGCCCCGCGAGGGCGATGAGCTCTACTTCGCGGGTCTCGATCCTCAGCGGTAAACCGTCCTCCGCACGATCCTCCAGGCACTCCTGAATCTCGCGCGCGATGATCTCCGGCGTTTCGACGGGCAAGGGCAGCGCATCTTCGCCCCGCACCTCCAGGCAAAGGAGGATCGCTTCCCGGATGTTGTCTAGAGCCTCCTCGAGAGAGTCGCCCTGCGATACGCAACCCGGAATCGCCGGGCATACGACCGAGTAGCCGCCCTCGGCTTCTGGCGCAAGGATGACGGTGAACTTCATGACGGATGCATGATAGCACGGGATGCGTACCTGATGCGGCCAACCGGCCAAGTTCAGTCCTCTGCTGCCCCTATTCCCACTCGATCGTCCCCGGCGGCTTGGAGGTGATATCATACACCACGCGGTTCACGCCGGGGACTTCGTTCACGATGCGGTTGGCGATGCGGGAGAGGACGTCGTAGGGGAGGCGGGCCCAGTCGGCGGTCATGGCGTCCTCGGCGGTGACGGCGCGCACCGCCACCACCTGGCCGTAGGTGCGGAAGTCGCCCATCACCCCCACCGAGCGGCTGTCGGTGAGGATGGCGAACGACTGCCACAGCTCGCGATAGAGGTGCGCCAGCTTGATCTCGTCCATCACCACCCAGTCGGCCGCCCGCAGCGTCTCCAGCTTCTCGCGGGTCACCTCGCCGATGATGCGGATGGCCAGGCCCGGGCCCGGGAAGGGCTGGCGGTAGACCATCTCCTCGGGCAGGCCCAGCTCCAGGCCCACCTGGCGCACCTCGTCCTTGAACAGGTAGCGCAGCGGCTCGATGAGGCGGAAGGTCATCGTAGCGGGGAGGCCGCCCACGTTGTGGTGGGTCTTGATCTTGGCGGCCGCCTTGGCCTCGCCGCTTCGGGGTGCGCTCTCGATGACGTCCGGGTAGGTCGTGCCCTGGCAGATCACGTCGAAGCGGCCGAGGCGGGCCGCCTCCTCCTCGAAGACGTGGATGAACGTCTCGCCGATGAGCTTGCGCTTCGTCTCCGGATCCGTGACAGTCGCCAGCTCTTCGAGGAACTGCGCCGACGCG
>MGOB01000016.1:2219-8962 GCA_001796995.1 Chloroflexi bacterium RBG_16_68_14 | reverse complement strand
TTGTCAACGAAGATGCAGGTGAGCTGGTCGCCGACGGCCCGGTGCACCAGCGCCGCCGCCACCGCCGAGTCGACGCCGCCGGAGAGCGCGCAGAGCACCCGGTCCGAGCCGACCTCACTCCGGATCCGCTCGACGCCCTCGGCGATGAAGCCGCCCGGCGTCCAGTCGCCCCGGCAGCCGCAGACGTGGTAGAGGAAGTTCTCCAAGATCTGCTTGCCGTGGGGCGTATGTACCACCTCCGGGTGGAACTGGAGACCGATGATCCCGTCGTCGTTGCCCATGACGGCGACCGGCGAGTTGTCCGAGTAGGCGAGCGCATGAAAACCCGGCGGAGGCTGCACGATGCGGTCGCCGTGGCTCATCCAGACCGGCATGTGGTCAGGCAGGCCCTCGAAGATGCGGGCCGAGACCTCGGTTCGATCACCCCGATGGATGACAGTGTGGCCGTACTCGTGGGCCGGGCCCGGCGCCACCTTGCCGCCGAGCTGGTGGGCCAGGAGCTGCATGCCGTAGCAGATGCCCAGCACCGGCAGTCCCATCTCGAAGACGTAGGAGGGCGCCTGCGGGGCGCCCTCGTCGTAGACGCTGGCCGGCCCGCCGGAGAGGATGAAGGCGCGCGGCCGCAGCCTCTCCACCTCCTCGCGGGGGGCATCGTACGGGAGCAGCTCGCAGTAGACGTGGCACTCGCGCACGCGCCGGGCGATGAGCATGCTGTACTGGGAGCCGAAGTCGAGGACGACGACGGTCTCCGGTCGCGGAGGCTCGGGCTGCGCCGGCCCGGCGCGCTCGCCTTCCCGCTCCCGGGCGATCTCCAGGTAAGTGGAAACCTCTAGGTCGCCGCTGGCGGAGACGCGCCGACTTCCGCCGGCGGCCGAGGCATCGGTGGGGCGGGAGCGTCTGGCCATACTACTCCAGGTGGGGGTCTTTCTCTCACGCTAGCAACCCGTGCTACACTGCGTCAAGGCGATAGCCGAACCGCGTAGGCAGTTGACTACCTATCCAGCGAACGACCTCGCCGCTCTTAAGCGCGCCGTGGAGGTCCTGCGCCGCGGCGGGCTCGTCGCCTACCCGACGGACACGGTGTACGGCCTGGCGGCCGATCCCGCCAACCCGCAGGCCGTCGAGAAGCTATTCGAAGCGAAAAGGCGGCCGCCCAACCAGCCCGTCCCCCTCCTCCTCGCCTCCGCCGCCGACGTGGCGCTGGTGGTGAGCGATGTGCCGGAAGTCGCCCGACGGCTCATGGACGCCTTCTGGCCGGGCGCGCTCACCATCGTTCTGCGCAAGGCCCCAAGCTTCCAATCCGCCGCCGTCGGCGAAACCGTAGGCCTGCGCGTGCCCGACCATCCGGTACCGCGAGAACTCGCGCGCCTGCTGGGCGGACCCATCACCGGCACCAGCTCCAACGTCTCCGGCGGGCCCGAGCCGCTCACAGCGGACGAGGCGCGGTCGCAGTTAGGCGACGCCGTCGATCTTATCCTCGACGGCGACCGCTGTCCGGGAGGCCGGCCATCGACAGTGGTCGACTGCACGGTGGAGCCGCCGCGCATCGTGAGGGAAGGCGCCATCAGCCGCCAGGAGCTGGAGCGAGCTACGAGGACAAAGTTCTTGTAGCTGAAGGGGCCTACGCCACCCGTCTTATGGTAGCGCCCTGGAAGTCCACCGCAGTCGGGACAGCAGGGGCCGCTTCCTCCGCCTCGGCGGGGCGCTTGAAGAAGAGCCAGATGCCGCTCACGTCGCCCAGCGGCCCGGCGCGCGGGGTGGCGTTTACCAGCTCCCACCCGTGCTCTTCGTGGGTGTGGAGCGCGTTGTGGAGCTTCTCGGTGAACCGCCGGTCGGTGAACACCGATGAGCGCCCGATGTAGATGACCATGTGCTTGTACTTCATGGAGTCCCCGCGTTTAACATCGACCGAAAGGACTCGTTCCTAAAGAGCAAAGAGGCTCAAATATCCCCGATCTGTTCGACCGCTAGGCACAAGGAGACTCAGCCCGCTATAGTGGCAGCAAGGGACCATGGTGCCTCCCAGCAACTCGGCCGCCGAAGCGCGTCCCCCCCAGAGTATCCGCCCCGAGGACGAGACGGACGCGCGGCGGCTTATCGACCGCTACCGTGCCGCCATCCTGGAGGAGCTGCGCTCGGCGGTGCAGCAACGGGCCAACCCGCCCTTCAGCCTAATGCGCTACCACCTGGGCTGGGAGGACCGGCACGGCAGACCCATCGAGGGACGGGGCGGCAAGCTGCTCCGCCCCGCCCTCTGCCTCCTCTGCTGCGAGGCGGTGGACGGCGACTGGCGCCGCGCCCTGCCGGCGGCCGCTGCGCTGGAGCTCGTCCACAACTTCACCCTCATCCACGACGACGTGGAGGACACCAGCGCCCACCGCCACGGCCGCGAGACGCTCTGGCGTCTTTGGGGAGAGGCGCAGGCCATCAACGTGGGCGACGGCATGTTCGCCCTGGCCCAGGTGACGCTGCTTCGCCTGAGTGAACGCGGCCACCCACCGGAGCGGGTGGTGCAGGCCGCCCGCATGCTGGACGAGGCCACGCTGCGGCTCTGCGAGGGCCAGCACCGCGACCTGCTCTCCGGCGAGACCGCAGAGACGACCTTCGACGAGTACCTGGCCATGATCGAAGGCAAGACGGCGGCCCTTCTCGCCACTTCGTCTGGCATCGGCGCCCTGCTGGGCGAGGCGAGCGCCGAAACGGTGGACGCCTTCTACAAATTCGGGCGGCGCCTGGGCCTGGCCTTCCAGATCCGGGACGACATCCTGGGCATTTGGGGCGACCCGGAGGAGACTGGCAAGCCCGCCGGAGACGACCTGCGGGCCGGCAAGAAGTCCTACCCCGTCGTCATCGCTCTGGAACGCGCCCCGGCCGAGCAGCGCGCCGAGCTGGAGACGCTCCTCGCCCGCGACGAGCTAAGTGAACGCCAGGTGCGGCAGGCCTGCACGCTCCTGGAGCGCTTGGGCGCGCGGGAAGAGAGCGAGAAGGCCGCCCTGGAGCACGCCGAAGCCGCCGTCGTCGCCCTGAGGGAGCTTTCGCTACGACCGGAACGGCGGCGTGAGCTGGAGCACCTGGCCCGCTTCGCCGCCAGCCGTCGCTCCTGAACCGGCCTGAGCCATGGCCAAGCAGACCGTACGCGACATCGATGTGAACGGAAAGCGCGTACTGGTGCGGGTCGACTTCAACGTACCGCTGGACGAGGAAGGCGCCATCCTGGACGACCTGCGAATCCGGGAGGCGCTGCCCACCATCCAGTACCTGCGGGAGCGGAGGGCCAAGGTGATCCTCTGCTCCCACCTGGGGCGGCCCAAGGGGAAAGTAGTAGAGTCGCTTCGATTAGCCCCGATAGGCCGCCGCCTGTCGGAGCTGCTCCTCAGCGGACCTGTGCTCGTTGGGCCGGACTGCCTGGATCCGCTAACTGAGGCGGCGGTCGCCCGCATGCGCGGAGGTGACCTGCTCCTCCTGGAGAACCTGCGCTTCCATCCGGAGGAGGAGGCGAACGACCCGGAGTTCGCCCGCAGGCTGGCCGCCTATGCCGATGTCTTCGTAAACGACGCCTTCGGCACCGCCCACCGCGCCCACGCCTCGACCGAGGGCGTGACGCGCTACCTGCCCGCCGTCGCCGGCCTCCTCATGGAGAAGGAGATCGCTTACTTGAGCCGCGTCGTCGCTCAGCCGGAGCGGCCGCTGGGCGCCGTCATCGGCGGGGCGAAGGTCAGCGACAAGATGGGCGCGCTGCGCAACCTACTCTCGAAGGCAGACGTCCTGGTCATCGGCGGCGGCATGGCGAACACCTTCCTGAAGGCCAAAGGCTGCTCGGTGGGCGACTCCCTGGCGGAGGACGACCAGCTCGACGCCGCGACAACGATTATGAAGGAAGCGGAGGAGCGCGGCGTCCGCCTGCTGCTGCCGGTCGACGTAGTGGTGGCAGATCGGTTCGCCGCCGATGCCCGCGCCCGCACCGTGGCGGCCGACCAGGTGCCCGACGGCTGGCGGATCATCGACGTGGGGCCCCGCTCCGTGGCCGCCTACGGCGAGGCGCTCCAGGGCTGCCGGACCGTGGTCTGGAACGGGCCGCTGGGGGTAGCCGAGTTCCCCCAGTTCGCGCGCGGCTCCCAGTCTCTCGCGCGGATCCTGGCCGACCTGGACGCCGTCACCATCGTGGGCGGAGGCGAGACGGCGGCGCTGGTCCAGGAGGCCGGCCTGGCGGACAAGTTCGACCACGTGTCGACCGGGGGCGGCGCCTTCCTGGAGTTCCTGGAGGGCCGCGAGCTGCCGGGCGTCGCCGCGCTGCGGGACAAAGGGTTAGGTGCCAGTAATTGACGAGCGAGCTGCTAGGTGAACTCAGGAATGCCGTTGCACGCCAAGCCTACACGTTTACCTCCCATGCCATTGAGAAAGCTGAGGAACGAGGGATCCTCCTCCAGGAAATCGAAGAGGTGCTCCTTGCCGAGGATTCGGAAATCATAGAAGATTATCCCGAGGACCCGCGCGGGCCTAGCTGTCTCATCCTGGGATGGACTCAAGAACGGAGGCCGCTGCACGTTCAGGTCTCATACCCGCCCTCGGTCGACGTGATAACGGTGTATGAACCCGACCCAGCCAAGTGGATCGACTTCCGAAAGCGAAGGTAAGCCATGAAAGTCTGTCGTAGCTGCGGGAGCAGCAACACGTTTGAGGAGCGAGCCGTCTCGTACCCCCTCAAGCTGAATGGGCGGATCATCATTTTCGAGAACGTTCCAGCCTTGGTGTGCCATCAATGCGGAGAGATGCTGTTTCAGCCTGAGACCGTGAGGCAGATGGAGGTCTTGGGCCGCGGGGAACGACCACCCACTCGAATGGAGCGGGTTCCTGTCTACGACTTTGCCGAGGTGGTCTAGCTTCTGTGGATCTAGACCTCATCCGCCAGCTTGCCGTACCCAACGACACCAAGATCCTGCTCGCCGTCGTCGACGGCCTGGGTGGGCTGCCCCACCCGGAGACCGGCCGGAGCGAGCTCCAGGCCGCGAACACACGCCACCTAGACCGGCTGGCCGCCGAGAGCGCCTGCGGCCTGACCATCCCTGTCGCCCACGGCGTCACCCCCGGCAGCGGCCCCGGCCACCTCGCCCTCTTCGGCTACGACCCGCTCCGCTACACCGTCGGCCGCGGCGTGCTCGAAGGGTTGGGCATCGACTTCGATCTCCAGCCCCAGGACGTGGCCGCCCGCGGCAACTTCTGCACCCTCGACGACCAGGGGCGCATCACCGACCGGCGCGCCGGCCGTATCGACACCGAGCAGTCCGCCGCTCTCTGCCAAGTGCTGCGCGAGATCGAGCTGCCCGGCGTCCGGCTCTTCGTGGAGCCGGTGCGCGAGCACCGCTTCCTCTTGGTGCTGCGCCCGCAGGAGGCCGGAGAGCTTTCGGACCAACTGGCCGACACCGACCCGCAGCGCGAGGGCGTCCCACCCCTGGCGCCGCGCGCCCTGGCGCCGGAGGCGGAAGCGACGGCGGAGCTGGTGCGGCGCTTCGTCGCCAGCGCGCGGGAGCGGCTGGACGGCTGCCAGCCGGCCAACGGGCTCACCCTGCGCGGCTTCGCCCGACACCCGCAGCTCCCCTGCTTTCCGGAGGTCTTCCGGCTGCGCGCCGTCGCCGTCGCCGTCTACCCCATGTACCGCGGCCTGGCCAAGCTGGTGGGCATGACCGTGCTCCCGACCGGCTCGACCTACGACGACGAGGTGGAGACCCTGCGCCAGCACTGGGACGAGCTCGACTTCTTCTTCATCCACTACAAGGCGGCAGACTCGGCGGGCGAGGACGGGGACTTCGAGGCGAAGGTGGCGGCGCTGGAGGCGTTCGACCAGGCCGTGCCCAAGCTGCGGGAGCTGGCGCCGGACGTGCTCATGATCGCCGGCGACCACTCGACCCCCTCCGTCCTGGCCGGCCATAGCTGGCACCCCGTGCCCTTCCTGCTCCACTCCAAGTTGGTCCGGCGCGACGAGGTGGACGCCTTCAGCGAGAGCGCCTGCCTGCGCGGTTCGCTGGGCATCTTCCCCGCCACCGAGGCGCTGCCCCTGGCCATGGCTCACGCGCAGCGTTTCAGCAAGTACGGAGCGTAGCATGAGCAGCCCAGATCGACCGTCCGTCCGCATCCCGCTCATCGCCGGGAACTGGAAGATGTACACCACCGCGGAGGCGTGCGTCGCTCTCTGCCGGGCGGTGCGCGAGCGCATCGACGGGCTCACGGGCGTGGACAAGGCGGTGTGCCCGCCCTTCCCCTTCCTGGAGCAGGCGAAGGCCGCCCTGGCCGGCTCCACCGTCCGCCTGGGCGCACAGAACGTCCACTGGGAGGAGCAGGGCGCCTACACCGGCGAAGTGAGCCCGCTCATGCTCCAGGGCCTGGTGGAGTACGTCATCATCGGCCACTCGGAGCGGCGCCAGTTCTTCTGTGAGACCGACGAGACGGTGAACCGCAAGCTGAAGGCCGTCATCGCCCACGGGCTCACGCCCATCTTCTGCGTCGGCGAGACGCGGGAGGAGCGCGAGGCAGGTTGGACGGAGGAGGTGCTGGCGCGTCAGGTGCGCCAGGGCCTGGATGGCGTCCCCTGGACCGGCGCCTGCGTCATCGCCTACGAGCCGGTGTGGGCCATCGGCACCGGCCTCGCCGCCAGCGGCGCCCAGGCGAACGAGGCCACATCCTTCATCCGGAGCTTGGTGGCGGAGGCCTTCGGCCCGGCGGTGGCGGAGGCGACCCGCATCCAGTAC
>MGOB01000016.1:1945-2165 GCA_001796995.1 Chloroflexi bacterium RBG_16_68_14 | reverse complement strand
TGGCCCAGCCCGAGATCGACGGTGCGCTGGTGGGCGGCGCCAGCCTGGACGCCGAAGCCTTCGCCGCCATCGTGCGCCAGGCGGCCGAGGCGAAGGCGCAGGCATGAAGGTCCACAAATCCGGGGATACGCAACGCCTGCCCCCGCCTCCCGGCGGGGGTACGGTTCCCGTCCCTGCACGCCGCCTCATCGCCGTCGTGGGGCCGACGGCTACGGGCAAG
>MGOB01000016.1:0-1932 GCA_001796995.1 Chloroflexi bacterium RBG_16_68_14 | reverse complement strand
GCGCTGCGACTGGCCCGGCGGCTACACGGCGAGGTGGTCAACGCCGACTCCCGCCAGGTCTACCGGGGGATGGAGATCGGCACCGCCAAGCCGACGGCCGAGGAGCGCGCCCTCGTCCGCCACTGGCTCATCGACGTCGTCGACCCGGACGAGCCGTTCAGCCTGGGCCGCTACCAGGATCTGACGCACCAGGCGCTCGACGACTGCTGGTCGCGCGGGGTACTGCCGATCCTGGCCGGCGGCACCGGCCAGTACGTCTGGGCGCTGCTGGAGGGATGGCAGGTGCCCCGTGTCCCGCCCGACCCGCAGCTCCGTGCCGAGCTAGAGGCCCAGGTCGAACGCGAGGGTGCTGGCGCGCTGCTCGAAGAGCTGGCGCGGGTCGACCCGGCCTACGCCGCGCGCGTCGACCCCCACAACGTCCGACGCGTCATCCGCGCGCTGGAGGTCTACCGGCGCACCGACCGGCCCCTCTCTGCCTGCCGCACCCGCCAGCCGCCCGAATTCGAGTCCCTCGTCGTCGGCCTCACCTGCCCGCGGGACGAGCTCTACCGGCGCATCGACGCGCGGGTGGACGCCATGATAGCGGCCGGGCTGATCGATGAGGTGCGTGGGCTTATCGAGCGGGGCTACGGCTGCGAGCTGCCCGCCACGTCCGGGATCGGCTATCGACAGGTCTGCCAGCACCTGGCAGGAGAGCTGTCGCTGGAGGAGGCGGTGGCCCGCATCAAGACGGAGACCAACCGGCTCGCCCGCATGCAGCACACCTGGTTCCGCACGGACGACCCGCGCATCCACTGGATCGACGTGACGGCGGGCGATCCCTACGCCCAGGCGCTCTGTATAGTAGAATCGAAGCTGACACTGCCCGGAGGTGGGTCGCCATGAAGGACCATCGGTACAGGTTCACCGTCATCCTGCTCAAGGAGCGCGATCCCGAGTTCGCGGGCTACTACAATGCCCTCGTGCCAGCGCTCCCAGGCTGCGTTAGCTACGGGGCGAGCAAAGAAGAGGCGCTGCGAAAGATCCGGGAGGCGATCCAGGCGTACGTAGAGGACCTCGAGGCAGAAGGGGAGGAGGTACCACAGGACCAGTTCGAGCCCGTGCTCGTCGAGGTCTAGATGCCTCGTCTACCTCGGGTCACAGCGCCGGAGGTGATCAAAGCACTCGAGAGAGCAGGGTTTGTTCGGGTACGCGTCCGTGGCAGCCATCGGGTCTTCCGTCACATGATAACGAGGAGAAGGGTGACCGTTCCCTATCATCGTGTGCGGGTCATCCCGCCTGGTACGCTGGCAAATATCCTGCGGGAAACGAACCTGACCGCGGACGAGCTCCAGAGGCTGCTGCAGTGAGCGCGACCGGCGAACTCGCTCTCTACGTTAGCCAGCTCCAGCAGACGCTGGAGGGTCTATGCGAGGCCATCGAAGGGCTGGACGAGGCGAAGCTCAACTGGCGGCCGCCGGCGCTCAACGCTAACAGCATCTACGTCATCGCCACCCACATCCTCGGCAATGCCGAGGCCTGGGTGCTGGGCATCGCCTGCGGCCAGCCCGTCCGGCGCGACCGCCCGGCCGAGTTCGTCGCCGCCGGCGCGACCGCGGAGCCGATCGTCGCCCGCGCCAGCGAACTCGCTCGCCGGATCGAGGAGGCGCTGGCCGGCCTGGCCAGCGCCGCGCTCGGCGAGCTGCGCGAGGCGCCCGCCCAGCTCTTCGGCGCCGGCCAGCCACGCCCGGTCACCGTCAGGGAGGCGCTGATGCACGTAGTCGAGCACGCCTCCACTCACATCGGCCAGATCCAGGTCACGCGCGACCTGGCGCTGGCGAGCGCGGAGGGCAAATCGAAGCGATGAAGTTCACCAAACTGCACGGCAGCGGCAACGACTTCATCATCGTGGATGCCCGCGACCTGGAGCGCGACTGGCCGGCCCTGGCGCTG
>MGOB01000015.1:6954-7262 GCA_001796995.1 Chloroflexi bacterium RBG_16_68_14 | reverse complement strand
GAGCATCGCCCCCAGCGAGTAGAGGTCGCTCCGGACGTCGGCCTCGCGCCCGCCGCCGACGGCGAACTCGGGCGGCATGTAGGCTACGGTGCCCAGCATCACGCCGGCCTGGGTCACCCGCGAGCGGTCGATGGCCACGGCGAGGCCGAAGTCGGCCAGCTTGGCGGTGGGAGCCTGCCCTGAGCCTGTTGAAGGAGCCTCGGTGAAGAAGATGTTGGCAGGCTTCAGGTCCCGGTGGATGACGCCCCGGGCGTGGGCGTGCTCCAGGGCCTGGCAGACCTGATCGGCGATGCGCAGCGTCTCGTCCA
>MGOB01000015.1:3694-6899 GCA_001796995.1 Chloroflexi bacterium RBG_16_68_14 | reverse complement strand
CAGGAACTGGCTGACGATGTAGGGCTGACCATTCTCGTCGCCGATGTCGTAGGCGGTGACGATGTAGGGGTGGTCGCCCAGGCGGCCCATCGCCTGCGCCTCCCGGCGCACGCGGGCGAGGCCGGCCTCATCCAGCCCCTCGGTCTTGATGAGGGCGATGGCTACGTCCCGGTCGAGCCTGGTGTCGCGGGCGAGGTAGACGCGCTTCTGGCCGGACTCGCCCAGGGAGCGCTGCACCTGATAGCGGCCGGCGGCGAAGGCGGTGGGCAGGGCGGGTGCGGGTTGGGGGGTTGGAGCCCGAGGCGACGCTGCGGCTGAAGACGTTGAGCCGAGAGGCTCTCGGCAGTGGCGACAGAATCTCGCGCCTGGGTCGTTCAGCGTCTGGCAGGCCGGACACGCGGGTGCGAGCTCCGCCGCGCACTGGTCGCAGAACCGGGCGCCTTCCCGATTTTCGTGGCCGCAGGATGAACAGTTCATCGTGCGCCCTCCCACACCACGGCGTACACGCCATGCTTGCCGGACAGCCCCTTCAGCTTCACCTCATGCTGCTGATCGAACCGGAGGTCTCCGTCCCCCTGGAGCAGCTCCCGGAGCCGGGAGGACACCGCGATCTGTCCGCCCTCCGCCACGTCGTCGGCGATGCGAGCGGCCAGGTTGACGTCCGTCCCGTAGAAGGTGTCCTCGTCCCGGGCGGGCTGGCCGGTATGGAGGCCGATGCGCACCAGGACCGGCTCCTCGGGGTGCTCCCGGTTGAGCTCGGCGAAGGCGCGCTGGACGGCGACGGCGCAGAGCACGCCGGCGCGGGGGCCGGGGAAGGCGACCATGAAGCCGTCGCCCCGGTGGGAGACCTCGACGCCGCCGTGCGCCTTCACCTGTCCGCGCACGATGGCGTTGTGGGCGCGGATGACGGCGAGCCAGCGCTCGTCGCCCAGCCGCTCGGCCATGGCGGTGGAGTCGGCGATGTCGGTGAACATGAGGGTGACGCTGCCGTCGGGGGCGGCGTGGGGGCGCAGGTCCGGCCGCTCCTTTGCGACTGCGGTGGCGACAGCGTAGATCGAGGTGTAGGGGCTGGTGGTCGCGACGCCCTGGAGCTCCATCTTCAGGGCCAGCGCGCGCTCCACATCCTTGGCCATGCCCAGCTCTTCGAAGGTGTCCAGCGCTTGGCTCACGAGCGCCATCGCCCTCTCGCGGTCTTCCGACCGGCCCCGCTGGTGGAGCATCTCGGCGTACCGGAGCTGGGTGCGGGCCAGCCAGGGCCGGGCACCGATCTTTTCGTTGAAGGCGAGGGCGTACTCGAAGTGCTCCTCCGCCTCCTCCCATCGCTCCATCGTGGCGGCCAGCATGCCCAGGGGCCAGGCCGCGGACCCCGCGCACAAGGTGGCGGCCCCGACGATTATGTTGCGGCTCGCGTACGGCAGCAGGATATCGTAGAGGAGAGCTGCCCGGCGCTGGTCCTTCAGCCGGCTACTTGCGTCTGCACATAGGCTCATTGTCACTATCCAGTTAGGGCCGCTGGGTATGTCCGTAAAGTCGTGGGCGGCCAGCCGCTGGAACCACTCGCGGGCCTGATCCGGGCGCTCGGTCTCCAGGTAGAGCACGGCTAGGCCCGCCCACACGAGGGGCGGGTCGACTGCCTCTGCCTCTTCCTCGAGCTGTAGCAGGACCGGCTCGATCTCACCCAGGCGGCCCTGTCCGCGCCGGATGTCGTAGAGCTGGACCCTCACCGTCCCCAGGTAGTTCGGATGCTGCGTGCGTTGAGCTATAGGCACGATCTGGAGCACGAACCGCTCCGCTTCTTCGTATCGTCCCTGCATGGCGGCCCGCATGCAGCTCCAGACCGGCCGGAAGCCGCTCCATGCCGGCTCCCTCATCTGGTCCGCTATGTCGCAAGTGACCGCTATCTCACGCTCTACCTCTGCCATGTCGCCGAGCTCAGCCAGGTCAGCAATTCGAGCCAACTGAGCAAACAGGATCTGCGCGCGGTCGCCCGCGTTTTCCGCGATCTGCAGTCGCTCGTTCGCGAGGACGAGCCGCTCTTCAGTGTGCTCCGGGCCTAGCAGAGCCGTGTGCAGCGCCGAAAGGGCCAGCGACCGGGCTTCGAGGTCCTGTACGCGGCCGGCCATGTCCTTCGCCCGCAGAGCAATCGTGAGGCGAGGCTCGCGCGCGGGAGCTCGGCCCACGGACTCACTCAGAGCCAGGCTCAACCGGGCCAACAAGCGGGCCCGGAGGGGACTCACCTCCTCGCCCATCGCGTCTATGGCTCGCTCCAGGGCCGGTACGGCGGCTCTGCTGGCATACAGGGGGCCTCTGGACACCGCGCTGGCATAGCCGATGGCGGCTTCGCCCTCAAGCTCGGCGTCGCGCAGTGCTTCGGCCAGAGCCACCGCCTTCTCCAGCGTGGCTACTGCCTTCTCCGGCACGTCGGCGCGCGTGTAGGCCTGGCCCAGCGCCATGAGCAGCTCATAGCGTCGACGCTCGTCCGGCCCGTCCATGAGCTCCAGGGCCTGGAGGGCCATCTCGTACAGGCCCGCCGCATCTTCGTAGGCGAGGAGCTCGACCGCGCGGTCGCCGGCCCGGCGGGCGTAGTCGATGGCCCTGTCCACGTCGCCGCCGGGGGCGGCCTGGTAGAAGTGGTGGGCCAGCTCCGCCAGGTGCTGCTCGGCGCGGTCCCCGTAGACTCCCTCCAGCGCTTGTCCGATCTGCCGGTGGAGGAGCACCCGCCTCGGCGTGCTCAGCTCGCCGTAGAGGGTCTGGCGGATGATGGCGTGGGTGAAGTCGTAGGCGCCGCTTTGGCCGCCCCGGCGCTCCGAGACAAGCTGGGCCGCCGTCGCCTCGTCCAGCAGGTCCAGGAGGGCGGGCTCCGGCTCGCTGGAGATCGCCTTCAGTTCCTCCCAGGAGAAGCCGCCCGTCATCGTCGAAGCCAGCGTGAGCATCCGGTTGCACCCCTCGCTCAGGCGCGAGAGGCGCCTCCCCACCACCTCCCGGACCCCCTCCGGGATGCCCAGCTCGGAGGGGGTGCGGACGCGGCTCGTCCAGCGTCCTCCCTCCCGGTAGAGCTTCCCTTCCTCCACCAGGTGGCTGAGCACCTCCCGCACGAAGAAGGGGTTGCCTTCGGTCTCCCGGTAGAGGGCCGCCGCCAGCCCCCGCCGCGCCACCGCCTCTTCTTCTGACGGCTCGACGGCGACGAGCAGGGCCAGCACGTCCT
>MGOB01000015.1:0-3602 GCA_001796995.1 Chloroflexi bacterium RBG_16_68_14 | reverse complement strand
TCCACGTCCCGGTACGCGCCGAGCATCAGCACGCGGTCGCCCCCGGTGGCGCGCGCCAGGTACCGGAGAAGCAGGAGCGACGGCTTGTCGGCCCAGTGCAGGTCATCCAGGAACAGGACGAGCGGCGTGGCGGCGGCGGCGTTGCGGACGAAGGCGGTGACGCTCTCAAACAAGCGAAGGCGTTCGGCGTCGGGCTCCAACGCGGGCGCCTCCGGGATGTCGGGGAAGCGCCGGCGGACCTCAGAGACGAGCCTGGCGATCTCCGGAGCGCCGTCGCCCAGCTCTTGGCGGAGCAGCGGGTCCGGGCGTCGCTCCACGTACTGGCGGAACGCCTCGACGAACGGCCGGTAGGGCAGCGCCGCCTCTCCCTCGTACGAATGGCCGGTGAGTACCTGGGCGCCACGCAGGCCGGCGTACACGCCGAACTCCTCGGCGAGGCGCGTCTTGCCGATGCCAGGCTCGCCGAGGACCATGACCAGCGAGCCGCGGCCGGAGAAGGCGTTCTCGAGGGCCACCTTCAACTGATCTAACTCCCCTCGCCGGCCGACGAAGCGCCCCCAGTCCACCCCCTGCAGGTCGGCGGCGGGCGTGGCCGTCCGCTCTCCGACCAGCTGCTCCGTTGGGCGTTCCCGCATGCGGCTCAGCTCGTGCGCGACGGCTGCGGCGCTCTCCGGCCGCTCCTCCGGCTCCTTGGCTAGCAGGCGGAGGATCAGCGCCTCCAGCGATCGGGGCACCTCCGGGTTGTGCCACGAGGGCGCCACCGGCCCGGTGTTGATGTGCTGGGAGATGAGGGAGACGGCATCGTCGCCGAGGAACGGGGGGCGTCCCGTGGCCATCTCGTAGAGGACGCATCCCAGCGCGTAGAGGTCGCTGCGGGCGTCGGCCTGGCGGCCGAGGGCCTGCTCCGGCGGCATGTAGGCGACGGTGCCGACCATCGTCCCCGCCTGGGTCAGCCGCGATCGGTCGAGGGCGGCGGCCAAACCGAAGTCGCCCAGCTTGGCGGTGCCGTCCTGCGTCAGCCAGATGTTCCCCGGCTTGAGGTCCCGGTGGATGATGCCGCGAGCGTGGGCGTGCTCCAGGGCTCGGCAGACCTGGTCGGCGACGCGCAGTGCCTGGTCGAGGGGAAGCCGGTGGTTCTCCGCCGCGCGCAGTACGTCGTCGACGGAGCCGCCGGCCATGTATTGAGACACGATGTAATGCTGGCCGTCCTCCTCGCCGATGTCGTGGACGGTCACAATGTGGGGATGGTCGCCCAGGCGGCCCATCGCCTGGGCTTCGCGGCGCACCCGCGTCAGGCCATCGGCGTCCAGCCCCTCGGTCTTGATGATCGCGATGGCCACGTCCCGGTCGAGACGAGCGTCGTGGGCCAGATAGACCCGCTTACGACCGCCTTCGCCTAAGAAGCGCTCCACTCTGTAGCGGCCGGCAGCGATGAAGGTGGGTAGGGCAGGGGCAGGCGCGGGGTTGGGCTCCCGCGCTGGACGCGCACCCTCTAGGGAAGTGGAGCAGGAGGCACAGTAGCGCGCCTCGGGTGGAGCGGCAGCGCCGCAGCTTGGGCAGGCGCGCGCCAGGGCATGGGCGCACGCCATGCAGAAGCGCGCCTCGTCCGGGTTCTCCTGGCCGCATGATGAACAGCGCACCTTGGGCTCCCGTCAAGCGCTACCTATGGTGCGCTAAAGTCGCTGGGATGTCAACGTAGCCCGCCGGAGGGCAGGACTTACCGCAGCGGCTACAGCTCCATCTCCCGCAGGTCGGGAGACGGACGCAGCCTCGCCTCCGTGCGCGACTGCACGAAGTCAGGGTCGACGCCGGGGGCCACCTCTGTGAGCAGCAGGCCTCCGGGCTCCACCTTGATCACGGCCAGGTCCGTGACGATCAGGTCGACGACGCCCGGCGCGGTCAGCGGGTACTCGCAGCGCGTCCGGACGCGGGGGCGGCCGTCGGCGGTGGTGTGGGTCATCGCCACGATGACCCGGCGGGCCCCGAAGGCCAGGTCCATGGCGCCGCCGATGGAGCCACCGCCCCGCTCCGGCAGATACCAGTTCGCCAGGTCGCCCTTCTCCGATACTTCCAGGCCGCCCAGCACGGCCACGTCGATGTGCCCGCCTCGGATCATGGCGAAGGAGGTGGCGCTATCGAAGAAGCTCGCGCCCGGGGCCAGGGTGACGGGCTGGCCGCCGGCGTTGATCAGGTCGGGGTCGAACTCCTCCTCGCTGATCCTGCCGTAGCCCAGGATCCCGTTCTCCGACTGAAAGAGGATCTGCTGGTCCGGAGGCAGGAAGTTGGAGACCAGGGTGGGCAGGCCGATGCCCAGGTTCACCACCATGCCCTCGCGCAGCTCCCGGGCTACTCTCAGTGCGATCAGCTCGCGGCTCAGGCCTGCGGTCATGGCACCCTCATCCGTACCAGCGGACCGGCACCGGCTCGCACTGCACCACGCGGTCCACGTACACGCCCGGCGTCCCGATGGTCTCCGGGTCGAGCTCACCCGTTTCGACGAGGTGTTCGACCTCTGCGATGACCACGTCCGCAGCCGTGGCCATGGCCGGGTTGAAATTGCGGCCCGCCCCGCGGTAGACCAGGTTGCCCAGCCGGTCCGCCTTGAAGGCCTTGATGAGGGCGAAATCGGCCCGGAGCGGCTTCTCCAGCAGGTAGTCGACGCCATCCACGTTCACGATCTGCTTGCCCTCCTGCACGAGGGTGCCAAGGCCGGTGCGGGTGAGGAAGCCGCCGATGCCGGCACCCGCGGCGCGGATGCGCTCCACGAAAGTGCCCTGGGGCACCAGCTCCAGCTCCACCTCGCCGCGCCGGTACTGCTCCTCGAAGAGGCTCTGACGCGCCCCGGACGCCCGGATGGCGAAGGTAGCGATCATTTTGGCGAGCTGGCGCTGCTCGCACAGGACGTCCAGCTTGTCGCCTAGGCCGATGTTGTTGGCGATGCCTGTGATGCCCTTGGTGCCGCGCCGCTGAAGGGCCAGGATCAGGTTTGTGGGCGTCCCCGCCGTGACGAAGCCTCCGAACATGATGGTGGCCCCATCGAACACGTCGTGGAGCGCCTCGTCCGGGGTAGGGAAGACCTTGTCGATCACGGCGCTTTCACTACCACGCTCGTCCCGGCGGCCTTCACCCGACCGGGCAGCGGCCGGCCGACCAGCTTCTCGATCCAGCGGGCCACGTCGACCAGGGCCTCCAGGTCCACGCCCGTCTCGATGCCCATCTCGTGCAGCATGTACACCAGGTCCTCCGTAGCCACGTTGCCGGCGGCGCCCGGCGCGTAGGGGCAGCCGCCCAGGCCTCCCACCGACGCGTCGAAGCTATCGACTCCCTCCTGGAGGGCGGCCAGGACGTTGGCCAGGGCGGTGCCTCGCGTGTCGTGAAAGTGCATCCGGAGTGGTGTATCGGGGAGGGCGTCCTGGAGGGTGCGCACCAGCGCGGAGACCTGGCGCGGATTCCCGGCGCCGATGGTGTCGCCCAGGGCGACGGTGTAGGCGCCCCGCTCCCGCAGGCGCTTGCCGATGCGAACGACCTGCCCGGTGGGTACGGCGCCCTCGTAGGGGCAGGCGAAGGCGGTGGCGATGTAGCCGGCCCAGGGGATGCCCGCC
>MGOB01000014.1:11824-12153 GCA_001796995.1 Chloroflexi bacterium RBG_16_68_14 | reverse complement strand
GCCGGCATCGATGGCGGCGCGGAGCTCCCCGGGCTGGGTCACGTGGGCGCGGACGGTACGTCCCCGCTCGTGGGCCTCCTCGGCGATGGCGGCCAGGGTCTCGGCGTCCAGCACCGGCCAGCCCGGGTCGCCGTAATCGGCGTCGAACCCGGCCTCGATGGCCACCTTGATCAGATCAGCATCCTGCTCGTCGATCAGGTGCGCAACGCGCGCCCGGGCGTCGTCGGGGCCGGTCACGTCCTGCGCGACCAGGGCCGAAAACTGCTCCCCCCGCGTCGCCGGGTAGCCGCCCGGCGCCGTGAGGATCGGCCCGGCGATGAAGACGCGGG
>MGOB01000014.1:6930-11814 GCA_001796995.1 Chloroflexi bacterium RBG_16_68_14 | reverse complement strand
TCCGCTACGCCGTCGATCAGCGCCCTCAGCAGCCCGATCCCGTTCTCAATCGTGGTGTCGCCGATCGTTGCGTTGTCGCGCACGGTGCCGGTATCGACGAGGCTGGTCACGCCGGCCCGCAGCCAGGGGGTGAGGATGTCCCGCCCCTGCGCCAGGTCCGTGGTCACGTGCACATGGTTGTCGATGACGCCGGGCATGATCAGCCCGCCCTCGGCGTCGATGGTGGCGGCGGGAGGGGCGGACGAGGTAGCGGTCCCCGCCGCCACGATGCGGTTGCCTTCGATGACGACGACGCCGTCCTCGATAACAGGCGCGCCGGTGCCGTCAAAGAGCCGGCCATCCACGATGGCAAGGACGGGCTCCTGGGCTGAGGGCTCCCGCCAGGCTCCGACGGAACCAGGCACAGCGAGGAGACCGACGGCCAGGAGCGCACAGAAGACAGCCAGGCGCGACCGAACCACTACCCTACTCCCCCAGCACCTTCACCACCACCCGCTTGCGGCGCCGGCCGTCGAACTCCGCGTAGAAGACCTGCTCCCACGGTCCGAGGTCGAGCTTGCCCTCGGTGACGGGCAGCAGCGCCTGGTGGCCGACGAGGGTGCGCTTGAGGTGCGCGTCGCCGTTGTCCTCGCCGGTGCGGTGGTGCTGGTAATCCGGCCCGAAGGGCGCCAGCCGCTCGAGCAGCTCCCAGAAGTCCTGCCAGAGGCCGGACTCGTCATCGTTCACCCAGATGGAGGCGGTGATGTGCATGGCGCTCACCAGGCAGAAGCCCTCCTGCACGCCGGAGCGCTGGACAATCTCCGCGAGCCGGTCGGTGATGTTGACCAGGTCCCGGCGCTTCCTGGTGTTGAACCGGAGGTACTCGGTAAGGGATTTCATGTCATGCCGTCTCCCAAGTCCTGCTCGTTCACAAAGTCAACGAGGTACCAGTAGTCCGCGCGGAACCAGGTTATGTGCAGGTCTCGTACATTGGGTGGTAGAAGCTCAAGCGGTGGCTCGAGGCCAAGCCAGGGATCGAATCGCAGAAACAACTTCCCACGAAACGTATTCCGCCTCTCTTTCGCCATTCCCTCATCGGCGATGACAATCTTTGCGCCAGGCTTGGCCACCCGCATCATCTCTTCGAGAGCCCGTTCTCTGTTATCCAAGCCATTGAAGCTACCGAAGTTCAGGACAGCGTCGAACTCATCGTCGGCAAACGGCAGATTGGTTGCCTCGCCCTCGATCAAATCCGCGCGGACTCCGTCGCGATCGAGCTTTTGCCTACAACGCCTAAGCATCGCAGTAGAGATGTCGAGACCCACGGGCCTGCCCGTTGCGCCGACAGATTCCGCCAGCAATGGGAGGTTTTCGCCTGTTCCAACTCCGACTTCTAGCACGCGCTGGCCTGGTTTCAGATCGAGGCGACCGACCGCCTTGCGCCGCTCGGCGATGTCGGAAAACCCTCTCGTAAGCTCGGCGAGCTTCGTGCTGAAGTCATACCAACGCCACCAACGATTGTAGACGTCCCGCTGACGACGAGCGCTGTCATACGTCATACCTGTGCACCTCTTGTCACTCCCCCAGCACCGCCACGTCCACCGTCCGCGTGCGCGGCTCGAACAGCTCCACCAGGAAGAGCCGCTGCCAGGTGCCCAGGTCGAGCTTGCCGCCCCGGATCGGCACCCAGGTGCTCTCGCCGAAGACCATCATCCCCGCCAGGTGGGCCACGGCGTTCTCGGCGCCCTCGTAGGAGTGGAGGTAGCTGCGGCTGAGCGGCATCTGCTCGCGCAGCAGCTCCAGGCAGTCCTCGTGGATGGTGGGGTCGGTTAGCGAGACTGCTGATGGTGCTTGGCTTGGGCGGCCGCTCGCGTTCCGCACGGGTACCCCTTACACTAGCCGGTGAATCAACTGCTTAGGACGGAGGGTACGACACGGTGGTTGCCCTGCGCCAGTTCTGCTACCTTTCGACGAGGAGGCCGCGGCGAGAATGCCTAGCATCCAGATCGGCCGTCTACAGGTGGCTTATCAGCGCTCAGGCAAGGGACCGGCGCTCGTCCTGCTGCACGGAATTCTTCAAGATAGCAGGGCGTGGCGTCCACAGCTCGCTGACCTCTCTGACGAGTTCACCGTCATTGCCTGGGACGCGCCGGGCGCGGGCGAGTCGTCCGATCCACCCGACACCTTTGGCCTGGCGGAGTACGCAGACTGCCTTTCAGAATTCGTAGACGCGCTCGACTTGGGCCAGCCGCACGTTCTTGGCCTCTCATGGGGTGGGGTACTGGCGCAGGAGTTCTACCGGCGTCATCCCGAACAGGTCAGGTCCTTGATTCTGGCGGATACCTACGCCGGGTGGAAAGGCTCCCTCGGGGAGGCGGCAGCGGGCGAGCGCCTGGAGACGTGCTTGCGGCAGTCCACCATGCAGCCAAGCCAGTTCGTGCCCGAATGGATACCCGGGCTTCTTACGCAAGCTGCACCGCCTAAGCTCGCAGATGAAGTCGCGTCCATGATGTCCGAATTCCATCCCGCCGGCTTTCGCGTGATGGCGCACGCCATCGCAAACGCGGACGAGTGTGACCTCCTACCGCAGATACGCGTGCCCACTCTCGTCCTCTGGGGCGAAGCCGACCTGCGCTCGCCGATGAGCGTCGCTGAGCAGTTTCGCGATGCGATTCCAGGGGCGAGGCTGGCAATGATCCCAGGGGCTGGCCACTTGAGTAACGTTGAGCAGGCGACCCGCTTCAATGCAGAAGTGCGTGACTTCTGTCGGTCGGTGCCGTAGGTAGCCATCCTGAGCGTCGGCTCACTCCCCCAGGATCGCCACGTCCACCGTCCGCGTGCGCGGCTCGAACAGCTCCACCAGGAAGAGCCGCTGCCAGGTGCCCAGGTCGAGCTTGCCGTCCCGGATCGGCGCCCAGGTAGACTCGCCGAAGACCATCATCCCCGCCAGGTGGGCCACGGCGTTCTCGGCACCCTCGTAGGAGTGGCGGTAGCGGCGGCTCAGGGGCATCTGCTCGCGCAGCAGCTCCAGACAGTCCTCGTGGATGGTGGGGTCGCCCTCGGTGCAGGTGAGGGCGGCGGTGGTGTGACGGCTGCGCAGCAGCGCCACCCCCTCGCGCACGCCCGAGGCCTCCACCTCGCGCTGGACGGCATCGGTGATGTCGACGAACTGGGGCGCCTTCGACGTCGGCACCGAGAGCTGGCGCAGGGAGACCATGGGGGCACCTCCGTACGATCTGCCCGATAGGCGTACCAACGCCTACCATTGTAGGGGCTCTGGCATCATCCGCAACGTGATCGCAGGGGCGGCGACGCCGGTATGCACGCTCGGATATTCCCCATTTTGCAGTACCGGCCCGGCCCGGCCGTCCGACCATCTCGGTGGAGGTGGTCGCCATGGCGCAGGACGAACTCATAGCCCTGAGCCGCAGGCTGGACGAGCTCATCCGCTCTTCCGACGATCCGGGCGAGGCGCTCGCCGACCTCGTCCGAGAGTACGGCGCGCAGCGGACGGCGGAGGAGGCACGGATCGTCTTCGGCTCCTGGCGCAGCCGGATCGACCTGGTGGAAGACACGCTCCGCCAGGTCCTGGCGGAGCAGAACTCCTAGCGCCGCGTACAGGGCAAGAGCAAAGCCCAACCGCTCTCCTGGGCTTGACACGCCGCTGGAGATAGGCCAGCATAGGCTGGCAGATAGCCAGCAGAGCCCATGCGCGCGCTCAAGGCCGCCCTCTTTCTGCTCCTCCTGGGCTGGGGCCTCGTCTCAGCCCTCGCCGCTCTCTTCGTGCGCATCTGGCTGCGCGAGCGGCGCGGCCGAACCGTCTATCCCGCCAGCGCCGCAGCAGGCCTCCTCAATCCCCTGCGCGGGCGGCTCCAGCCCGTCCGCCCCACGCTCGAACGCTTCCGCCTGGGCCAGGGCGACACCGCGCTGGAGGTGGGCCCGGGTCCCGGCTACTTCAGCATCGAGGCGAGCAGCATGGTGGGCCCAACGGGCCGCGTCCTCTGCCTCGATCTCCAGCCGGGCATGGCCGCCATCCTGCGCGAGAGGCTGCGCGAGGCGCGCGCGGGCGCCGCCCAGCCGGTCGTGGGCGACGCCACGCACCTGCCGCTGGCGGACGGCTCCGTGGACAGGGCATTCCTGGTGGCGGTGCTGGGTGAGGTGCCCGACCGGCCAGCCGCCGTGGCGGAGCTGCGGCGCGTCATGAAGCCGGGCAGCATTCTCGGCTTCAGCGAGACGCTGACCGACCCCGACTACATGTTCCAGGACGCACTCCAGGACCTCTGTGCCGCGTTCGGGTTCGAGCTGCTCGAGCGGAGGAACGGACTGCTCGGCTACACGATGACGTTCCGGGCGCCGGGTCCGCCCTAGCCCACCCCCAGCGCCGCCCGCAGGCTCTCCAGGTGGCGGCGGATGATGGTCTGGGGGCCCTCCTCGGTCATGGCGCTGTGGGGCGCCACCTTCCAGAAGAGGGGCTGATAGCGCTCCCAGTGCCCCAGGATCTCGCGGCCGCGCCGGCTCTCGGTGAGCTGCGCGTGGCGCTGGATGAGCGCCTGGAGGATCTCCACGTCCTCGCCGGCGGCGACCCGCTTGATGGCCACCAGCTCCGGGTTGAGCTTGGAGGGGAAATTGCCGTGCTCGTCCAGCACGTAGGCGATGCCGTTGGACATGCCGGCGCCGAAGTTGCGCCCCGTCTCGCCCAGGATGACCACCACCCCCTCCGTCATGTACTCGCAGCCGTGGTCGCCCACGCCCTCGACGACGGCCTTGGCGCCGCTGTTGCGCACGGCGAAGCGCTCGCCGGCGCGGCCGCTGGCGAACAGGCTGCCGCCGGTGGCGCCGTAGAGCACCGTGTTGCCCATGATCACGTTCTCGTCGCTCCGGTAGGGCGCGTTCTCCGGCGGGCGC
>MGOB01000014.1:0-6916 GCA_001796995.1 Chloroflexi bacterium RBG_16_68_14 | reverse complement strand
ATCCCCTTGCCCACGTAGTCGTTCGCCTCGCCGGTGAGGATGAGGCGCAGGCCGGTGTGGCAGAAGGCGCCGAAGCTCTGGCCGGCGCTGCCCCTGAAGTGCAGCTCGATGGTCCCTTCCGGTAATCCCTGCTGCCGGTAGCGGTGCGCGATCTCGCCGGCGATGCGGGCGCCCACCGTCCGGTGAACGTTCCGGATCTCATAGGAGCGCTTCACCGGCCCCTTGCCGTCCAGCGCGTCGACGATGTCCTTCATGATCTGGTCGTCCAGGATCTCCTCGTGACGGTCGTTGCGCTCCTGCATCGACCTGATGGGCCGGCCGTCCTCCGGCACCCAGAGGAGCGGACGCAGGTCCACCTTCCGCGCCCGCGGGTCGTCGAACTCATCGACGGGCTCCAGCAGGTCCATGCGGCCGATGATCTCGCTCAGGCTGCGGTGGCCCAGCCCGGCCAGGATCTGGCGCACCTCCTCGGCGACGTGGCCGAAGAAGCGCACCACGTCCTCCGGTGTGCCGGTGAACTTCTTGCGCAGGTCCTCCCGCTGGGTGGCGACGCCGACGGGACAGGTGTTGAGGTGGCACTGGCGGGCCATCTGGCAGCCGACGGCCACCAGGGCCGCCGTGCCGAAGCCGTACTCCTCAGCGCCCAGGAGGGCGCCCACCACCACGTCGCGGCCGCTGCGGAAGCCGCCGTCGGTGCGGAGCATCACCCGGCTGCGCAGGTCGTTCTGCACCAGCACCTGCTGGGTCTCCGCCAGCCCCAGCTCCCAGGGCAGGCCGGCGTTCTTGATGGAGCTGAGGGGCGAGGCGCCGGTGCCGCCCTCCCCGCCGGAGATGAGGATGACATCGGCGTAGCCCTTGGCGACGCCGGCGGCGATGGTGCCGACGCCCTCCTCCGCTACGAGCTTCACGCACACCTTGGCCCGCGGGTTCACCATCTTCAGATCGTAGATGAGCTGGGCCAGGTCCTCGATGCTGTAGATGTCGTGGTGCGGCGGCGGCGAGATGAGGGGCGTCCCCGGCAGGGTGTGGCGGATGGCCGCGATGTAAGGAGAGACCTTGTGGCCGGGAAGCTGCCCGCCCTCGCCGGGCTTGGAGCCCTGGGCCATCTTGATCTCCAGCTCGCGCGCCTCGGCCAGGTACATCGGCGTCACGCCGAAGCGGCCTGAGGCCACCTGCTTGACAGCGCTGTTGGGGTTGTCGCCATCGCGGCGCTCGTAGTAGCGCCACACCTCTTCGCCCCCTTCGCCGGTGGCGCTCTTGGCGTTGATGCGGTTCATGCCGATGGCGATGGTGACGTGCGCCTCCGGGCTGAGGGCCCCCAGGGACATCGAGCCGGTGACGAAGCGCGTCATGATGTTGCCGGCGGGCTCCACCTCATCGATGGGGATGGTCGTCCCCTTCTTGAAGCGCAGGAAGTCGCGCAACGAGGCGGGCTCCTCCCGCTCCTCCACCATCCGCAGGTACTCCCGGAAGTTCTCGCCGTCACCGGTCTCCAGGGCGCGGTGGAGGACGCGGACCATCTCGGGGTTGAAGCCGTGGAACTCGCCGTCCCGGCGGAACTTGTAGAAGCCGCCGTCCTCCAGGTGCGGGCCGTCCTTCGGCTGGAAGGCCTCCCGGTGCCGTTCCAGCACGTCCTCGGCGATCTCCTGGAAGCCGATACCCCCCACGCGCGAGGGCGTCCCAGCGAAGGCGGCGTCGATCACCTCCGGCCCCAGGCCGATGGCCTCGAAGATCTGGGCGCCCTGGTAGGAGGAGACGCAGGAGATGCCCATCTTGGACATGATCTTGAGCACGCCGGCGTCCACCGCGCTCTCGTACTTGGAGAGCGCCTGGTTGATGTCCGAGAGGTCCTTGAAGGCGCCCGAGAAGAACATGCTGCTGATCGTCTCGAAGGCCAGATAGGGATTGACGGCGCTAGCGCCATAGCCGATGAGCAGGGCGAGCTGGTGGATGTCCCGGGCCTCCGCCGTCTCGGCGACGAGGCTGGCGCGCATGCGCTTCCCCTCGCGGATCAGGTAGTGGTGCACGGCGCCCACGGCCAGCAGCATGGGGATGGGCGCGCTGGTGGCGTCCACGTTGCGGTCACTCAGCACCAGGATGTTCTTCCCGCGGTCGATGGCCTCGGAGGCGGCCTGACAGAGGCGGCGCAGCGCTCGCTCCAGCCCATCGGGCCCCTCCACCGTCGGGAAGAGGCAGGGGAGCACGGCGCTGGAGCAGTGGTCATTGTCCAGCGCCCTGACCGCGTCCAGCTCCTCGTTCACCATCAGCGGGCTGCTCAGGTGGAGGAGGCGGGCGTGCTCCGGCGTCTCCTCGAAGAGGCTGCGCCGCTGGCCGAGGTAGACGTCCAGCGACATCACCAGCTCCTCGCGCAGCGGATCGATGGGCGGGTTGGACACCTGGGCGAACTTTTGCTTGAAGTAGTAGGAGAGGAGCCGGCGCCGCTTCTCGAACACGGCCAGGGCGGTGTCGTCCCCCATGGAGCCGACGGGCTCCTTCCCCTCGCTCGCCATCGGCTTGATCACGTACTGCAGCTCTTCGCGGGTGTAGCCGAAGACCGCCTGCTGCTGGACGAGGTTGTGCTCCGGCTGGATCGTCTCGATGGAGCAGGTCTTGAGGTAGTCGTCCAGGTGCACCAGGTGCTTCTGCACCCACTCGCCGTAGAGCTGGCGGGCGGCCACGGCGTCCTTGATCTCGTCGTTCTTCAGCAGCCGGCCGCTGGCGGTATCGACGGCGATCATCTGGCCCGGCCCCAGCCGGCCCTTCTCGACGATGCCCTCCTCCCCCAGGGCTACCATGCCCACCTCAGAGCCCATGACGATGAGGCCATCGGCCGTGATCTGATAGCGGGCCGGGCGCAGTCCGTTGCGGTCCAGCGTGGCCCCCACGATGACGCCATCGCTGAAGGCGACGCTGGCCGGGCCGTCCCACGGCTCGCTGATGCAGGCGTGATACTCGTAGAAGTCCCGGCGCAGCTTGGGCATGTTGGGCATATTCTCCCACGCCTCCGGGATGAGCATCGTCAGGGCGTGGAGCGGGTCGCGGCCGGAGAGGACGACCGCTTCCAGGACGTTGTCCAGCTCCGACGAGTCGCTGCCCCCTTCCTGGATGGCGGGTTTGAGCTCCTCGATCAGCTCACCCCAGAGGGAGGAGTGGAGCTCCGGCTCGCGCGCGCGCATCCAATTGCGGTTGCCCTGGAGGGTGTTGATCTCCCCGTTGTGGGCCAGCATGCGGAAGGGCTGGGCGCGGATCCAGTCCGGGAAGGTGTTCGTCGCGTAGCGCTGGTGGAAGACGGCCAGCGCCGTCTCGAACCGGGGGTTGCGCAGGTCCTGGTAGAACTTCTTCAGCTGGTGGGCGACCAGCAGCCCCTTGTAGACGATGGTCCGGTGGGAGAGGGAAGGCACGTAGAGATCGGCCACGCCCTTCTGGGCGGCCCAGCGCTCCGCCTCCTTGCGGGCCAGGTAGAGCGCCCTCTCGAAGTCGTCGTCCGTCAGGCCCGGCCGGCGCCCCAGCAGGATCTGCTCGATGCGGGGCTGGCTGCGGGCGGCGGCGTCGCCCAGGACCGAGGCGTCGACAGGTACCTCCCGCCAGCCGAAGACGGTTAGGCCCCGGCGGCAGGCGGCGCGCTCCAGCGCCTGGCGGCAGCGGCCCGCCGCTTCGCCGTCGCGTCCGGGCAGGAAGACCATGCCCACGGCCAGGTCCTCGGGACGATCCAGACGGCCACCCAGCCGCTCCGCCTCGCCCAGGAAGAACGGGGCGGGGATCTGGAACAGCACGCCAGCGCCGTCGCCGGTCTTGGCGTCGGCGTCCAGCGCCCCCCGATGCGTCAGGTTGGTCACGCACTCCAGGGCCATGTCCAGGATGCGGTAGTCGCGCTTGCCGGAGATGTCGGCGACGAAGCCGACACCGCAGGCATCGCGCTCCTGGTCCGGCCGGTAGAGCGGGCTCAGCAGTTCCATCCCTTCCTCGTTACGTCTACCTATAGTACCGGGCATTGCACAACTTTTCACAAGATCGAGCCGGATACTTCCGGTGAATACGGGCGCGAGGGCCTGAGCCCTCGCGCCGCAAACCCCCCGGTGGGGAAGATGCGCGCATCATACGACACGCCGTCCGTCTTGGCAAGCCCCAATTATCCCCTGTGGGACAGGCTTCAGCCTGTCGCTGTCGGGCTGAAGCCCGACCCGCAGAGGCCATCATTCAGCAGCCCTACCAGATGCCGAGCTGCATCTTCACCTCGTCGCTGGCCATGGTGCGCGGGTCCCAGGGCGGGCTGAAGGTGAGCTCCGTCGTGACCTCCTTCACCCCCGGCAGGTCCATCAGCAGGTCCTGGATCTGGCTATCGATGACGGGGCCCAGGGGGCAGGCGGGCGAGGTCAGCGTGTAGGTCACCTTGATTTTCCCGTCCTGGACATCGACATCGTAGACGAGGCCCAGCTCCACGATGCTCATGCGCAGCTCGGGGTCGAAGACGTCCTTGAGCGCCTCGCGCACGAGCTCTTCCGTCACGACCGCCATGGCCTCATTCCTCCTCCGGCCCCTTCGACTGGGTTGGGGCGAAGCCGGCGCGCCGCAACACGGCGTGCATGTTCACGTCCCAGCCGATGCCGAAGACCTTGGGCGGGAAGAGGCGGTCGTCGTCCGGGTTCCAGTAGTTGCGCAGGATCTTGCGCAGGTCCCACTCCCAGTTCATCGGCATGCCGAGGATGCGCTGCTCGTCCATGGCTCTCCTCCTACTCCTCATGGTGGGCGACGTGGCCGCCCGCCTCCCGCTGGTTGAGGCCGTCCCCCAGGGTGTGCCAGGCCAGGGTGGCGCACTTGACGCGCACCGGGAACTTGGCCACCCCCTGGAGCGCCTCCAGGTCCCCCAGCTCGGCCGGGGGCTCCTCCTCAGGATCGGTCACCATCTTGGTGAAGAGGTCGATGAGGCGGCGCGCCTCCTCCACCGACTTGCCGATGACCGCCTCGGTGAGCATCGAGCCCGACGCCTGGCTGATGGAGCAGCCGCGTCCGTGGCAGCTTAGGCCTTTGATCCTGGAGTTCTCGAACGTGAGGCCCATCTCCACCTCGTCGCCGCAGAGGGGGTTGTAGCCTTCCGCCACCACGTCCGGGTCGGCCAGCGGCTCGCGGTGGCGAGGGTTCCGGTAGTGATCGAGGATGATCTCCCGGTAGAGCTCGTCGAACTCAGGTTCGGGTATGGACTGGGGCACGGAACAACCTCTTCGCGGCCTCGATGCCCTCCACCAGGGCGTCCAGCTCCTCCACCGTATTGTACACGTAGAAGCTGGCGCGGGCGGTGGCGACGACGTCCAGCCGCCCCATCAGCGGCTGGCAGCAGTGGTGCCCCGCCCGGATGGCGACGCCGTGCCCGTCGAGCACCGTCCCCACGTCGTGCGGGTGGATGTCCTCCACGTTGAAGGCAACCACGCCGCCCCGCGCCTCCGGGTCCTTTGGCCCGTAGACCGTCACCCCCGAGATCTGCGACAGGCGCCGGAGCGCCTCCCGCGCCAGGTAGAGATCGTGGGCGCGCACCTGCTCCATACCGAGCTCCTGGAGGTAGCCGAGCGCGGCGCTGAAGGCGCAGACACCGGCGATGTTGGGGGTGCCGGCCTCGAACTTCCAGGGCACGTCGTTCCAGGTCGCCTCCTCCAGGCGGACGCGCCTGATCATCTCGCCGCCGCCCAGGAAGGGGTCCATCGCCTCCAGCAGCTCGCGTCGAGCGTAGAGGACGCCGACGCCGGTGGGACCCAGCATCTTGTGGGCAGAGAAGGCCAGGAAGTCGCAGTCCAAGTCCTGGACGTCCACCGGCAGGTGGGGCACGCTTTGGGCGGCGTCCACCAGCACCAGCGCGCCCCGCTGATGGGCGAGGTCCGCGATCTGGCGCACCGGGTTGATGGTGCCCAGCACGTTGGACATCTGGGTGATCGCCACCAGCTTCGTCCGCTCGCCGATGAGCCGCTCCACGTCGTCCCAGAGGAGCCGGCCCTCGCCGTCGATGTCGACGTGGCGCAGCCGGGCGCCGGTGGCCCTGGCGATGAACTGCCAGGGCACCAGGTTGCTGTGGTGCTCCATCACCGAGAGCACGATCTCGTCGCCCGGGCCCAGGTTCTTGCGGCCCCAGGCGTTGGCCACCAAGTTGATCGACTCGGTGGTGTTGCGGGTGAAGACGATGCATTCGGGGCCGGGCGCGCCGATGAAGTCGGCCACCTTTTGGCGGGTCTCCTCGTAGCGAGCGGTCGCCTCCTCCGCCAGGGCGTGGATACCCCGGTGGATGTTGGCGTTGTAGGTGGTGTAGTACTCCACCAGCGCGTCGATCACCACCTCCGGCTTCTGGCTGGTGGCGGCGTTATCGAGGTAGACGAGCGGCCGGCCGTGCCCCTCCCGCCGCAGGATGGGAAAGTCGGCTCGGATGCGCTCGACGTCAAGGGTGTCCGCGTTCATTCAGCCTCCAGAGCGGTGCGCAGCTGCGCCAGGTGCTCCAAGTCGTGGCTCTCCTCGCGCACGAACCGCAGGTAGCCTTCGAGGTGGAACGGCGGGTCCTTCTGGATCAGGTGCTGGTGCTCGTCGCGGAGTTGCGAGAGCAGCTCCTGGATCTCCTCGCCGGTGTCCTCCAGCTCCGCGATCAGCTCGTCCGGCGAGCGGTCACGCCGCTCGCCGACGCCCTGCGCGTTCGCCTCGTCCGTGTCGACCGCGAACATCTTCGTATCGACCGGCTTCCCGGCGACGACGGTGCGCAGGAGCTGCTGGAAGATCTGGTCGTTGCCCCTGCCGATGTGCGCCAGCAGGTCCTTGTACGTCCAGCCCGGGAGCGGGCTCGGCCTGTCCCACGCCTCCTGGGGAAGCGACCGAGCGAACTCCACAAGCTCTGCCCGGCCCTCTCGGAGCTGCCCCGCGATCGGCCCCACCCAGGGGACAAAGG
>MGOB01000013.1:4424-4566 GCA_001796995.1 Chloroflexi bacterium RBG_16_68_14 | reverse complement strand
GGGCTCCGTCCGCACCAGCGAGCGCTCCCTCTCATAGAGATCCGGCTTCACCACCACGTTCACCAGGCCGAACTCGTCCTCCAGCACCAGGAAGACGAAGCCCTTGGCCGTCCCGGGCCGCTGGCGACAGACGACGAGGCCC
>MGOB01000013.1:4108-4232 GCA_001796995.1 Chloroflexi bacterium RBG_16_68_14 | reverse complement strand
GGCAGGGCCAACTGACGCTCGACGGCGTTGCGGCCGTCAGAGCGGTAGATGAGGCCCAGCTGCCAGAGAAACTCCCGGCGCTCCAGGCCGAAGCCGTCGAAGACACCGCAGGTGATGAGGTTCT
>MGOB01000013.1:2628-3807 GCA_001796995.1 Chloroflexi bacterium RBG_16_68_14 | reverse complement strand
GGGCCTGCGCTCACGCAGAAGTTATCGTTCCTACCGTCGCCGATGAACGGATCCACCGCGCCTCGTTGGGCCTGCACGGTTGCCCATCCGCTGAAGTCTGCTCCTCCCCCAGATGTGTCTCCCTTGGGCGGCGAAGCAAAAGAGACGATCTGGTCCACGCCCGGCACGCCCCCCAGAGTCAAGCTGAAGCTGAACGAGCTGTTGGCCGGGACCAGGAAGGTATCAAAAGTGCCTGTCATCCAGTCACCTTCAACCTCGTCATAAACACTGTCCTGTCGAAACATGCGGAGCCAGCCCGCGCCTTCGTGGCTGGGAAGGACGTCATCAAACGGGTCTTCGGGATCTTCGACGGGATTGGGGTTTGGCGGGTTCGTGACTACCACGTCCAGTACGTATGGCTCACTACGGACCTGGACGCCACAGTATACGTGACTCGAATCCGGCTGGAACGGGAAAAGATTCTGGAAACGCACCGAGTCAGCCTGGTCGCCTCCCAGGTCAGCGCTAACCGTTGGGCCAGAGCTCTCACCAAAGAAACTCGTCGCTATCAAGGCTCCCAGCAGTCCTAACATCGCTGCTATTGCCAATATCGCCAGCTTTTGCATGGCTTACCCCCTTACTCGTGAAACTGTAGTTGACTCATTATACATCTCCACGCTGCAGTTAGCCCCGCTGCGGTTGATGTCGGGGGGCAGCACCTCCACCCCGTGGCGCTTACCGTCGTTGACCAGCAGGTGGGGGCCATAGAACCCCATCGGCTGGGCGTTGAACAGGGCGCAGAGGGACTCCGCCGGGTAGTAGGCGCGCAGCCAGGCCGTCTGATAGGCGAGCAGACCGAAGGCGGCGGCGTGCGCCTTGGGGAAACCGAACTCCGCGAAGCCGGCGATCCTGGCGAACACCGCCTCCGCCGTCTCCGGCGAAGCGCCGTTACGCAGGCAGCCTTCGATGAACTGCTGCTTGAGCCTGGCGATCGCCTCCCTCGAGCGCTTGCGGCTCATCGCCCGGCGCAGGCTCTCCGCCTGGCCGGCCGTGAAGCCCGCCAGCGCCATCGCCACCTGGAGCACCTGCTCCTGATACAGCACCACGCCCAGCGTCTCCGATAGCACCGGCTCCAGCGATGGGTGGTCGTAGGTGACGGGCTCTTTCCCCATGCGGCGGCGGATGTAGGGGCTGACGGCG
>MGOB01000013.1:1976-2600 GCA_001796995.1 Chloroflexi bacterium RBG_16_68_14 | reverse complement strand
TCGCCACCTCCACCGTCAGGTCCTCCAGGGAGCGCGGCCGCACCCGCGGCAGCGTCTGCATCTGCGCCCGCGACTCGACCTGGAAGACGCCCATCGTGTCGGCCTGGCAGATGGAGTCGTACACGCGCTCGTCCGCGAAGTCGATGCGGGAGAGGTCGATGCGCTTCCCCCGCCGCTCCTCGATGAGGTCCAGCGTCTCGTCCACGGCGGAGAGCATCCCCAGAGCCAGGAAGTCGATCTTGATCATGCGCGCGTCGTCCACGGAGTCCTTGTCCCACTGGATGAGGACGCGGCCCGGCATGGCCGACTGCTCCAGCGGCACCAGCTCCAGGAGCGGCCGGGAGGAGATGACCAGGCCGCCCACGTGCTGCGATATGTTGCGGGGGAAGCGCGCGATCTGCTCCACCAGGTCGGCCAGGTGTCGCCACAGGGGTGAGGCGAGCCGCTCCTTGTAATGGGGCAGGCGGGCCATCTCCGCCCGGATCTCCTTCGCGGAGCCGCCGCGGCAGCAGCCGCCCTCACTCACTTTCGCCAGCCGGTCCAGCTCGGCGGGCGGCAGCCCCAGCGCCTTCCCCACCTCACGCACGGCGCCGCGGATGCGGTAGGTGGGGAAGGCGGCGACGA
>MGOB01000013.1:1101-1758 GCA_001796995.1 Chloroflexi bacterium RBG_16_68_14 | reverse complement strand
CGGGCGGCGCGTGGCAGGGGCGGCCGCGCACCTCCTCCGCCACCTGGTAAGCGAGCCGCAGTATCTCGCGGTGGATGAGGAAGAAGCCGGCCAGGCCGTGCCGCTCCACCAGCGCCAGCTCTTCCTCTAGCCGCTCCTTCACCGGCTGGGTCAGCCGTCCGTACCGGTCCTCCGCCTCGCGGTAGCAGAGCCTGCGCAGGTAGGAGTCGGGCGTCTCGCCTTCCGGTACCGGGTAGTCGGGGAAGCGGTAGTCCAGGTCGCGGCTGAGGTCGAACCGGCAGCGCTCGGCGATTCGCAGCGTATTGGCGACGGCCTGTGGGTGTTCGGCGAACAGCTCCGCCATCTCTTCGGGCGGCTTCAGGTAGTACTCCGAGTTCTCGCGGCGCAGACGGTGGGAGGCGTCCAGCGTCGTGCGGTTCTTGATAGCGACAAGCACGTCCTGGAGCCGGTGCCGCTCCCGCGCGTGGTAGTGGACGTTGCCGCTGGCGACGACGCCGATGCGCAGGTGCGCCGCCAGGTCGGCCAGCGCGCGGTTGCGGGGCGAATCGCCGTGCACAAGGTTGTTCTGCAATTCGAGGAAGAAGTTCTCCCTGCCGAACCAGCGCAGGTAGCGGCGGGCCGCCTCCGCCGCCTCCCGGTAGCGCCCCCCGGCCACCA
>MGOB01000013.1:362-1010 GCA_001796995.1 Chloroflexi bacterium RBG_16_68_14 | reverse complement strand
CCGCTCGTGGTCCAGGTGGGCGTGGGTCAGCAGGCGGCAGAGGTTGGCGTAGCCCCGCTGCGTCTCGCAGAGCAGGGTGATGTGGTAAGCCTCCCCCTTCCTTCTTCCTCCTTCCTCCTTCCCGGGGTGGCCTGGGGGTGGGGCGAGTGTGACCTCGGCGCCGGTGATGGGCCTCAGCCCCCAGGCGCGGGCGCACTGGGCGAACTCCATCGCCCCGTGCAGGCCGTCATGGTCCGTGAGGGCCAGCGCCTCGTACCCCAGCTCCCGCGCCCGCAGCACCAGCTCCTCGATGTGCGAGGCGCCTTCGAGGAAGGAGAAGTTGGAGTGGGCGTGGAGCTCAGCGTAGAGAGAAGGCATGGCGTAGCAACATTATCGGAACATTAGTTCTATATGTCAATCAGCCTGCGCCACTCGTCCTTGACAGACCGCGACGGACTAGACGAATCCCGCATAATAGGGCCGTGCAGATCAAGTGGGCCACCATATCCGTCACGGAGGTGCCACATGACGCAGACCGACGTTCCCTACCCGGTTACGTTCTCAGTGGACTACCCCGATCGTGAGCTGAACCGGCTCACCACGTTCTTCCGCCTGTTCACCGTCATCCCGATCGCCATCGTCCTGGCCTTCGTGTCAGGGGGCGGCGGT
>MGOB01000013.1:0-319 GCA_001796995.1 Chloroflexi bacterium RBG_16_68_14 | reverse complement strand
GCGGCGGCGGGCTCCTCTTCGCCGCGCCGCTGGTCATGATCCTGTTCCGCCAGAAGTACCCGCGCTGGTGGTTCAACTGGAACCTGCAGCTCCTGCGCTTCTCGAACCGGGTCGGCGCCTACCTGGCGCTGCTGCGTGACGAATACCCATCGACGGACGAGGAGCAGGCCGTCCACCTGGAGATCCAGTACCCGGACGCCAGGACCGGGCTGAACCGCTGGCTACCGCTGGTGAAGTGGTTCCTGGCGATCCCGCACTACATCGTGTTGCTGTTCCTGGCCGTCGCGGGCATCGTCGTCGTGATCATCGCCTGGTTCGC
>MGOB01000012.1:4582-5689 GCA_001796995.1 Chloroflexi bacterium RBG_16_68_14 | reverse complement strand
CGGGAAGGCTGCTCTGCTCTCGATGATGCTATAGCCGAGCCGGGCCGCGCGCTGGGCGAAGATCTCCCGCACGTTCAGCTCGTTCTTCGGCACGAAGGCGATGGCGCCGTCGCCTTGTTCAGTATTGTTCTTTCTCCTCGTCCAGTATCTGAACGAGGAGGCTCTTCCTTTTTCGTAAGGCATAGTCCTCCAGCAATAGACGGAGCGCCAGGCGGCCAACATCGTTCCGGGTGACGGCGATGCCCATCCTGGCGTCCAGCTCGTAGCACAGGTCTCTGAGGGCGGCCATATCTTCTCTGCTCAGGCGGATCGTCGTGTGGAACCGGTGCTCCTCTTTGAACGCCGCCAGAAACCTCCGCCTCAGCGCCGCCGGCAGCGTTAGCCGCTCGAAGAACTCGCGCGCTTCGTCGCTCCCCCGCGCGCTTGTTGTCGCGCGCGCCGGCCCGCTCGATGACGTCGTGACGTCAGGACGTCGCGACGTCTCGACGTCGGGATGCGCTCGCGTCAGCGCTTCCACCGGGCCGGTCGTCGATGTAGCATCTTCGTGAGTTGCGGGCTCGCCGACGCTAGGGTCCTCGCCGAAGAAGATCTCGGCACCCTGAAGATCTGGCCGTAGTCTCGGCGCAATTCCTCGAACACAATCGCTGGCAGCTCGGCCATCAGCACGGGGGGCTCCAGCCGGTGCTCCGCTTCCCTGACAAGATCGATGACCGCTTCGCGCCAGCGGTCAGTCATGGCTAGGGGCGGCCAGCCGCTGGTGCATAGGACCGGGCGCAGACCAACCCGGGCCGCGGCGTCGAGGCTAGAACTCACAGCCTCGACAGGGCGCGGCTCCAAGTCCGGTCGAGGGACGACCACGGGGCGGTACATCCTGCACTCCTACCGCAAAGTAATAGCATGAGTTGGGATAACGCGGCAACCTTTATCTTGGCGGAAGCGGCGGTTGAGGCGGCGCTTTTGTCGGTGTCCTGGTTCGGTTCGACCTTGAGGTCGTGGCTCATCGGGAGAGACACTGTGCGTGGAGCGCTATGGGCCCAAGACTGGGTGAAACGGTTATTATACGCAGTCTCGTGAAGCTGATGTCCGCGTCCGGCAGCCCGGCACGGC
>MGOB01000012.1:962-4571 GCA_001796995.1 Chloroflexi bacterium RBG_16_68_14 | reverse complement strand
GTCAGTCCCAGCCTCGGATGCCGTGAAGGGATCGGATAACGAGAAGGAGGAGTTGCCCAATGCCTCTGTACTACGATCTGACTTCTGCTAGGCGCAGGCGTGCTCTCCACCCTTGGCACGTCGGCGTCGCCGCCGAGCTTCTCCTGGCTGTTCGCCGCCAGCGCTATTGGGAACGCCCGACGTTCCCGGACGTTCTCGAGCTCATCGAAGAGGACGTCACAAACGACGTCACCGTGCTGTGGGCGTGGATCAGGCAGGCGATCACCGACTGTATCGTACACGAGCACTTCCACCACCCCGGTCTCGCGCATACGGAGCACGGCGACGAGGGACCACACAACCACATGGCGCCCGACCTGTTCGGTGTCTCGCAAGACCTGCTGGCGGAGAAGGGCCGGGAGCCTGAGAACTGGTCGGTGCCGGCGGCGCTGTACCTGCCGGCGAAGCGCGACCTTGAGGGCTTCATCGGCATGAGGGCCGCCGCCTGCACGGCGAAGCTCGACCCGGACGAGGTGTTTGGGCGCCTCCCGGCCTAGGGAGGAGCCCGCTCCTCTGCTTCCTATCTTATATGCGTCCTATGGCCGGATCAGACGGACCCGGGAGCCGTCGCGCTCGAACAAGTCCGTGTACTTCCTGGTCCGCCCGTGTACCTGGAACGCCGTCACCGGCGAGCCGTCCCTCTTCCGATAGCGCCCCCTGCTGTTCACGAGCTCTGCCAGCTCGCTCGTGCTCATCCACCGGTTCCCGCGTCTCCCGAGTATGGTGGCCAGCTCTTCGTGGAGAGTGACCGGGCTGGCTTCGCGTTGTCCAACGCGACCCGCGTTCGCGGATGCTGGCAGCGGAGGGGTGGGGCGATCGGCGCCCCGCCCGAGCTTGGAGAGCTCGGCGAACCACTGGCGACGCGTCCGGCCGTCGAAACGGCGCGCGCTGCTGACCCGGCCTGAGGTCGACGGCACGACAAAGACGCGGGACGCACCGATCCGGTCGTCGGTCAGCCCGAACTGCGGGGGCCGCCGGCCCTTGAACGCGGTGTAGGCGTTCATCCCGTTGAAGCACACGACGTCAGGGGCGAACTTCCTGAGCTTCGCCACGAGCTTGCGGACGCCGGCGTGGAGGGTCTCCTCTGCCAGCTCTGAGTCGGCGCTGGCGTGGACGTCCTTCACAAGGTCAGTCAGGCCGATCCCGAAGTCGTTGATGCGGGCATCGTCCTCGGGCCCCAGTCGGGCGGCGACGATCCCCGTTTCGTGGAGCAGCGGCCAGAACACGTTGTTGGGGCCTGCGTAGTAGTGGCCCCTCCGGGCCGAGGCGTCACCGACGGCCGTGCCGACGAATACGATGCGCAGTCCCGGGCTGAGGTAGTCGGGAAGCACCTGGGCGGTGCTGGTCATAGATGTATCTCCCGCCGCACGGGCGCCGTGCCTGGATCGCCTCACCGGCCGAGATGATACTACCATGCCGCGAACGCCGTGCCGAAGGGCTAGAGAGAGTCGAGCGGTGAGTGCTCGCGGTGGGCCTTCAGCGCCCGCTCCTGGGCCTCGTGCCTGGTGTAACGCTGGGCCATCGCAAGGGTGCTCCAGCCCATGAACTTGGCCAGGTCCATCTCCCCCATCCCGCGGCGCATCATCGCGGTCGCCGCATAGTGCCGGAAGCGGTGCACGCCCGGGTTGAGTACGCCGGCCTGACGGGCTATCCGCTCGATGACCTGGTAGAGGCCGGACGTCGTAAGGGGCTGCCCGGAGCGGCCCAGCCACAGCTCGGGGCGGCGGCTCTCCCGCCTCCTCAGGTACCTGTCGAGCAGCGCCTGGGCCGCGACGCCCAGCCCGACGAAGCGGTGCCGGCCGCCCTTCCCGAGGACCTTGATGCGCTCGGAGTCCAGCTCCACGTCCTCCATCTCCAGGCCGCAGAACTCGCTGGCCCGCAGGCCGGTGTCGGCGAGGACGCCAACGATTGCGGCGTCCCTGGCCGCCATGAAGTCCCTGCCCCGGCAGGCCGCCAGCATCGCCCTGACCTCGTCGTCGGTGTAGGGGTCGGGGCTGACGTCCTCCATCTTCGGCGTCTTCAGGCGCAGGCACGGGTTTTCGCTGACCTCGCCCTCGGCGCTGAGCCAGTTGAACCAGGCCCGCAGGGCGACGTGGGCGTTCCTCACGGTGTTGCGGGCCATGCCGTCGTCGCGCAGGCCTGCCAAGTAGTCACTCAGGTGCTCGGCCGAAGGCGGCCAGGGGTAGCCCGTCCTGGCCGCGCGCCGCAGGTACTGGGTGATGAGGCCGTCGTAGCGGCGGATCGTCGTGGGGGACTTTCCCTCGCTGCGCATGCGGCGGAGGAAACTGCGCAGCAGGGGGCCCGGTCCTATCTGGAGAGGAGGGTCTGACCGCATAGACCGCTGGTCTCCCAGATTCGGAGGGCCGAAAGACCGCTGGTCTTCAGGGGGTAGTGACCGCATAGACCGCAGGTCTTCATGCGCTGTGCGGTTTTTCTTGGTGCCCACGGATACCTCCATTCTAAGCTGAACCGTATCTGTGGGCACCTGCGGTTTTGGCAATGGCAGGGGCGGCAGGACTCGAACCCGCGACCTGCGGTTTTGGAGACCGCTGCTCTACCAGCTGAGCTACGCCCCTACGCTATTCGAGTATAGCAAAAGCGCGCCGGATACGGGTCAGGGACGCCCGGCAAGCCGCCGGCCCAGCAGCGCCAGCGCCCGGTCAGGGAAGTTCGTCACTATCCCGTCCACATCCAGCTCAATGAGGCGCTGCATGTGGGCCTGCGCGTCCGCCGTCCAGGCGTATACGGTGAGGCCGCTGCGCCTCGCCTGCGAGACGACTTCCGCGTCCAGGCTCAGGTGAAAGACGCTCACCGCCTGCAGCCCCAACCGCAGCGCCAGCTCTCGCATGGCGGGCCAGTTGCCCATGCTCTGCGGCGCGACGAGCAGGCCGCCGGGCAGCCGTGGCTCCGCCCGGCGCATCGCCTCCAGCGCCGGCGGCAAGAAGGACCACACCATCACGTCCGTCAGTGCGCCGGCGGACCGCACCACGTCTGCCAGGGCCTCCTCGCAGCCCGGCCGTTTGATCTCCGCCACCAGCAGCGCCCGCGCGCCCGTCAGCTCAAGCGCCTGGGCGAACGTGGGCACGGGCTCGGGCGGACGCCCGCCCGTCCGGGCGCCTCCGGCGTCCAGGGTCGAGAGCTGCTCCGCCGTGAACGAAGAGAGGTCTCCCTTGCCGCTGGTCGTCCGGTCCAGCGTCAGGTCGTGCATCAGCACGGGGATGCCATCGGCGCTGGCCTGCACGTCGATCTCGATGGCGTCGGCGCCTATCTCGAGGGCGGCGCGCACACCGGCGAGCGTGTTCTCGGGCGCGTGGCCGCCGCATGCGGCATGAGAGATCACGAGCGGTCGCATGGCCCTGATTATAGGGGAGCGGGGCCGAACGCGGGGCGCTAGGTAGTTTCCGCGGGCTCGAAGAGGGCGAACATGACGCGGCGCTTGTCCACCACGTCCGTGGCCAGGTCGCGCGCCGTGAGCGCCAGCTCGAAGCGCAGCGGCGAGGTCACCAGATCGTGCTTAAGGTCCAGCTGGCAGGCGATGTGATGAATCCGCTGCGCCAGGTAGCGGATGGC
>MGOB01000012.1:349-950 GCA_001796995.1 Chloroflexi bacterium RBG_16_68_14 | reverse complement strand
GCCAGTCGATCACGGGCTCCACCAGGCCGGGCAGACCGTGGTCGCGGCAGAAGAAGTCGGTTGCGCGGTCGATGTCGGCCTCCAGGCGGGTGGAGACCATGCGGTGGGCGGCGTTCACTATCTCCCACTCGTCCTCATCATCGGCGAGGAAGGGGACGTACCTGCCGAGACGGGTCCGGAGCGTCTCCTTGCCGTTCTGTTCGTCCAGCTCCAGGTTGCGCCGCCGCTGATGAGCGAGGTAGAGGGCCAGCAGGTCCAGCTCCGCGTCCAGCAGAGCGAGCCCCTTGGGAAGGACTTCAACCAGGAAGTCAGACCAGGCGCGCACCTGCTTGTCCACCTCGTCAATCTTGCGCTGGACGCGCCGCAGGGTGCGTTCGTCGTGCGGGATATAGAGGTCTTCGTGTTGGCTAAGCAATCGTCATTATCTCCGCTTTTCGGGTGCACTCATAGATAAAGAACCAGAAGGGGCTTTTGGTGTTACAGACATGAAAGCACCGGTTGGTTAAGAATCGGGAGACCCGGTCGGGACCGCTAGCTATCTTGTTTGGCTTAGCGGCTGCTAGAATGGCACTGGCAACAGCCGGAAGGGAGGCTCGATGAC
>MGOB01000012.1:0-101 GCA_001796995.1 Chloroflexi bacterium RBG_16_68_14 | reverse complement strand
GCCTGCCACCTCCACACCAATAACCGCGACGTCCTCCTGGACGTGAACATCGCCCTGCCCGTGCACCGGTTCGTGGAGCTGGAGGCGGAAGATGTCATAGG
>MGOB01000011.1:25277-27192 GCA_001796995.1 Chloroflexi bacterium RBG_16_68_14 | reverse complement strand
TGCTGGAGGAACTCCCGGGCCAGCATCTGCCCCGTATGCCCCGCTCCCGCGATGAGGACCCGCTGGGCCGGCTCGCCCCACCCGACGAAGGGCGTCTGGGCGCGCAGCCGCGGCCACAGCTTGGCCACGCCCATGGAGAGGAAGATCAGGGCGGGCGCGATGCCGGTGACGGTGAGCGGGATGTGTCTGGGCGTGAGGAAGACGTTCACCCCCAGGAGGAGGATGGAGACCAGGCCGACGGCCGAAGCCAGGCTGATGGCGTCGGCGATGCTGGCGTACTGCCAGGCCGTCCGGTAGATGCCGAAGAAGTAGTTGCCTGCCAGATAGGCCAGTACGATGACCGCGATCACCTGGCCGAAGAAGACCATCGACACGCGCGGGACGGCGCCGTCGAACCTGAGGGCGAGGGCCGCCGCGTAGCTGGCCACCACCAGCAGCGCATCGAGCACGAGCACGGGCAGGAGCCGGATCCCCCGGCCGAGGGCAGCGCGCACTCCACTAGTCCGTGGGCGCCCTTGATGCGGCACCCACGGCCCTCCTGGCTCTCGCCTCTTGGGACTCCCTTCCTCTCTCAATGAGCGCCCTTGCGGCTAAGAACGACCGGCACGGTCCGGAGCAGGATCGCTAGGTCCCGCGCCAACGAATGCTTGTCTACGTAATCCAGATCGTAGAGCAACCCCTCCTGGTAGGTCAAACTGCCCCGGCCGTTCACCTGGGCGAGGCCGGTGATGCCCGGTCGTACCGAATGGCGCCGGTGGTATTCCGGCGGGTACTGGGCCACCAGCTCCGGCACCTCCGGCCGCGGGCCCACGATGGACATCTCGCCCCGCAGGACGTTGACCAAGTTGGGCAGCTCATCCAGGCTGCTGGAGCGTAGGAAGCCGCCGATGCGCGTGTACTGCTTGCCGCCGTAGAGCGGGTCGAAGACGTAGGCGGTGAAGTCGGCCACCTGGGGCACGGGCATCGAGGCGTCATCCTGGGAGTCGGCCCGCATGGTCCGGAACTTGTGCACGGTGAAGAGCTTGCCATCCTTACCCACCCGGAGCTGGTGGAAGAGGACCGGCCCCGGCGACTCCAGCTTGACGGCGAGGGCGACCGCCGCTATGAGCGGCGAGAGCACGGCCAGCCCCACCGCCGCCGCCAGCAGGTCGAAGGCGCGCTTCGCCACCGCTACCGCCTCCCGGCCTCGATGATCTCGTGGACCGCCGTGGCCACTCGGGCCACATCGCTGTCCTGCATGCGGGGATAGAGGGGGAGGGAGACCAGACCGGCGAAGACCTTCTCCGCCACCGGGTAGTCGCCGGGGCAGAGCCCCAGCGTCTCCCGGAAGTACGGGTGGAAGTGGATGGGGATGAAGTGGACCGAGGTGCCGATACCACGCCCCCGCAGCTCCTCGATGAACTGGTCGCGGCCGAGGCGCAGGCGCTCTACGTCCAAGCGGATGGGGTACAGGTGCCAGGCGTGGATCACGTCCTCCCGCACGGGCGGCCGGACCACCTCCGGCAGGTCGGCCAGGAGCCGGTCGTACTCGCCGGCCAGGTAGGTGCGGCGCTCCTGGAAGGCCTCCAGCCGGTCGAGCTGGTGGATGCCGATAGCGGCCTGGATATCGGTCATGACGTAGTTGAAGCCGGGAGCGAGCACCTGGTAGGCCCACGACCCTTTCTCCGAGTAGCGGTCCCAGGCGGTCTTGCTCAGCCCGTGCAGGCTGAGGAGCCGCACCTGCTCGGCCAGCGCGCCGTCGTTGGTGGTGAGCATGCCTCCCTGGCCGGTGGTAATCGCCTTGATCGGGTAGAAGCTGAAGACGGCGGCGTCGCTCAGGGCGCCGATGGGCCGTCCCCGGTAGCGGGCGCCCAGGGCGTGGGCAGCGTCCTCGATGACCCGCAGCCCGCGGTCTCGGGCCAGCGCCAGCAGCTCG
>MGOB01000011.1:20098-25257 GCA_001796995.1 Chloroflexi bacterium RBG_16_68_14 | reverse complement strand
GCCGTAGTGGACGGGCAGGAGCGCCCTGGTGCGCGGCGTCATCCGGCGCTCCACCTCGACCGGGTCGAGGTTGTAGTCGTCCTCGCGGATGTCAGCCAGGACCGGCTTCGCGCCGACGTGCAGGATGACGTTGACGGTGGCGGCGAAGGTGAGGGGCGTAGTGATCACCTCGTCGCCGGGGCCGATGCCGGCCGCCAGCAGCGCCAGGTGGAGCCCGGCGGTGCAGGACGAGAGGGCCACGGCGTGCTCGGCGCCCACCGCCTCCCGGAACTTCTCCTCGAAGGCCCGCACCTTCGGGCCGCCGGTGAGCCAGCCGGAGCGGAGGGTCTCGACCACCTCATCGATCTCCTCCTGCCCGATGTCCGGCAGCGCGAAGGGGAGGAAGTCCTCGCCCACGGTCAGCCCTCCTTCGGCACGGCGGCCAGCAGGTGGGTGCGGAGCCAGGGCAGCCGCTCCAGCGGCGCGCAGAGGCCGGGCCGCCCGCCCAGCGCCCGCACGATGGGCGGCGCCAGCGTCACCCGCTCCACCTCCACCGGCCGCGGCGCGAAGAGGGCGCGCAGCTCGCCGGCGCGGAGCGGGCGAACGTCCTGGTTCAGCGGGTTGATCCAGAAGTCGTACACCACCAGCAGCCCGCCGGGGCGGAGCACCCGCAGCGCCTCGGCCGCGCCCCGCTCCCGCGCCCGACCGTTCAGTACAGACGTGAAGACGGTGAAGGCGAGGGCCAGATCGAAGGCGCCGTCGCGATAGGGCAGCGCGGCGATGCTGCCCACGGCGAGGCGGAGGCCCGCCAGCGACCCTTGCGCCCGGCTCACCTTCCCAGCGTCGATATCCACGCCCTCCAGCCTGACCGCGTCCGCCCCGTAGTAGAGGAGGCTGCGCAGGAGCGAGCCCTCGCCGCAGCCCAGCTCCAGGATGCGCAGGCCGGCCAGCCGCGCGAAGCCGCGACGCCCCAGCAAGGCCAGGAAGGCCCGGTCCCGGGTGAGGTGCAGGTAGCGCTCAGCGGCGCTCAGACGCTCGTAGGGCGAGGCGTCCGCAACGCGGCGGCTGGCAACCGGGGCGGCCGAGGCGAGGGCCGGGCTCACGGCGCCTCCGCCTCCCGGGGCGTCGCCACCGGCTGGCCGAATGCCCGCCGCGCTAGCCCGCTGAGGAACCCCAGCCCGTAGGCCAGGTGCATGCAAGCGAAGGCTACGGGCAGCCGCAGCAAGTGGCGCCAGCCATGACGCCGCGCCACGACGAAGGAGGCGACTAGCGTCGTCGTCACGTACGACCCCACCACGATCGCCAGGGGCAAGACCAGGAGCCCACCGAAGAAGGCGACGACGGCCGAGCCCAGCAGCGCCAGCACGAAGGCCGAAGGCACCAACTGGCGCAGCCGGGTCCGTCGCGGGTGACGGGAGAGCACCACCACCTTTGCCTGGCCGTAGCCGAAGTACTGGCGCGCCAGCTCCCAGTAGGAGCGGCGGGCGTAGTAGGTGGAGCGGATGGCAGGCGTCAGCAAGATCCGGCCGCCGGCGTCCCGCAGCCGGTAGTGAAACTCATCGTCCTCGCCGCCGTCGATCTCCGCGAAGGGACCGGTGCGGTCGAAGACATCGCGGCGGTAGGCGGGGAAGGCGACCGTATCGGTCCACTGCTCCCTCTGGCTGTAGCGGAAGACCGCGTTGCCCACGCCGAAGGGGGAGGAGACCGCGAGGGCGACCGCCTCGCCCGCCAACCCCTCACCCAGGGTCCGGATGGGCCCACCCACCACGTCGGCGCCCGTGCGCCGGAGCGCCGCTACGCTCTCCCGCAGGAAGTCGGGCGCGACGGCGGCGTGGGCGTCGACCCGGGCGATCACCTCGCCCTGGGCGAAGGCGAGGCCGATGTTCAGGCCGCGGGCGGTGTGCTTCCCGCGGTTCTCCAGCAGCCGCAGATTGGGCAGCTCCTCCCGCATCGACTCCACCAGCTCGCGCGAGCCGTCGTCCGAGCCGCCATCAACGACGATCACCTCGCAGCGGTCGGGCGGATAGTCCTGGACCGCCAGGCTGCGGAGGCAGCGCTCGATGTAACGTCGCTCGTTGCGCATCGGGACGATGGCGGAGACGAAGGGGAAAGGTACCTCGTCAGGCACTGTCATTCACCCGTGGGACAGGCTTCAGCCCCCGCCTGCCGGCGGGCAGGTGTCGCGAAGAGCGCCGTCGGGCTGAAGCCCGACCCGAGTGGAATGCAGCTAGCTCTCCGGTACGGTAGCACGAGGGCTTGCCTGTGTAAACGAATCTAGCAGATGGCGGTAGAGCCGCTCCATCTGCGCTGCGTTCTCCTGCCAGCGATAGCGTCCCTCCACGAAGGCGCGACCGGCGCGGCCCATGGCGGCCCGCAGCTCGGCGTCCTCCGCCAGGCGGGCGATGGCTCCGGCCAGCGCCTCCGCGTCGCCCGGCGGCACCAGGAGCCCCGTGTGGCCGTCCTCCACCGCGTCGGGGATGCCGTGGACGCGGGAGGCGACCACGGGCAGCTCCATCGCCTGCGCCTCCAGCGCGGCCACCCCGAACCCCTCTGCCCGCGAGGGCAGGACAAAGATGTCGAGCTCCGCCAGCACCTCCGGCACGCGCTCGTGGGGCACTTCGCCGCGGAAGTCAACCCGCCCGGCGATGCCGAGCCGCTCCGCCATCCGCCTCAGGCGGACGCGCCAGGGGCCGTCGCCGGCCAGCACGACGCGCAGCGGCATGCCCTCTGCCACCAGCCGGGCGACCGCCCGCAGCAGCACGTCCAGCCCCTTCTCCGGCGAGAGACGGGCCACCGCACCGACGACCACCTCGCTGGGTCGGGCGCCGTTCCGCGCCCGCGGCTGGAAGCGCGCCAGATCGACCCCGTAAGGAACCACGGTCACGGGCTTGGCGCGCGGCGTGTAGCGGAGGGTGGCGTTGGCCAGGCGGAGGCCGGTAGCAGTGATGTGGTCGGCCCGGGACAGGGCGTAGCGGGTGAGCAGGTAGTGGAATGGGCTCCAGCGGGGCGCCTCCAGCACATCGGTGCCCCAGACCGAGGTGAGGGTGGGGCGAACGTCGCAGAGGGCGGCCAGGAAGCCGTAGCTGGTGAGGTGGAGGGCGTGGAGCAGGTCCGGCTCCAGCGACCGCACCAGCCGTCGCACCCGCCCGGCGTGGAGCAGGTAGCGCAACTTGCCCAGCCGCTCGAAGCCGCCCACATAGTGCACGCGGGCGCCCTCGACTTCGGCCGGGCGGAAGGAGACGACGTGGGCCTCCCAGCCGGCGCGAACGAAGTGCTCCACCCAGCGCCGAGTATGGACGTAGGGCGCATCTGCCAGGTAGACGACGCGCATGGCCAACCTTGAGTGTACGGCGCGACAACGAGGAGAGCCAGGCTCCGGCTCAGCACAGGCCGCTGGTGCCCTGCACATGAGGGGGCAAGGCGTAGTAAGATAGGGCGCGCCTGGAGCAAAGGAGGAAGGGGCCTTGGGCGAAGTCGTGCTGGCGGGGGAGGTCGCGGACGAGTCCCTGCGCCGCTGGACCACCAACCGAGGAGACTGGGTGGCAACGGTGGAGGACGGGGAGCCCGTCCTCTCCCTGCCCGACAACCGCATCCTGGACTGGCAGGGGGGCACAGTGGCCATCGCCGGCGACCCGGCCTGGCGCGACTACGAGTTCAGCCTCGATCTCCTGGTGCTGCCGCCGCCGGAGCCGGAGGTGGGCACCTGGCCCGGCGTCGTCTTCCGAGCCCAGGACACCGACAACTACGACCTGGTCTGGCTCATGCCCCAGGGCTCCAGCGCGACCAACAACGTCGTTTACCTGCCGGTCGCCCACGGGATGGTGCCGTGGTGGACGGATGCCTACGTGAACAACCAGCGCGGCTCGGCACCGTACAGCCGGGGCGAGTGGCTGCCGGTGAGCGTGCGCGTGCAGGGGCTGGAGGCGTCGGTCCGGGTGTACCACCGGCCGGAGCCGGTCCTGACGGTGCGCTTGACCTACTTCCTCGAGGGAGGGCGCGTGGGCCTGTACTGCGGCACCCAGACCAGCGCCAAGTTCCGGCGGATGCGCATCGAGCTGCTGGAGCCCACGCCGATTCCTGATCCACCGACGACGGCCCAGCCGCGCATCCCCGGCGAGATCGAGGCGTAGCGGCGGCCGCAACCGCGAGCGCCTCTAGTCGGACGATACGGTCTCTGCCTCCCCTGCTCGGCCGGCCAGCCGGTAGTACCACGCCTCCATCTTCGCCATGTTCGTCTCGAGCACGCCGTACTCCTCCACGAAGCGCCGGTTGCGCTCGACGGCGTCCCGGCGCAGCTCCCGGTCCTCCAGCGCGCGCACGATGCCCTCGGCCAGCGCCTCGACGTCGCGCGCGGGCACGCGGAGGCCCTGTCCGCCAGGGGCGGACTCCACCAACTCCTGCTGGCTGGGGAGATCGGAGACGATGGGGAAGCAGCCGACGGCCATCGCCTGGAGGAGCGCCACCGAGGTAGCGTCCGACGACGGCACCGAGACGAAGACCTCGGACTCTACGAGGGCGTCTCGCAACTCCTCCTGCGACAAGAAGCCGACGAACCGTACCGTCTCCTCGATTCCGAGCCGGTGCGCCAGCGCTTCGAGCTGCGGGCGCAGGCGCCCTTGGCCCGCCACCACCAGTCGAGCGCCCGGTATCCGCGTCCGCACCTGGGCCATCGCCCGGACGATCACATCGACGTTGTAGAGGGGTAAGTCCAGGGAGCGGGTGCTGATGGCCGTGGGTGGGCGGTCCGGCGCGGGCGGCCGAACGTTGACCGAGGTCTCGGGCTGGCCGAGGAGGTCGCGTTGGACGCCCAGGACGATGTGCTGCACCCGCGCTCGGTCCATGCCCAGCTTGAGGGCCACCTCCCGTGCCATGTACCGATTGTTCGCCGTCGCCAGGTCCGCCCGCGCCAACACGAAGCGCGCGATGGCCCGGTTCAGCGGGGAGCGGGCCACCTCCACCAGCACATCGGAGCCCCACGCGCTCACCACATACGGCCGGTAGTGGGCGGCGGTAGCGTAGAAGCCGTGCTCGACCAGGTAGTGGGCGTGGAGTACCTCTGGCGCCAGGCCTTCCACGACACGTTGCAGGCCGGCCTGTCGATAGCGGAGCAGGTTGGCCAGCCTTTGCAGGCTCGGTGGCAGGCTTCGCCCCAGACGAGGGGCCAGGCCCGGCCGCGCCCC
>MGOB01000011.1:19086-20034 GCA_001796995.1 Chloroflexi bacterium RBG_16_68_14 | reverse complement strand
CACGCCCTCCGGCGGCCGGGCCGGCGCGTAGTAGGAGACACCGTGCACCTCGTGCCCGCGCTCGACGAAGTAGCGCAGCCAGCTCTGCGTGTGCACACCGTCCAGATCGCCCACCACGCAGAGGCGCAGGCGATGTTCCGGCGGGACGGGCTCGATCATTTCGCTAGGGCTGGGCCGGGGCGAGCCGCTGGCGAGCCGCCTCCAGATAGCGCCGCAGGTCCTCGCCGCGCACGAACACGGCCTCCCAGACCGACCCGCCGGAGAGCCTTCGGTACGCCACCAGCGACAAGGCGAAGTGGGCGCCGTACGCTAGGGAGGAGGCGATGGCGGCGCCGGTCACCCCAAAGGGCGGGATGAGCGCGAAGTCGGCCGCCAGGGTGACGACCAGGGCGGCAGCGGTGATCAAGCTGTTCGTCAGGGGGCGGCCCTGGCTGAAGATGTAGCTGGTCAGGATCTTCGATCCTGCCAGCGCCACCGTCCCCGGCAGCAGCCAGAGCAGCGGCTCCAGCGACGGACCGAACTCTCCGCCAAAGAGGGCCTCCACCATCCAGGGCGAGACCGCCCCCAGACCCAGCGCCGCCAGCGCGCTGACCAGCAGCGTGTTGCGGCAGACCAGCGGCGTCGTGCGGGCGGCGTCCGCCGCGTCCGCCGCCGTCAGCCGCGGCAGCAGCACGGCGGCGACGGCGTTGGCGAAGAACCAGACGCTCTGGCTCACGGTCACGCTCACCGCGTAGATCCCCACCCCGGCCGTGCTCACGAAAAGGAGCACCAGGTACTGGTCGAGCCGGTAGTTGAGGAGCTGCACCAGGTTCCCCACCTGCCCCTGCACGCCGAAGCGCACCTGCTCGCGGAGCGACGGCCAGTCGATGCGCAGCAGCTCGGAGAGGCGCAGCGCCGGCCGCCCCAGCAGCGCCAGCGCCAGCAGCGTGGCAACGAGCGTCGCGCCTG
>MGOB01000011.1:14352-19032 GCA_001796995.1 Chloroflexi bacterium RBG_16_68_14 | reverse complement strand
GGGCGAGCAGGACCAGCGGCTGGGCCAGGATCACGGCGTTCATGGCCAGGAAGCGGCTCGTCCCCTGGAGGATGGTGGTGAGGACGCTGTAGTTGAGGAACAAGGGCACGGCGAAGGCGAAGACCCAGTAGGGGACATCGCGGTCGAGCAACGCATCGCCCAGCACCGGCCAGGCCAGGAGCACCAGGAGCCCGCTCACGGCGGCCGAGGCCAGCGTCACCTGCTGGCTGCCGGCCACGATGCGCGCCAGCGGGTAGGCGCGCTTCCCCAGGTAGTACACGGCAGAGACGCCCAGCCCCAGGCTGAGCATGGCCTGCGTGATGGAGGCCGAGAGCAGGAAGAGGGCGTAGACGCCTCGACCCTCCGGCCCCAGGGCACGGGCCACCAGGACGGCGACCCCAAAGGCCAGGGCGGCGTTGGCCACGTAGGTCAGGAAGACCAGGTTGACGTGGCCCAGGAACCCCAGGCGCAGCCGCCCGGCCTCCGCGGGGCCGCCCACCTCAGACGGTCCCACTGCGGACTGCCCTGGCCTCGCCGGCGCCGACGTGCTCTCCGACAAGCCGCTCCACCTCCTCCAGCTCCGCTTGCAGCCGCGCCTCCCACGTCCAGAAGTGCTCCTCGGCGTAGCGGCGCGCCCCTGCCGCCAGCCGGCATCGCTCCGAGGAGTCCTCCCCCAAGGCGATGACGGCCCGGGCGACGGCCATCGCGTCGCCCGAGGCCAGCAGACGGCCCGTCTCGCCTTCGCGGATCAGGTCGCTGGTGTCCCCGGCATCGACGGTCACGATGGGCAGGCCGCAGCACATCGCCTCCAGCAGGGGGTTGCCTACGTTGGAGAGGTCGGCCAGCGCCAGGAACAAATCGGCGGCCTGCATGTAGCCGAGCACATCCTCCTGGGGCACCGCGCCGGCGAACCGCACGCGAGCATCCACCCGCAGCTCGCGGGCCTGCCGCTCCAGGTTCGCTCGCTCTTCGCCGTCGCCCACGACGAGGAGGAGGGCGTTGGGGAGCGAAGGGAGGATGTGCGGCAGCGCGGCGATGGCGCGGTCCACCCGCTTCCAGGCCGCCAGCCGCGATGCCGTGAGCAGCACGAAGGCATCGTCCGGCAGGCCGAGGGCAGGGCGCCGCTCGGCGCGCTCCTCCGGCCCGGCGGGGCGCAGGCGCTCCAGGTCCAGGCCGTTGCGCCAGAAGCGCAGCTTCTCCGTCGCCGCCGGGTTCAGGCGGGCCAGCACCTGGTCGCCGCGGGTGCCGTCGTTGGTCATCAGGTAGAGGTTCGCGGGCAGCCGGAGGGCCAACACCTCCTCGTACTTGCGCCAGCGGGCGAGAGGGCTGGACAGCGCCGGATACAGCACCGTGCCCTGGAAGCGGGCGACGGTCGGCAGTCGCCAGCGCCGGCGCAGGAGACGGGCCGCCAGCGCCCCGTGCACCTCGTAGGCGTAGAGGAGGTCCACCGGCTCCCGCATGAGCACCCGCGCGGCGCGGCGGGCAGCGAGGAAGGGGAACAGGAGTGCGAAGCGCAGCTTCTGGTCGGCTTTGGCGAGCAGGCCGGGCAGCGGCAGCCGCGACTCCTGGAGACTGGGCAGGTGGAACCGCTCGAAGGAGACGCCCGGGATATCGGGAGGCGGGGCCGGCCTAGCGTTGCGGGGCCGGCCCGTAGGCGAGAAGTGGTTCGCCCCGACGGTAGGCGCCACGAAGGTCACCCGGTGGCCCCACTCGCCGTAGGCGCGCAGCGTCCGGTACAGCGTAGGGGCGCCGCCGCCGTCCGGAAGCGCCCACACCTCGAGGGCGCAGAGCATCAGCACGTGCATCGTTCGCCCTCGCGCAGTGTAGCCCCCGCAGAGAGGCTGAGCAAACGTCATCTCGACAGGCCGGTCAGCCTTCTGCTACCATGCAGTAGCTTCCCGGTCGGGGTGTAGCTCAGCCAGGTTAGAGCGCACGGTTCGGGACCGTGAGGTCGGCAGTTCAAATCTGCCCACCCCGACCAGCGTTGCGGCGTTCGGCCACTGGCCCCGCCTGGCCTCGAGACCCTTTGCCTCGGTAGGGGTTTCCCCCCACTTGAGCCGGGCCTCATTCAAGCCGACAACTGTTGGGGATTATTTTGACAGATTTTTTGTCTTTCCCGCCTTGCACACCCCAGAGGGCGGCGCTACAATCGCTCGGATAAGAGCCGTGAGATCCCAGGTGAACCGCATGTTTCACGACGAAGAGAAGGCGCAGACGAGACGGCGACAGGCAGATACAGCCATCCAGCTCGCCCGGGAGAGCCGCTGGGAGGAAGCGGTAGCGGCGAACCGCGCCATCCTCAAGCTCTTCCCCAACGACGCGGACTCCCATAACCGGCTCGGTAAGGCCCTGATGGAGCTAGGCCGCTACCAGGACGCGAAAAAAGCCTACAGAAAGGCGCTGGAGCTGGACTCTACCAACCAGATCGCCAGGAAGAACTTGGAGCGGCTGACCGTCCTGGCCAGGACGGGAGCCGCCCAGGCGGATACCAGCCACGTAGACCCATCGCTCTTCATCGAGGAGATGGGCAAGAGCGCTGTCACCAAGCTCCAGGAGATGGTGCCGGAGGTGCTCGCCACCCTCAACGCCGGCGACCGGGTGGAGCTTCGGCCCCGGGGCAGCACGCTGGCCGCGGAGACGCCCAAGGGCGAGTTCATCGGCGTCGTGGAGCCGAAGCTACGGGTGCGCCTCCTCAAGCTGATGGAGGGCGGCAACAAGTACGCCGCTGCCGTCACCAGCCTGAGCGGCGACGCGTGCCGGATCATCATCAAGGAGACCTACCAGGACCCCAGCCAGGCCGGCCGGCCCTCCTTCCCCACCGCCGTCCCCACCGAGAGTATGCGGCCTTACACCAAGGAGCGCCTCCTCCGCCACGGGGCTCAGGTAGAGGAGCTGGAGCTGGCGGAAGAGGCAGAGGAAGAGATCGAGGGCGAAGGCCGGGAGACGTGGGAGAACGAGCACGTGCTCCAGGAGGGCCACGTCCGGCTGAACGAGGCCGCCGCCGCCGAGGAAGCGGAGGACGAGGAGCTGGAAGAGTAGAGCCACGAGCACCGTCTTTCCTCGACCAGGGGCGGAGGCACCGACCTCCGCCCGTTCCATTTGCTAGGGTCAAGAGACCGCGCTAGCAGCCCGCCCGCACCGATGGTATCCTGCGGGCGAGAGGTCACCCCCTATGACTGCTGTTCGACCCCGCATCGGCGTTACCTGCTGGGAGGACGTGCCCGGCGAGCGCATCAGGGACTACTGGGAACGGGTCCGAGAGGCGGGCGGCGAGCCCGTCGACCTGCGCAGCCCGCCGGTTGACGTGGCCGACCTCGACGGCCTGATCCTCACCGGCGGGCTGGACGTGGCGCCCCAGCGCTACGGCGAAGCGCCGCACCCCAAAGTGAAGCAGACCGACCCCGCCCGGGACGACTTCGAGGAGGAGGCGCTCGCACGCGCGCTCGAGCAGGACCTCCCTGTCCTCGCCATCTGTCGCGGCCACCAATTGCTGAACGTGGCCCTGGGCGGACGCCTGCTCCAGCACATCGAAGGCGACGGCCACCGGGCGGACTTCAAGACGGAGGGCGTGCCCTCGCGCTGGCACACGATCGAGTTGGCGCCGGGCAGCCGGCTCCGCGGCATCTTGGGCGCCGACGAGGTGGAGGTGAACTCGCGCCACCACCAGGCGGTGCTGCCGGAGACGCTGGCGCCGGGCCTGGCGCCCGTCGCCGCCTCGCCAGAGGGCCTGGTGGAGGCTGTCGAGAGCGCGACGCACCGCTGGGTGGTGGGCGTCCAGTGGCACCCTGAGCGGCGCGAGGAGGAGCACGCCGCCTTCGCGCCGAGCATGCGGCGCCTGTTCCAGGCGCTGGTGGCCGAGGCACGGAAGGTAGCTGAGCGGGCATGACCACTTCCGAGGTGCCGCGCATCCAGTTCGCCACGACAGAGGACGGCGTCCGCATCGCCTACGCCGTCGTCGGTGCGGGCGAACCGTTGGTCTGTCTGCCCGGCTGGGTCGGTCATCTGGAGCTGGAGTGGCAGGGGGAGCCGTCGGGGCCGTTTTACCAGTGGCTCGCGCGCTCGCACCGGCTGGTCCGCTACGACGGGCGCGGCACCGGCCTCTCCGACCGGGCGGTGGACGACCTGTCGCTGGAGGCGCGGCTGAGGGACCTGGAAGCGGTCGTCCATCAGCTCCAACTGGAGCGCTTCACCATCTTCGCCTGGAGCCAGGGCACGCCCGCCGCCATGGTCTACGCGGCGGAGCACCCGGAGCGGGTGAAGAACCTGATCCTGTATGCCCCATTCTGCGAGGGATTCCAGGCGGACCTGAAGCTCGCCAAAGCGCTGGTCGATCTGATCCGGGCGGAGTGGGGCGTGGGCGCCAGGACCACCATGGGGTTCATTCACCCGGACGCCGACCGCGAGGAAGAACGATACGGGCTGAGCTACCTGCGCGCGTCCAGCTCGGGTGACATCGCCGCCCGCATTCTGGAGGAAGGGTTCTTCCACACCAACGTCCGCGACTACCTGCCGCGCATCACCGCGCCGACGCTGGTGCTGCACCGGCGGGACGATAACGCGGTGCCGTTGGAGTTCGGGCGGCGAGTGGCCTCGCTGCTGCCCAATGCCCGCTTCCTCCCGCTGGAGGGCGACCACCACCTCCCCTTCCAGGGCGACGCCGCATCGGTACTGCGCGCCATC
>MGOB01000011.1:13937-14263 GCA_001796995.1 Chloroflexi bacterium RBG_16_68_14 | reverse complement strand
TCGCCGGCGCGCCCGTCACTTTGCTGTTCACTGACATGGAGGGCTCCACCACCCTCACCCAGCGCTTGGGCGACGCCAGGGCCCAGGAGCTCCTCGGCGAGCACGACGCCATCGTTCGGGAAGCGCTCACCGCCTGCGGCGGCTCCGAGATCAAGCACACCGGGGACGGCATCATGGCCTCGTTCCCATCAGCAGCGCGCGCCCTGGACTGCGCCATCCAGATCCAGCGCGCCCTCTCCCAACGCAACCAGGAGCGCCCCGACGCCCCCATCCGCGTCCGTATCGGCCTCAACGCGGGCGAGCCGGTGCGGGACCGCGATGACCTC
>MGOB01000011.1:4755-13914 GCA_001796995.1 Chloroflexi bacterium RBG_16_68_14 | reverse complement strand
TCGCCCGGCGCATCTGCGACCAGGCGGAGCCCGGCCGGATCTTCGCCTCCAACGTCGTGCGGGAGCTGGTGGCGGGCAAGGGCTTCCTCTTCTCGGACCGGGGCGAGGCGGCGCTGCGCGGCTTCGAGGACCCGGTGCGGCTGTACGAGGTGCGCTGGGCGAAGTAGAGCATACGGAACAGCCGTGCTATCATATTACCAGCAATATGCTCATAACGCTTAACGAATTCACTCGCCGCCTCGGCGAGGACGCGGGAGCCTTGGACGCGGTCGAGAACCACATCGTCGTGGGCGACTGTGCAGAAGCGCTCCGCCACATGCCAGACAGCAGCGTGGATCTGATCCACACGAGTCCTCCCTACAACATCGACAAGGACTATAAGGGGAACCACAAGGATAGAAAGGCACTTGACGCATACCTCTGCTTTCTCCAGGCGGTAATTGACGAGTTGAAGCGCGTCCTGAAGCCTCACGGCTCGCTCTTCTGGCAGACCGGCTACACGCAGGTACAGAACGGTACTGCCGGAGACATACTGCCCATCGACATTGTCACCTATCCTTTCTTTAGAAACCCGCCGAATCAGATGATCCTCTGGGACCGCATCATCTGGCGATACTTTGGAGGACTCGCGTTCAAGCGAAAGTACACCAACAAGCACGAGACCATACTCTGGTACGTAAAGCCGGATGGCTACGAAGCTAATCCCCATTTCGATGTCGACTCAGTTAGAGAGCGGTCCCGAGAGCTTGACAAGCGGAACAATTTCTGGGGGCGCAACCCGGGGAACGTATGGGAGGTCGATCGAGTTGCATTCGGGACGACCGAGCAATCCTCTCACATCGCGGTATACCCGGAGGAGATCGCAGAGAAGATAATCAGAGCCACATCAAAGGCTGGCCAACTTGTACTTGATCCGTTTTCGGGCAGCGGGACCACGCCCAAGGTTGCGCGTAGCCTGGGACGACGCTGGCTAGGTATCGAGATATCGCCCGAATACGCGCGGGAGTCGGTTCGTCGGATTGGCTTTCAGCAGCCGAACGAGACGGCAGCTCTCTGCTCGGCCGTAGTCAAGAGCAAGGCGTTTGGAGGGAGGCCAGGAACGCTGCCCATTGAAGAGGCTGGACGCCGCATTCGCATCTGGGCAAAATCCGTCGACCTGGCCGGTTCCAAGCGACTGCTAAGCACGGCAAGCCGCAAGTCGCTGCCCAAGGACGCAAAGCCGGAAGTATGGGAGAGCTTTGAGCGGATCTTCGACAATGGCACGGGTGATCCCGTAGTGGAAGCCGATGCCCTACTAACCGCAGACTACAAGAACCGCAGGAACCTTAATGGAGTGCGGAGGTACCAAACAGCCCTCCATTTGCTCCAAGCCGTCCACGCCAGCGTCTCGAGCGCAACTGACCAGGACCTCGCCGCGCTATTGGCTCAGCTCGCAGCCAACGAGCCCTCCTCTTTCAGGATCGTCAGGGGCAGCATTCGCCTGGCCGCCGCGGACAAGAGGCTCAAGCCCCCAGTGCGTGGGAATGGCCAAACCCCCTCAGCTCCGGGCGGTCGCCAAGACCTCAAGCTCCAGGCCAAGGAATACCAGCCAGCTCTGCTGCCTGACGACTAAACCGTGAGTTGGAAGGTCCCGGACGCGAGCGACATCGCGACAGTAGTCAAGGCCGCGCGGGAACGCCTTCTGATCTGCAGCCCCTTCATCAAGCATTACGGGATCGCCCTCGTGGAGGACGCGATACCCGCGACAGTGAGATCGGTTGAACTTTGGACGAGAATGGACTCCCGTGACTGGATCACAGGAGCCAGCGATCCAGACGTCGTTCTCGAGTTCCTTCAGCGGCACGCCGGTAAGCGGCAAGTCCGCCTTTACACCTCAAACGTTCTTCATGCGAAACTCCTGCTGGCCGACGACGTGCTTGCTGGGGTCGGGTCCGGCAACCTAACGCGTGGCGGCTGGAGCGACAACATCGAGATTGTTCGCGTCGTCGAACCGCCCGAAATCGTAGAGGTCTTGGGATATGCCGAGGAAACTCGAAGACTTCTGTCGCCTACAAGCCTAGCGGAATACGGCGCATTCGTAGGTCAGTGCCTTACGATGGCCGACCAAAAGGAAGCTCTGCTAGACCTCGTCAGAGAGGTGGCACCGGTTCCTCCGCCCGGGCCGGCGCCTTTGATTCCCCTCAGCGAGTTCATAAGATGGTGTTCTGCTCAACCCGGGTTCGCAGCAGAGGAAGTCGTGAAGATCCACAAGAACGTCGACCAGACAAATCGACAGGGGCACATCAAGCAGGCCTTCTATGGTGCTCAACGCTTCTTCCAGGAGTTTCCCGAGCACTTGTCGTACCTTCGGTCGCAAGCGCCTGACCAGCCCTTCGAGCTTGACGAATCACCCATGATTGGTGACTGGATCGCATTTCTTCAGCAGTTCCAGAACGAGCGGGACAGCAACTATGACTACGACATCGGAACTCTGGTGCGAATTCTGCCAGAGAGTCTAGGCGGTATTGTCATAGGTGGCGGCGGCGGTGGTTACCCCCTCAAACTCGTGTTCCCGCTCGTAGCTCGCAGGATGGCCCCCTGAGCCTCCTGGAGGAGTGAGCCGCCTATGACGACCGACGGCAATATCGGCACGATCCGGCCCGTCAAGATCGAGGAGGAGATGCGGGCCTCCTACCTCGATTACGCCATGAGCGTGATCGTGGCGCGCGCCCTGCCGGACGCCCGCGACGGCCTGAAGCCCGTCCAGCGGCGCATCCTCTATGCTATGCACGCGCTCGGCCTCCGGCCGACCTCCCGGTACCGGAAGAGCGCCGGCATCGTGGGCGAGGTGCTCAAGAGCTACCACCCCCACGGCGACGCCCCGGTGTACGAGGCGATGGTGCGCATGGCCCAGCCCTTCTCCCTGCGCTACCCGCTGATCGACGGGCAGGGCAACTTCGGCAGCGTGGACAACGACCCGCCGGCGGCCATGCGCTACACGGAGGCGCGCCTCTCCCCCATCGCCGAGGAGATGCTGGCGGACATCGACCGCAACACCGTCGATTTCGTCCCCAACTACGACGACAGCCTGCGCGAGCCGATGCCGCTGCCCGCCCGCCTGCCCAACCTGCTGGTGAACGGCGCCAGCGGCATCGCCGTGGGCATGGCCACCAGCATCCCGCCCCATAACCTGGGCGAGATCTGCGACGCCCTCGCCAGGCTCATCGACGATCCGGAGACCACGACCGAGGAGCTGGCCGAGGTCGTCAAGGGGCCGGACTTCCCCACCGGCGGCATCATCTACCGGCTGCGCCGGGAGCACGAGTACGACGCCGAGGGCAAGCGCAAGGACGTGCTGCGGGACGCGGTCAAGCAGACCTACGGCGACGGGCGCGGCCGCGTCGTCGTGCAGGCGCGCACCCACATCGAGGAGACGGCCCGCGGCGGCCGCATGCAGATCATCGTCAGCGAGCTGCCCTACCAGGTGAACAAGGCCGCCCTCATCGAACGCATCGCCACCCTGGTGCGGGACAAGAAGATCGACGGCATCAGCGACCTGCGGGACGAATCGGACCGCCACGGCATGCGCATCGTCATCGAGCTGAGCCGCACCGGACAGGCGCGGCAGGTGCTGAACGCCCTCTTCAAGCACACGCCCATGCAGGCCACCTTCCCCGTCAACATGCTGGCCCTGGTGGAAGGGCAGCCGCGGGTGATCAACCTGAAGACGGCGCTGGAGCAGTACATCCACTTCCGGCGCGTCGTGATCCGCCGCCGCGCCGAGTTCGACCTGGAGAAGGCGCGGGAGCGGGAGCACATCCTCCAGGGGCTGCTCACCGCTCTTCAGCACCTGGACCAGGTGATCCAGACCATCCGCCGCGCCCAATCCGCCGAAGAGGCGAAGCAGCGGCTCATGGCCCGGCCCTTCAACCTGAGCGACCGGCAGGCCCAGGCCGTGCTCGACATGCAGTTGCGCCGCCTGGCCCGCCTGGAGCAACAGAAGCTCGAGGACGAGTTCCGGGAGATCATCCAGCTGATCAACGAGCTGGAGGACCTGCTGGCCAACCCGCGCAAGATCGACTTCATCATCAAGGAGGACGTCCGGGAGCTCAAACAGAAATACGGCGACGAGCGTCGCACTCAGATCGTGGCCCAGGAGGTGGAGCAGTTCACCGAGGAAGACCTGGTGGCCCACCAGGAGGCTGTGATCACCCTCAGCAACCGGGGCTACATCAAGCGGCTGCCGCTGGAGACCTATCGACCGCAGCGGCGCGGCGGCCGCGGCATCACCGGCATGGTCACCCGCGAGGCCGACGCCGTCCACCGCCTGGTCGTCGCCGACACCCACGATAGCCTGCTCTTCTTCACCGATCGCGGCCGTGTCTTCCGGCTCCGCGTCTTCGACGTGCCCGACGCCTCCCGCCAGGCGCGGGGCATCCCCCTCATCAACCTCATCGAGATCGACCAGCGAGAGCTGGTGACGGCGGTGGTGGCGGCCCGCGACTTCCAGAAGGACGCCATGGTCCTGGCCACGGCCACGGGCGAGGTGAAGAAGACCTCCCTCTCCGAGTTCGCCTCCGTGCGGAGGGCCGGGCTCATCGCCATGGACCTGGAGGCCAACGACGTGCTGGTCTCGGCGAAGCTCGCCGAGGAGGGCGACGAAGTGCTCATCGTCACCTCGGACGGGCAGTCGGTGCGCTTCCCGGTCGCTGAGCTCCGCTCCGCCTCGCGCGCCAGCGGCGGCGTCCGGGGCGTCCGGCTGGGCAAGGGCGCGCGGCTAGTGAGCATGGACATCGTGTCGGCCGGCGATGAGCTCCTCACCCTGAGCGCCCACGGCTTCGGCAAGCGGACGCCCGTCGAGGAGTATCCCGTCCATCACCGCGGTGGCGGCGGGGTCATCACCTTCAAGGTGCTGGAGAAGACCGGCCCGGTGGTAGCCGCCCGCATGGTAAGGGAGTCCCAAGAGCTCATCGTCATCTCCCAGGACGGCATCGTCCTGCGCACGCGGATGGACGGGATCGCGGTTCAGGGCCGGTCCACCCAGGGCGTCTCCATCATCGGGCCCGCACCGGGCGATACTGTCGCCTCCCTGGCCGTCATCGAGATGGAGCAGCAGCAGGAGGCGGCAACGGCCGAGGGGCCGGAGCCTTCTGAGCCACCCCGACCGCAGAAGAAGGGGAAGAAAGCGCCAGCCCAGCCCAGCGCGCCAAAGGCGAAGCCCGCAGCGAAGGCGAAGCCCGCCACGAAGCCGAAGGCCGCGGGCAAGGCTGCAACCGTCCCCAAGCAGAAGGCGGCGCGGCCGGTGGCCCGCAGCGAGGAGGCCCTGGCCAAGGCGAACGCCGCCCTGAGCAAGGCCAAGGCTGCCCTGGCCAAGACCCGCGCCGCCGGTTCGACGCGCGCTAGCACCTCGACCAAGGGGAGGGCCGACGGCCGCGGCGGGCGGCCCGCGCCGCGCCGCTAGCCGAGCGCGAGAAGCAGGCCGCTGGATCCCAGGAGCCGGAAGATGCCGCCTTCCCCGAACGCCAGCAACGCCTCGCCGGCGGACGCGGCGGTGCGGGACGCCAGGGAAAGCGACCTGCCCCGCATCGTGGAGCTGCTCGCGCAGCTCTCCCTGGACACGCCGCGCGAGGCGCTGGGCCCGCCCCTACCGGAGAGCTATCGCCGGGCCTTTCAGGAGGTCCAGGCCGACCGGCGTCAGCGACTACTGGTGGCGGAGGCGCAGGGGCGGGTGGTAGGCACGGCGTCCCTCATCATCGTCCCCAACCTCTCCCACCAGGGGCGGCCCTACGCCATCGTCGAGAACGTGGTGGTGGACGCGGCCGAGCGCAGCGCCGGCTACGGCGAGCTGCTGCTGCGCCACGCCATGGGGGAGGCGCGGCGGGCCGGCTGCTATAAGCTCTCCCTCACCAGCAACAAGCAGCGCAAGGAAGCCCACCGCTTCTATCAGCGCCTCGGCTTCAGGGCGACCCACGAGGGGTACCGGGTCGACCTCTAGGCCGGTCGCCTCAGACTTAGCCGTCGATGATCTTGCGGGCGCCCACCAGCGAGAGCAGGTCGTTGGAGCCGTCCTCGATCATGGAGGCCCGGGCGTCGCGCAGCAGCTTCTCCACCAGGACGCCCTTGGCCAGCCCGTAGCCGCCGAAGAGCTGGACGGCGTCGCTGGCCACCTCGAAGGCGACAGTGGTGCAGAAGACCTTGGACGCGATGGAGCACTGGAGCGCCGCCGACGGCCCGCTGCTGTTGTAGATGAGCGTGGAGCGCGCCAGGTCGCGGGCCGCCTGCACCTTGATGAACATATCGAAGAGCTTCTTCTGCACCAGTTGGTGCTCGCAGATGGGCCTGCCTCCCTGCACCCGCTGCTTGGTATAGGCGAGCGCCTCCTCGAAGGCGGCCCGGGCCAGCCCGGCGAAGGTGATCCCCATGTAGGCGTTGGCCCCCGCCAGCACACCCTCCAGCACCATCTGGTAGCCCTCCGGCCCCACTATCATATAGTGACGGGGGATGCGCGCGCCGTCGAAGAAGATCTCGCCCTGGTTCAGGGCGCGCTGTCCCAGCTTGTCCAGAGCGCGGCCCCGGGAGATACCGGGCAGACCGAGGGGGATCAAGGCCACGCCGCCGCCGGCCATGCCCATCCCCTTCTTGTCCTCGATGCCCAGGAAGGTTAGGGCGTGGGTGGCGATGGTGCCGTTGGAGACCCAGGCCGCCTTTTGCCCGTTGATCACCCACTCGTCGCCGTCCGCCCTCGCCGTCACTTCGTAGAAGACGTTGGGGTCGCGGAAACCCTCCGTCCCCGCCGCCAGGGTGTCGGAGCCGTGGTGGGGCTCGGTGATCGCCCAGCAGCCGACGTAGCGGGCCTCCCGGTCCTCGAGGAAGGGCCGCACCACGTCGTTCATGATCTCTGGGTTGCCGGTCCCGGCGGCGAAGAGGAAGGGAAAGGAGGTCACCCCCAGCCCGATGGCGAAGTCGGCGCTCCCCCAGCCCAGCTCCTCCGTCACGATGCACTGCTCCTCCACGGAGAGCCCGGTGCCGCCTAACCCTTCGGGTAGGGTGCGGGTGTGATAGCCCTGCTCGTAAAACTTGCGGAACACATCCCAGAAGATGGAGTCGCGCTTGACCACGTCCTCTGGGTCGGCGAGCCGGTCCAGCTCGACGCTGGCCGGTCGGAGCACCTCCTCTGCGAACCGGTGCACCTCCTTACGCAGGGTGACCTGCTCCGGCGTGAGCGTTCGGTCGAGGTCCAGGTATCCGGCCATTACGGCATCCCTCCCGTCATCTGCTCTCTGAAGGAGCGATTTTCGACGTTCCAGGCGAGTAGGCGGGGTGACTCTGGGCCAGTATAGCGCCTGCTCGCTCCGCGGCGAAGGGCCAGGTGGCCCTTCTCCTATGCCCGGTTCAGCGCCCGGCAGGGCACCCCTAGGCCCGCTCCGCCAGCCAGCGCCGCACGACGCTGCCGATCTTGGCGAACTCGTAGGCGATGGGGCCCTGTGGGTCGCCCAGCACCAGCGGCAGGCCCCGGTCCGCCGTCACCGAGAGCCGCACATCGAAGGGGATCTTTCCCAGAAGGGGCACGCCTGCCTCGGCCAGCCGGGGGCTCTGGGCGAACATGTCGATCTCCTCGTCGCAGTGGGGACAGGTCATGGACGCCATGTTCTGGACCAGGCCGATGACCGGCACATCGTGCTCCGTCAGCAGCGCCAGGGTGCGCTCCGCGTCCATCTGCGCCAGGTCCTGCGGAGTGGTGACGAAGATGGCCCCGGAGAGGGGTAGCTCGCGGGCCATGACCTGGAGCTCCTCGCCCGTGCCGGGCGGCGAGTCGATGAGCAGGACGTCCGCCGTCCAGGCGACCTCGAAGATGAGGTAGCGCAGCAGCGTGGAGACGAGCAGCCTGCTCGTCACCATCGGCGGCATCCGCTCGGGAACCACGAAGCCGACCGACATCACTTCCACGCCGAAGCGCTCGTGGGGGCGTCGTCGCTGCGAGGGAGGCGTGACCTTGCTCCTGACGAGCTCCCAGCCCGTGCCGCGGGGCGCCTCCTGGGGGTGGACGCCCAGCAGATGAGGGATGTCCGGCGCGTTCAGGTCGCCGTCCAGGAGCCCCGTGGAGACACCCATAACCGAGAGGGTAAGGGCCAGGTTGACCGCCAGCGTCGATTTCCCTACGCCTCCTTTGCCGCCCAGGACGGCCACCACGTGGCGCCCTTCCCCGAATCCGCCACCGCCCCGATAGACCTGGCCTTCCGCCCGCACCTCGACGGCGACGCCGGGGAACGCATCGCTCAGGTGACGGTGCGCCCGCGCCAGCAGCTCCTTCGGCGCGCCCTCCTTCCCCAGGACGACGGCGACCCAGTCACCCTCAGCGACCACGTAGGCCACTTCTTCGGCTGCCAGGAGCGGCGCGCCGTCAGCGGCCGCCATGCTCCCGACGGCGGCGCGGACAGTGGCTTCGTCCACCATCGTTGTACTAGCCACCCTCCCGTCGCCCCGCCCGGCCGCTGTACTCAATGATCTTCCGGGGCCGGAGGCGGATGCTAACTGAGTTCTCGCCCTGGGTGCGGGCGATGTAGGTCCGGCCCAGCTCCTCGCCCAGGTAGCGGACCGCCATCCTGGTGCGCTCCTCCTCCGTCAGCCGCGGGCCGATCTCGACCCGGCCCCGCGCCATCACGGCGTAGTAGGGCACCGTCCGGTCGTCGACGACCAGGGTCACGTCGGGGTGTGCCTCGACGTTCTTGTGCTTCTGCGAGCCACGGCCGGTGGCCATGATGAACTGGCCGCCCTCGTAGAGGTACCAGATTGGCGCGGCATGGGCGCGCCCCTTGGTATCGACCGTCGCCAGCACCGCTACGTTCCCTTGCTTGAGGAACTCCTCTCTCTTCTCTGCGTCGCTCATAATGCCTCCTTACACTCCCGCTCTTTCGCCGGCCAAAGGGAGACGCAGGTTCTCGCGAAGGCTAGCCAGCGCGCGCGACATCTCCCTCAGCCGCCGACGTTCCCTCAGGATACGCAGACCAGCCCGGCCCTCCCAGGGGAACGACTGGCTGAAGTAGCGAACGCCCTCCACCCAGGGCGAGGGCAAGGGCGTGCCGTCGGCGAGCAGCGCGCCGAGCTTGTCTATCAAGTAGAGGCCAGTCACGTCCTCGCACGGCGCCCCGTCCGGCCCCAGGCGCCTGATCCGCAGCGGGA
>MGOB01000011.1:2376-4736 GCA_001796995.1 Chloroflexi bacterium RBG_16_68_14 | reverse complement strand
CACACGGCAGCCACGGTTGTCCCGTGAAGCACCCGGGCCGCCAGCCACTCCTCCAGCCCGAAGATGCCCAGCTCGGCATCGGCCGGCACCCACTCGTCGTCGATGAACACCTCGATCCAGACGTGGCCGTTCAGGGTGGGCCCGACGGGCGCGCGCACGAGGGCGCCGGGAGCCCGAAGGAGCGAGACGTTGGTATAGACCTCCTCCACGATGAGGCGCGTCGGCAGGCCGTGGTCGCGCAAGAGGACAGCCGCCAGCACGGCGTGCGAGACGCAGTTGCCGCCCCGTGCGTCAACGATGGCGCGGAGCGTCTTCGGCATGCCCAGCCCGAACGCCGTGGGGAGGATGCGCATCCGCTCGCGGACGCGCAGCACGACGCAGTGGGCCAGGCCCCGTGCATCGGGCGCCTCGAGTGGGCCGGTGAAGTCGCGGGCAGCCGTCACGTCCTCCGGCCCGTGCTGGAAACGCAGGCGCCGATTGATGACCAGCAGCGGGTCGAGGAAGGGATCGGGACCAAGCGCTCTGGTGCTCACGAGGCCATGCTCAGCAGTTCTCGATGGTCATCTGGCAGATGGGCCAGACCACCGTTCTCCGGCACGATGATGCCTTTGATCCCCCACTCGGCCCTGAGCTTTGGTGTGATCACCTCATCCCAACCAATGCTCCGGCAATCGTCCTCAATCAACACGTCGGGCTGAACCCGTTTTACCACGTCCACGTAGTCCTCACCCTCTCGGCGGTAGTAGAGCTCCCCAGCCGGGAAGTCAAACCGTCGGAGCGCGGCCTCCACCGTCTGTGGGCTCCCATTCCAGCGCCGCGACGTCAGGTAGCAGATCTCAGTGCCCTGCTCATGCCATCCTGTGAGCTTTTCGACCGTGCCTTCCGTAGGAACAAAAGAGGGAACATCGAAAAACTGCTCCTGGGACGGGGGTCCGGTGGCGGTTCCCTCAGTGAAAACGAGAATCTTCATTGGTCATCCTAGTATCCCCGCTCCGGGTCCGCCTGGTTCATCAGGGGCTCGCCGGCCAGGTAGCGCCGCAGGTTCTCGCAGAAGATGGTGACGGCGCGCTGGTTGTAGATCTCCGTGCCGCCCGAGATGTGGGGGCTCAGGACCACATTCTCCAGCGCCCACAGCTCGCTCTCCGGCGGCAGCGGCTCCTGCTCGAAGACGTCCAGCCCGGCGCCGGCGATCCAGCCCTCCTTGAGAGCGCGCACCAGCGCCGCCTCGTCCACCACCGCGCCGCGGGCGATGTTGATGAGCACGGAGGTGGGCTTCATCGCGCGCAGCTCCGCCTCGCTGATGAGGTGGCGCGTCTCCGACGTGAGGGGGACAGCCAGCACCACGAAGTCGCTCTCGGCCAGGAGGTAGGGCAGGTCGGAGGGCGGGAGCAGCTCGTCCACCAGCTCGTTCGTCTTTCGGAACGTGGCCGAGCGGCGAGTCGCCAGCACCCGGCAGCCGAAAGCCTTCGCCAGGCGCGCCACCTCCTCCCCGATGTGCCCCAGCCCGACGACGCCCACCGTCTTGCCGTACATCTCCTGGGGCATGAAGCGCAGCCACTGGTGGCGGTCCTGGGCGCGCAGGAACCGGGGCGCCCCCTTGCAGAACATGAGCATGAGGCAGAGCACGTACTCGCCGATGGGGGTGGCGTGGAGGCCGCTGGCGCTGGTCACCATCAGGTCGCTCGCCAGCAGGCCGCTGCGGGCCGCCCGGTCCATGCCCGCGCTGGTGAGCTGGATCCAGCGCAGGCGGGGCGCCTGACGCCGCACCGCGTCCGGCGTCGGGTACAGCTCGACGAGCGCGGCGCCCCAGAAGCCAAAGAGCACCTCCGCCTGGGCCATCGCCTCCCCCAGCTCGCGCCGGGCGGTCTCTGCCTCTAGCTCGCTGGGATAGCGACGCTGGCCGCGAAAGAGCTGTCGCGCCCCCTGCCCCAACACCCGCACCTGGATGCGTGGGTCGACGGCCTCGATCTGCTGGACGAGCTCCGGCTCCAGGGCGAAGGTGATCAGCACACGAACACTGCTCTGCCTTTCCATGGTCTCTCCTAAATCAGCCACAGATTGGCACAGATATCTGGGTTCATCTGGGTGTATCTGTGCCTTGTCCTACCGTCCGTAGCTGAGCCGCTCGCTGAGCCAGCGGGGCAGGCCAGCCGCCTCCATCGCCCGCTGGGTGGCGGCGATATCGTACTCGACCCGGTGGAACGTGACGACGCCGGCGTCGCCGTCGTACAGGACGTAAGCGGCGCGGGGATCGCTGTCCCGGGGCTGGCCCACGCCGCCGGGATTGAGGATCAGCCGCTCGTCGCCCAACTCCACCCGCTCGCCGTCGGACGCCGGGCGCAGCCTGGGCGGCGCGCCCC
>MGOB01000011.1:1796-2355 GCA_001796995.1 Chloroflexi bacterium RBG_16_68_14 | reverse complement strand
GTGGGAGTGGCCCACCAGGCCGTAGGGCGTGCGCTGGAGCTCCAGGTGGGCCTGGGCCTGCTCGCTGGAGAGGAGGTACTCCCACTCCGGCCAGCGCAGGCTGCCGTGGACCAGGGTGAAGTCGCCCTCGCTGGTCACCAGCGGCAGCCCCCGCAGGTAGGAGCGAGCGGCGGCGGTGAGCTGCTCTTCCGTCCAGCGGGCGGCCTCGGCGGCGGCCTCGTTGAACTCCTCGGTGCCCATGGCGCCGCAGGCGGCCAGGTCGTGGTTGCCGGCCACGGCGCGGTGCTCGTACCGGCGCAGCAGGGCGATGCACTCGTTAGGGTGAGGCCCGTAGCCCACGGTGTCACCCAGGCACCAGAGAGCGTCGATGCGGGCCGCGGCCTCGGCGTGGCGCAGCACCGCCTCGAAGGCGGGGAGATTGCTGTGGACGTCGGCGACGATGGCGATACGCACGGCTCCCACCCAGGCGGATTCTAGCACACGACCCCCACCGGAGCCTCCGCTATAATCCACTCGTGAAGGTCTCGGAGCTGGGTGAGTTCGGGCTCATCGACCGGCT
>MGOB01000011.1:603-1781 GCA_001796995.1 Chloroflexi bacterium RBG_16_68_14 | reverse complement strand
GGGAGTGCCGAGCCGGCCGGCCGCCTCGCCGTCGGCATCGGCGATGACGCCGCCGTCTGGCGCGCCGACGGTTTCGCCCTCATCGCCACCACCGACACCCTGGTGACGGGCGTCCACTTCCTGCCGGAGCGGACGCCCCGGCGCGACCTGGGCTGGAAGGCCATCGCCGTCAACGTGAGCGACGTGGCGGCCATGGGCGGCACGCCCGACTTCGCCCTGGTGACGCTCGCCCTGCCGGAGGACGCCCAGGCGGAGGAGATCGATGAGCTCTACCGGGGCCTGGCCGAGGCGGGCCGGGCCTACGGCGTCGCCATCGCTGGGGGCGACGTGGTGCGTTCGCCCACCGTCATGATCAGCGTGGCCCTTATCGGGCGGGCGGAGCTGGACGCGACCGGCGAGCCCCTGGTCCTGCGCCGGGACGCCGCGCGAGCGGGCGACCTGGTGGCGGTGACTGGCTGCCTGGGCGGCTCGGCCGGCGGCCTGCGCGCCCTGCGGGAGGGCATCGAGTCGGAGGCGGCCCGCTCGCTCATCCAGCGCCACCTGCGCCCCCAGGCCCGCGTCCCCGCCGGGCGGGCGGCGTTGGCGGCGGGCGTGCGCTGCGCCATCGACGTGAGCGACGGGCTGCTCCAGGACCTGGGCCACGTCTGCCGGGCCAGCCGCCTGGGTGCTGTGGTCTGGCGCGACAGGCTGCCCATCGACCCGGCGCTGGCCGAGACCTTCGGGCCGGAGGAGGCGCTCCGTTACGCCGTCGCCGGCGGCGAAGACTACGAGCTGCTCCTCACCGGCAGCCGGGAGCAGATGGAGGAGGTGCGGCGGCAGCTCGACGTGCCCCTCACCGTCATCGGCGAGATGGTCATCGAGGCGGAGCATAAGGCCAAGCTGCTGGACGAATCGGGCCGGGAGGTGGCGCTGCCGGCCGCCGGCTGGGACCACCTGCGGAGTCAGGGCTAACGTGGAGTGCGTCACCCTGCGCAGCCGCAGCCCGGCGGAGACGCGGCGCATCGGCGCGCGGCTGGGCCGACTGCTCCAGGCGGGCGACGTGCTCCTCCTCCAGGGCGAGCTGGGCAGCGGTAAGACGGTGCTGGCCCAGGGCATCGGCCAGGGGCTGGCGGTGCGCGAGCCGGTGAAGAGCTCGTCGTTCGTGCTGCTCAACGAGTACCACGGCCGCCTGACCATGT
>MGOB01000011.1:0-594 GCA_001796995.1 Chloroflexi bacterium RBG_16_68_14 | reverse complement strand
TCTACCGGCTGGAGGATCCGGCCCAGGTGGCGGAGCTGGCGCTGGAGGAGGTGGCCGCCCCCGGCGTCCTCGCCGTCGAGTGGCCGGAGCGGGCCTGGGGGGAGCTCCCTCCCGAGCACCTGCTGGTGCGCATCGAGGAGGAGGGGGCGCGCGGCCGGCGGCTGACGCTGGTACCGCGCGGCGCACGGTACGAGGAGCTGGTGCGGGAGCTGACGGCGGGGCGGCGGGCCGAGACCCAGTTGGAGGAGACCTTTGGCGAACGCTAACGGCCTGGAGCTCTCCCTAGATACCGCCTCCGACATCGCGTCCGTCGCCCTCTCGCGCGAGGGCGGCCTGCTGGCGGAGCTGACGTGGCACTGCGGCCGCGACCACTCCCGACAGCTCCTGCCCGCCATCGATGGCCTCCTGGCCCGTCAGGACGCGTCTAAGGACGATCTGACGGCGATCTTCGTCTGCCTGGGCCCCGGCAGCTACGCCGGGCTGCGGGCGGGCATCAGCACGGCGAAGGGGCTCGCCTTCGCCCTGGAGCGGCCGCTGGTGGGCATCGGGCGGCTGGAGATCGAGGCCTACGCCTTCGCCGCCACGGGTGGGCCG
>MGOB01000010.1:14003-14234 GCA_001796995.1 Chloroflexi bacterium RBG_16_68_14 | reverse complement strand
ACCAGCAGCAGGTCGATGGGCCCGGCGATGCGCCGGAACGCCTCGCGCAGCACCGGCGTCTCGCGGAAGGAGAGGAGGCCGGGCACGTAGGGGAAGGTGAGGGGCGCCTCCTCCACCGTCACCTCCACCACCTCCAGCTCCGGGTAGGAGAGCACCACCACCGCGCCGATGCCCACGCCCCACTTGGAATCGACGGCGATGTCCACCCCGGCGATGCGCTGCACGCTCTGC
>MGOB01000010.1:11904-13859 GCA_001796995.1 Chloroflexi bacterium RBG_16_68_14 | reverse complement strand
GAGGGTCGTGGGTCGAGGGTCGTGGGTGGAGGAGGCAATCGACAACGATGGGGAGCGGATAAACGGATTGCCAGGCGCGGGCTCTATCCGTTAATCCGTTCATTATCCGCTGACGATATGATGACCCTCACCCCCAGCCCCTCTCCCGCGCGCGGGAGAGGGGTGACCGGCACCTGCCCGTCCGGCAGGCGGGGGTCGGGGTGAGGGCCGGTTTGACCCACCCATCCCCCGCCCGATAAGATGTATGGGCTTTCGTCATGTCTTACGCCATCGTTCGCACCGGGGGAAAGCAGTACCGCGTCGAAGAGGGACGCAGCGTCGTCGTCGAGCGCCTGCCCGCTGAGGAGGGCGCGACGGTGGAGCTGCTCGATGTCCTGCTCATCGCCGACGACGGGCAGGTGACCGTGGGCACGCCCATCATTGAGGGCGCGCGGGTACTGGCGCAGGTGGAGGCGAACGGCCGCGCCAAGAAGATCATCGTCTTCAAGTACAAGTCCAAGGTGCGCACCCGCAAGAAGACGGGCCACCGCCAGGCCTTCACCCGCCTGACGGTGACCGAGATCCTGCGCCCCGGCCAGGAGTCGAAGACGATAGAGAAGCCCAAGCGACGCCGGGCGCGCAAGAAGGCGGAGGCGCCCGCCGAGGCACCAGCAGCCGAGGCAGCCGTCGAGGCCGCAGAGGCGGTCGCCGAGGCCCCCGCGCCCAAGCGTCGCCCGCGTCGAGTGGCTGCGCCCGAGGCGGAGGCCCCCGCGCCCAAGCGTCGCCCGCGTCGAGTGGCTGCGCCCGAGGCGGAGGCGCCAGCGCCCAAGCGCCCGGCGCGGCGCCGGCCAGCAGCCGAGGCTGGCGTGGCCGAGACGCCGGCCGCCGAGGAAGCGGCACCCAAGCGTCGTGCTCGACGCCCGGCGGCGGAGACGGCCGAGGAGAAGCCCAAGGCAGCCCGCAGTAGCACCGCGCGAGGCAAGACGGAAACCAAGGAAACGGAGTGATACGAGATGGCTCACAAGAAAGGCGGAGGCAGCTCCCGCAACGGCCGCGACAGCCAGTCCAAGCGGCTGGGCGTCAAGCGCTACGACGGCGAGCTGGTGCTTCCCGGCACCATCATCGTGCGGCAGCGGGGCACCCGCTTCCACCCGGGCAAGAACGTCGGCCTGGGACGCGACTTCACCATCTACTCCCTCATCGAGGGCCAGGTGAAGTTCGGGCCCTACGCCAAGGGCCGGCGCAAGCAGGTCAGCGTCTACTCCGCAAACTGACACCCATGCTTGAAGGCCGGGCTTCACTTGGACACCCATACTTGAAGGTCGGGCTTCAGCCCGACAGCGAGTGAGAGCAGAACGATGAAGCAAGGCATCCACCCAAAGTACATCGAGGCCCTGGTGCGCTGCGCCTGCGGCAACAGCTTCCAGACGCGCGCCACCAAGCCGGACCTGCACGTGGAGGTGTGCAGCGCCTGCCACCCCTTCTTCACCGGCGAGCAGCGCATCGTCGACACCGCCGGCCGCGTCGAGCGCTTCAAGCGCCGCTACGGGATCAAGGAGTAGTTCGGACAGCGCCGGGCCGGGACCACCCGGCCCGAACGGTCACCATCGCATTGACCCTCCCCCGCGCCCCCGCTATCGTAGCCAGCGAGATGTCTGCGCCTGAGCGCGTCCCGACGCTGCCGCCCATGCTGGGCGGTCAGGCCGTCATCGAAGGGGTGATGATCCGCGGGCCCCGGGGAGCGGCCGTCTGCGTCCGCAGGCCTGACGGCGAGATCATCTGCCTCACCCAGCACAGCGAAGGCACCTCCTTCCTCCGCACCATCCCCCTCCTCCGCGGCATCGTCGCCCTGGGCGAGACGCTAACGCAGGGGATGCGGGCGATGGTCTGGTCGGCCCAGGTGGCGTCGGGCCAGGAGCCGGAGAAGCCGAGCGAGGGCCAGGTGCGCGCCACCGCCGCCGCGTCCCTCGGGCTCG
>MGOB01000010.1:9593-11896 GCA_001796995.1 Chloroflexi bacterium RBG_16_68_14 | reverse complement strand
GTCTTTCTGCTCGCGCCCGCCCTGGCCACCCGGCGGCTGGAGCGAGCCGCCGGTCGCTCCCGGCTGGGGGCCGTGTTGGAGGGAGTGGCCCGGGTGGGCACGCTGGTCGGCTACCTGCGAGCCGTCGGCCGGATGCCCCAGGCCCAGCGCCTCTTCGCCTACCACGCCGCGGAGCACCGGGCGATCCAGGCCTACGAGGCCAGCGCGCCGCTGGAGGTGGAGTCGCTCCACCGCTATCCCAACGCCCACGTGCGCTGCGGCACCAGTTTTCTCTTGACGACCACCCTGGTCTCCACCGCCCTCTACGCCGCCCTGGGGCCGCAGCCGGTGGGCGGCCGGCTCCTCTCGCGCGTGGCGCTGATGCCGCTGGTCGCCGGGCTGAGCTACGAGGCGATCCGCCTGGCCGGCCCCTCGCCCCAGGGCCCCTGGCGCTTGCTCTTCCGGCCCAACCTGGCCCTCCAGGCCCTCACCACCCGCGATCCCGACGAGGCGCAGATGGAGGTAGCGCTGGCCGCTCTGCGCGCCGCCCTGGCCCTCCACCAAAGCGACTGAGCCCCGCCCTGCAGGCCCACACAGCACTTGACATCCTTCACCGGCGGTGGTAGGGTAGGTCTGCTGCTACGAGCGATAGTGAGTCGTCACTAACTAACATGCCAAGAGCACGTCGACTCCCCGCCCAGCACCGCCGCCGCCAGATCATCGAGTCGGCCCGCGAGGTGTTCGCCAGCCAGAGCTATGCGAAGGTGGGCACGGCTGACTTGGCCAAGGCGGTGGGCATCTCGGAGGCGGCCCTCTATCGCTACTTCTCCGGCAAGAAGGAGCTGTTTCTCGCCACCCTGCGCTCCACCGGTCCCAGGCTGCTGGAGCTCTGGCAGGAGATCGCCTACGACGTCGAGGACCCGCTGGAGACGCTGTGGTCCGTCGGCGTCCACTACTACGACCACCTCCAGAGCCACTCCGGGAACATGAAGCTCCAGTTCCAGGCCGTCTCGGAGGCCGACGACCCGGAGATCCGCCAGGCGCTCCACGAGAACTTCGCCGCCTTCGTGCACTTCGTAGTGGAGACGCTGGAGGAAGGGAAGCGGCGCGGCGTCCTGCGACGCGACGTCGACTCCAGGCTGGTGGCCTGGCAGTTCCTGGGCATCGGCCTGACCCTGGACCTGATGCACCTGCTCGGCTTCAGCCGCGAGCTGGACCGCGGTAGGTTCGAACACTGGAGCCGGCTCCTGCTGGAGATGCTCCGGGAACCACGGCGGCGAGGTGGCGTCGGGCCCGCGGTGCGCGCCGTCTCGGAGCTGGTGACGCCCCTGGGCTGGCCGCTGGAGGGATAGAGGATGAGCGCTCCCGCCGACCTGCAGCCGGCGTTGAGACAACGGGCCGCCGACATCGTGGGCCAGCTCTCGGGGCCGGAACGGGAGGCCCTGCTCATCAAGTGCTGGATGTCCCACGACGCCCGCTGGTTCATGGCCGTCGCAGGAGAGCACGGCATACAGGCCGCGGGTCGTCTCAATCAGGTCGCCGCCCACGAGACCGGCAAGGCCGAAGCGCGGCGCATCGTCCGGGCGTTGCAGTTGCCTCCGGTAACGGCCGTCGACGACTACCTCCTGGTACAGGAGATACTCATCAGCCTCCTCGGCCCTGAGCTGCTCGATTACGGCGTGACCAAGGTGGGCGACGATGCGCTTCGCATCCACGTACACCGCTGCTTCGCCGCCGACAACGCGCAACGCGCCGGGATCGCCGACCAGTACGAGTGCGGCATCTTCGCCCGGAGCACCGGCTGGCTCGACGCGCTGGACCTGACGTATGAGCTAACTCCCCCGCTCGGCAAGTGCCCAAAGGCTCAAGGACAGGAATGCGTCTACACGCTGAGCCTCAGCCAAGAGGCGCAGTCACCATCCGGCTCGGGTTCGGGATCATGAACGATGGCAGCGGCTCGAGGGTGACCGACAGGAGATAGCTGTGGACTTCCAGGACAGCCCGCAGGAGGCCGTCTTCCGCCAGGAGGTGCGGGAGTTCATCGAGCGGGAGATGCCGCCGGAGCTGTGCCGTCGCGGCACGGGCGGCGCCATGTTCGGCGGCGGTAGCGGCCGCTTCACCCGCCCCGAGTTCTGGCAAGAGTTACGGGGCTGGCTGGACAAGCTGGCCCAGCGGGGCTGGATCGCCCCCGCCTGGCCCAAGGAGTACGGCGGCGCCGGCCTGGGCGTGATGGAGCAGTTCATCTTCAACCAGGAGATGGCCAGGGCGGGCGCGCCGCGCAGCCCCAACGTCATCGGCCTCGGCTGGGTGGGACCCACCCTCAT
>MGOB01000010.1:1446-9584 GCA_001796995.1 Chloroflexi bacterium RBG_16_68_14 | reverse complement strand
AAGAAGCAACACCTGCCGCCCATCCTGAAGAGCGAAGCCTTTTGGTGCCAGGGCTTCTCCGAGCCCGAGGCCGGCTCCGATCTCGCCTCCCTCCAGACCCGCGCCGCCCGCGACGGCGACGACTACGTCATCAACGGCCAGAAGATCTGGACCTCCGGCGCCCACGGCGCCCACTGGATGATCCTGCTCGCCCGCACTGACCCCGACGCCCCCAAGCACAAGGGGATCAGCTACTTCCTGCTCGATATGAAGTCGCCGGGCATCAGCGTGCGGCCGCTGGTGAACATGGCGGGCAGCCACGACTTCAACGAGGTCTTCTTCGACAACGTGCGCGTGCCCAAAGAGAACCTGGTGGGGGAGGAGAACCGGGGCTGGTACATCGGCACCACCACCCTGGACTTCGAGCGCTCCGGCATCGCCACCGGCGTCACCCACGCCCTCGCGGTGCAAGAGTTCGTCGAGTACGCCCGGGAGCAGGGGAACGGCGCGACGGGCGCCCTGGCCCGCGACCCGATGCTCCGCTACGAGCTGGCCGACCGCGCCATCGAGGCGCAGGTGGAGCAGATGCTCAACTACCAGGTGATCGGCGTCCAGGCGCGGGGCATGGTGCCCAGCAACGAGGCCTCCATCGCCAAGCTCTACTCCACGGAGCTGGACCAGCGCATCGCCGCCACCGGCCTGAAGCTGCTGGGCCTCTACGGCCAGCTCCTGCGGGACAGCCCGCACACCATCATGGGCGGGCGGCTGCCGTCCATGTACCTGTACGCCACCACCAGCACCATCGGCGGCGGCACCAGCGAGGTGCAGCGAAATATCATCGCCCAGCGCGGGCTGGGGCTGCCGAGAGGCTAGCGATATGGGGGAGTCCCGTCGGGTCGTGGGCGCCTCAGAGATGCAACGTCTCACCATCGCAAACGGGCTTCTGAAGGAACGGTGATAGGAGCCACCCAAGGAAAGGGGGGACGAGATGGAAATCAGCGAGGCCACGTGGCAGTTCTTCCAGCAGCACCTGGGCTACAGCGACGAGGAGATGGCTCTGTTCCGCGCCAATCCCCGTAACGCCGATGTGCTCACCACGGGCCCAGCCCTCATTCGTCAGACCATCGTCGCCGAGGTGGTGGAGGCGCACGGCTGCAACAGCCAGCACAAGGTGGGCGACCGCTTCCTCTTCGACGGCGCCGGCAACCTCCTGACGGCCAAGAACCCCGATCGCATCTGCATGGGGGCGCTCTACCCCCTAGGCCCTCTCGTCTACGCCGTGAGCGAGCTGCACTACGCCGGCGCCGATCCCAATGGTCTGCGCTTCAACCGGACAGGCTGCTTCGACGTGGGCGTAAGGTGCGGCGGCTGGGGGCGCGTGGTGATGGAAGTGCGGGTGGAGTAGCAGAGCCAGCAGCCGGCGACGGAAAGGAGCGAATGATGGACTTTCGCGACACATCGGAAGAGGCAGCCTTCCGCCAGGAGGTCAAAGAGTTCCTGAAGAAGGAGCTACCGGAGCGCTTCCGGGGTATTGGGCTCTACGGCGAGGGCGGCCTCGGTGACATGCGCGCCCGCTTCGAGGAGATGCGGGGGTGGCGCAAGAAGCTGGCCACCAAGGGCTGGATCGCCCCCGCCTGGCCCCAGGAGTACGGCGGTGCCGGCCTGGGCGTGATGCAGCAGTTCATCATGAACGAGGAGTTCGCCGAGGCGCGGGCGCCCCAGATGGGCGGCATGGGCGTCGCCATGGTGGGCCCCACGCTCATCATCCACGGCTCGGAGGAGCAGAAGAAGGAGCATCTGAGCCGCATCCTCTCCGGCGAGGTGCAGTGGTGCCAGGGCTTCTCCGAGCCCGAGGCGGGCTCCGACCTCGCCTCCCTCCAGACCCGCGCCGCCCGCGACGGCGACGACTACGTGCTCAACGGCCAGAAGATCTGGACCTCCGGCGCCCAGTTCGCCCACTGGATGTTCATGCTCGCCCGCACCGACCTTGAGGCCCCCAAGCACAAGGGGATCAGCTACTTCCTGGTCGACATGAAGTCGCCGGGCATCAGCGTGCGGCCGCTGGTCAACATGGGCGGCCAAGCCGGCTTCAATGACGTGTTCTTCGACAACGTGCGGGTGCCGGCCAAGAACCTGGTGGGCGAGGAGAACCGGGGCTGGTACATCGGCACCACCACCCTGGACTTCGAGCGCTCCAGCATCGGCTCGGCGGTGGGCCAGCGGCTCCAGGTGGAGGCCCTGATCCAGTTCGCCAAGGAGCACCGGAAGGACGGCCAGTCGGTCATCGACCACTCTTCGACCCTGCGCTACGATCTGGCGGACCGGCTGCTGGAGGCGCAGGTGGGGAAGATGCTCTCCTATCGGGTGATCACCATGCAGGCCAAGGGCCTGGTGCCCAACTACGAGGCGTCCATGACCAAGCTCTTCGCCTCGGAGTTGGGGCAGCGCATCGCCCGCACCGGGATGAAGGTGACCGGGCTGTACGGCCAGCTCGTGCCCGGCAGTGAGTGGTCGCCCGCCCGGGGCCGCTATGCCATGTCCTACATCCAGACCGTGGCTTCCACCATCGCCGGCGGCACCAGCGAGATCCAGCGCAACATCATCGCCACCCGTGGGCTGGGGCTGCCGAGGGACTAGAAAGGACAGAGGAGATCACTATGGAGTTTCGAGACACACCAGAGGAAGCGGCGTTTCGCAAGGAGGTGCAGGAGTTCATCAAGACGGAAGCGCCCACGGCGGAGCGGGGCGTCAGCGGCGAGGAAGCGCTGCTGGGCAACTGGGAGCGCAACCAGGCGTGGTTCAAGAAGCTGGCCGACAAGGGCTGGATCGCCCCCGCCTGGCCCACCGAGTACGGCGGCGCCGGCCTCACCACCATGCAGCAGTTCATCCTGAACGAGGAGTTGGCCCAGAAGCGGGTCCCCCGACCGCTCCACCTCATCATCGGGCTGGGGATGGCCGGCCCCACCATCATCGTGCACGGCACGGAGGAGCAGAGGAAGAAGTACCTCCCGGGCATCCTCTCCGGCCAGGACGTCTGGAGCCAGGGCTACAGCGAGCCCGGCGCCGGCTCCGACCTCGCCTCTCTCCAGACCCGCGCCGCCCGCGACGGCGACGACTACGTCATCAACGGCCAGAAGATCTGGACCACCCTGGCCCACATAGCGAAGTGGATGATCTTGCTCGCCCGCACCGAGCCCGACGCCCCCAAGCACAAGGGGATCAGCTACTTCATCGTCGATATGAAGGCGCCGGGCATCACCGTGCGGCCGCTGATGAACATGGCGGACACCCACGAGTTCAATGAGGTGTTCTTCGATAACGTGCGCGTGCCCAAGGAGAACCTCATCGGCGAGGAGAACCGGGGCTGGTACGCCGCCGTCACCACGCTGGACTTCGAGCGCTCCGCCATCGGCTCGGCCATCGGCATGAAGCAGACGGTGGAGTCGCTCGTCGACTACGCCCGCGAGCACGTCGACGACCACACCAGTGCGCTGGCTACCAACCCCGTGCTCCGCTACGAGCTGGCGGACCGGATAGTGGAAGTGGAGGTGGCGCGGATGCTCTCTTACCGGGTGGCCAGCATGCAGAACCGGGGCCTCATCCCCAACTACGAAGCGTCCATGATGAAGCTCTACAACACGGAGCTGAACCAGCGCATCGCCCGGACGGGGCAGCACATCCTGGGGCTGTACGGCCAGCTGGACCGGGGCTCGCCTCGGGCGCCCGGCAACGGACGGCACTGCTACACCTACCTGCGCTCCGTCGCCTTCACCATCGAGGGCGGCACCAGCGAGGTGCAGCGCAACATCGTCGCCCAGCGCGGGCTAGGGCTGCCGCGGGACTAGTCGCTGGTAGCTGGTAGCTGGTCGCTGGTTCAGTGGTGGCGAGATGAGCGGGTCCGGCTACGAACGGTTGGAGGTCTACCAGCGGGCGATGACGCTTGTGCCAAAGGTGGAAGAGTTCATTCGTACCCTCCCGCGCGTTGAGCGATACGGGCTTGTCAGCCAACTGAGGCGCGCAAGTCGATCCGTACCGACCAACATCGCTGAGGGGTACGCAAAGCGCCGGTCCGCGAAAGAGTTCTGTGCGTACCTGACAACGGCCATGGGCTCGGCGAACGAAATGGAAGTTCACCTAGAGATTGCAGCTCAACCAGGCTATCTTGACCGTGGCAGCCATCGTGAGCTTGCCGGCGAATACAGTACCTTGGGCAAGCAACTGAATCGGCTCATCGCTTCCTGGCGACAGGGCGTACCAGCAACCAGCAACTAGCGACCAAGGACTAGAGCCATGGACTTTCGCTTTGCGCCCAAGCAGGAGGCCTTTCGAGGGGAGGTGCGGGCCTTCCTCCAGAACGCGCTGCCGCCGGACTGGGTGGGCTCGGAGAACGCCCTCGATGAGGAGGCCTTCGCCTTCGGCCGGGAGTTCCTGAAGAAGCTCGCCCCGAAGAGCTGGATCGCTCCCGCCTGGCCGGTCGAGTACGGCGGCCTGGGTCTGAGTCTGTGGGAGCAGGTGGTCTTCAACGAGGAGATGGCCTACCAGCGGGCGCCCCTCATCAACATCGCCGCCGTAGGCTACCTGGGGCCCACCATCATGATCTACGGGTCGGAGGAGCAGAAGGGGCAGCACCTGCCCGGCATCACCTCCGGCGAGATGATCTGGTGCCAGGGCTACAGCGAGACCGGCGCCGGCTCCGACCTGGCGTCCCTCCAGACGCGGGCGGTGCAGGACGGCGATGACTTCGTCATCAACGGCCAGAAGATCTGGACCAGCCAGGCCCACTACGCGGACTGGATCTTCCTCCTCGCCCGCACCGATCCCGATGCCCCCAAGCACAAGGGGATCAGCTACTTCCTGGTCGATATGAAGGCGCCGGGCATCACCGTGCGGCCGCTGGTCAACATGGCGGACCAGCACGGCTTCAACGAGGTCTTCTTCGACAACGTGCGGGTGCCCCGCTCCGGGTTGCTGGGCGAGCTGAACCGCGGCTGGTACATGGCGACGACCACGCTGGACTTCGAGCGCTCCAACGTCGCCACCTCCGCCGGCAGCCAGCGGACGCTGGAGGAGCTGACCACGTTCGCCAGGGAGACGAAGGCGGACGGCACGCTCCTCATCGAGCGGCCGCTGGCGCGCCACCAGCTCGCCGACCTGTGGATTGAGCTGAGCATCGCCCGCTTCCTCTCGTACCGGGTGGTCAGCCTCCAAGATCGAGGGCTGGTGCCCAACTACGAGGCGTCCATCGTCAAGGTGTTCAACTCGGAGTACGGCCAGCGGCTGGCGCGGGCCGGGCTCCAGATGCTGGGGCTCTACGGCCAACTCCAGCCCGAATCGCCCCACGCCCGGCTGCGCGGCCGCTTCGAGCGCTCTTACCTGGCCTCGGTCGGCTCCACCATCGCCGCCGGCACCAGCGAGATCATGCGCAACATCATCGCCCAGCGGGGGCTGGGGCTGCCGCGAAACTGATTCGGGAACTGGAGGAATCGTAAGCGAGGGTCTTCAAGCCCTCGCACCGACCTAGTGAATACCGAACCTGGCAGTTCGTGAAAGGACCAAACAGGAAAGGAGCAGAACATGGACCTGGGACTGAGTGAAGAGCAAGAGCTGCTCAAGAACTTCGCGCGGGACTTCCTGGAGAAGGAGTGCCCGGAGAAGCACGTGCGGGAGATGGAGGAGGACGAGAAGGGCTACTCGCCGGAGCTCTGGAAGAAGATGGCGGAGCAGGGCTGGCAGGGGCTGATCATTCCCGAGCAGTACGGCGGCAGCGGCATGGGCTTCATCGATCTCATCATCCTCACCGAGGAGTTCGGCCGCGCGCTGGTGCCCGGCCCCTTCATCCCCACCGCCGTCGGCGGCGCCATCGCCCTGCTGGAGGGCGGTTCCGACGAGCAGAAACAGCAGTACCTGCCCAAGATCGCCTCCGGCGAGCAGATCTGGACCCTCGCCTTCACCGAGCCGAGCGCCCGCTTCGACGCCGAGGGCGTCGAGCTGGAGGCGAAGGCGGAGGGAGACAGCTTCGTCCTCAACGGCACCAAGCTCTTCATCCGCGACGCCCACGTCTCCGATTGCCTGACGGTGGTCGCCCGCACTAAGAAGGGGAAGAAGGCCGAGGACGGCATCACCCTCTTCATCGTCGATAGCAAGAGCCCCGGCATCTCCGTCACCCAGCTCAAGACGATCGCCGCGGACAAGCAGTGCGAGGTGAAGTTCGAGAACGTCCAGGTGCCCAAGGCCAACGTCATCGGTGGGGCGGACAAGGGCTGGCCCATCTTCCAGCGCATCGCCCGCAAGGCGACGGTGATTGAGTGCGCCTTCCTGGTGGGGCTGGCCCAGAAGGACTTCGAGATCAGCGTCCAGTACGCCAAGGACCGCATCCAGTTCGGCCGGCCCATCGGCAGCTTCCAGGCGATCCAGCACAAGGCGGCCGACATGGTGACCGACGTGGACGGGGCCCGCTTCATCATGTACAAGGCGGCCTGGTCCGTGGCCGAGGACATGCCCGAGGCGGACATCGACGTCCACATGGCCAAGGCCTGGTGCAGCGAGGCGACGCGCCGGGTGGTGGCCCACGGCCAGCAGATCCACGGCGGCATCGGCTTCACCAAGGAGTACATCGTCCAGCTCTACTTCCGCCGGCAGAAGGCGGGGGAGCTGGCCTGGGGCGACACCGACTACCACCGCGAGCTGGTGGCGCAGGGGCTGAAGATCTAACCGCCCGAATCCTCGCCGCCTGGTAACTGAACGGGCTTGCTTCACAAGGCGAGACGGTTTACGATATCTCCCAATTGAGGAAATCCCTCGGTGGGACTTGTATTTCGCAGGAGGCGTTCGTCAATGAAGAAGCTGCTCGTTCTTATCGGTGCGGCCGTGCTGTCGGCCGTAATCGGCGGCTCCCTCGCTCTCGCCCAGGAGGAGGTCACGCTGGATGATGTCGAGGCACAGTTCGGCGATCTCACCCGCTCTGAGATCGAGGCGATGGGCTACGTGGTGGATCCCGTCTGCGTGAACGCAAGCGAACTGCCGCCCCCAGTCCAGGAGGCGCTGAACCTCACGCCCACGGCAGCCATGGGCTTCCACGCCGTCCGAGAGGAACTCTTCGATGACACGGTAGACCCCCTAGAGCCCGAGATAATCCTCCTCGGCCCGAACGACGAGGTCTGGGGCGTGGAGTACGAAACCTCCGTCGACACCGAAGATCCCACCGTCCTTGGCCAGGAGATGCCACTGCTGGAGGGCGGACACCCGGGCATGGAGTTCGACCACTACGCCATCCACGCCTGGTTCATCGACAACCCCGCCGGCCAGTTCGCCGACTTCAACCCCACCGTCAGTTGCCCGGCTCCGGCGCCGGTGGCGGTGCCCGCTACCGGCGGCGGGGGCTACCTGACGGACAGCGGCAGCCCCGCAGGGGTGACCTCGGCGCTGTTATCCGCCATCGCTGGCGCCGCGCTTGTAGCCGGCGGCTGGGCGCTGCGCCGGAGGCTGAGCCGCTAGCGGCAGGCGTACCGAGTGGCTGAATAGCCAGAGAATACGATAAACCTTCGGGGAGGCTGACGTCCTTGGTCAGCCTCCCCGGCGTCTTCCATCAGTCGTGAGGTGCAGTGATGACGGCTGACTGTCTCTTCTGCCGGATGGCCTCCGGCGAGATGCCCGTGGAGAAGCTGCACGACGACGAGCTGTGCTTCTCCATCCGCGACATCAACCCGCGCGCACCTGTCCACTTCATGGTCGTCCCCCGCGAGCACATCCCCAGCGTGCGGGAGGTGCGGGACGAGCACGGGCCGCTGCTGGCGCGGCTGGTCTCCGTCGCCAACCAGGTCGCCGATGCCGAGGGGGTCAGCCAGCGGGGCTACCGCCTCGCCTTCAACTGCGGCGACGACGGCGGCCAGACCATCCACCATCTCCACCTCCACGTCCTGGGCGGCCGCCGCCTGGGCGCGGAAGGGTAGTGACTGGTCGCTGGTTGCTGGTTGCTGGTCGCTGGTACTGCTGACCGCTGACCGCTCGCCTTGTGCTACACTGGAAGCGAAAGGTGTCGAATCCGGAAGTAGAGTAGAGAAACGTGAACGCCATCAAGACCGCTGTCCTGCTCGCGGCGATTACCGGCCTCTTTCTCCTCATCGGCGTGCTGATGGGTGGATTAACGGGGCTGATCGTCG
>MGOB01000010.1:408-1330 GCA_001796995.1 Chloroflexi bacterium RBG_16_68_14 | reverse complement strand
AGGCGCCCAAGCTGCACGCCACGGTCGAGGAGGTAGCGGCGCAATCGGGCGTGCCCAAGCCAAGGGTGTACATCGTCGAGAGCGAGACGCCAAACGCCTTCGCCACCGGCCGCAACCCGCAGCACGCCGCCGTCGCCGTGACCACCGGCATCATGAACCTGCTGGACGAGCGCGAGCTGCGCGGCGTCCTGGGCCACGAGCTGGGGCACGTGAAGAACCGCGACATCCTCACCAGCTCTATCGTCGCTACCCTGGCGGGCGCCATCAGCATGATCGCCTGGATGAGCCTCTGGTTCGGCGGCATGGGGCGCGACCGGAACAACCCGTACGGCGGCCTGATCGCGCTGCTCGCCTTCCTGCTCGCGCCGCTCGCCGCCGCGCTGATCCAGGCGGGCATCTCACGCACCCGCGAGTTCCAGGCCGACCGGACCGGCGCCGCGGTCACCCACGACCCGGAGGCGCTGGCCAGCGCCCTGGAGAAGCTCCACCAGGGCGTCGCCATGCGCCCGATGGAGCCGACCCCGATGGCCCAGTCCACCGCGCACCTCTACATCGTCCATCCCTTCCGCGCCGGCGGCCTGGTGAACCTGTTCAGCACCCACCCGCCCATCGAGGAGCGGGTGCGCCGCCTGCGGGAGATAGCCTACCGCGGCGCCTAAGAAGCAGCGGCACGCGGGTCCCGATGCCCCTCATCGAGAGGGGCCTTTGCTATCATGGCAGCGATGACAGCAACCGACATTCGGGCCGCGCTGGAAGCTGCGGTGGCCGAGCTACCGCCGGGCCTGCGCGACCACGTGCTGCGGGTGGTGACGGAGGCGCGCCGTCTCGCCCGCCGGCACGGCATCGACGAGGAGCGAGCGATGGTGGCCGCGCTGGGCCACGACCTGGCGCGGGGGCTTTCGCCCGAGGAGCTGCTCCGGCA
>MGOB01000010.1:0-249 GCA_001796995.1 Chloroflexi bacterium RBG_16_68_14 | reverse complement strand
GGAGCGCCTCATCTACGTCGCCGACAAGATCGAGCCGGAGAAGGCGCGGGAGAAGCCGGCGCTGGCGGAGGCGCGCCGCCTAGCGGAGGAGAGCCTAGAGGAGGCGATGCGCGTGCTGCTGGACCGGCAGATCGCCCGCGCCCTGAAGCGGGGCTGGCCGCTCCACCCGGACACCGTGGCCGCGCGCAACGAGCTGGTGCTGAGGCTCCCCGCCTTTCAGAAGGAGGCAGCACAATGAAGCAAATCGCA
>MGOB01000009.1:2084-7118 GCA_001796995.1 Chloroflexi bacterium RBG_16_68_14 | reverse complement strand
GGCGGCATGTCGTCGTAGGGCAGCGGCAGCGAGTCCATAGCGATGTGGGTGGCCACCAGCGCCGTGGCAAGCGCGGCCGGCCGCAGCACTCCGTTTGGGGTGGGCAGCCGGCCCCGCAGGAGGGCAGCCGCGGCGGCGGCGAGCCCCGTGGCGGCGCCCACCAGCAGGGGGAAGGCCGGCTTGTGGGTGATCACCTCGTGGTGCAGGGAACGGATGTCGCCGCTGGTGACATAGCCCAGCAGGAAATCGACATCCGGCAGGCAGGCCGCGCCGATGTCCGCCGCCAGGCTGCTAGGCGACCTGAAGCCTGCGGCCCTCGCCACGGCGTAACCAACGATGCTGTGTCCCACAGGTGTTGCCATGGGCTCCTAGTTACTGCGCCGGCACGACCTGCTGCGTAGTCACTGCCAGCTTAGACCCGTCCCAACGGTAGGTGGTCATCCTCAGTTGGCCGGGGCAGCAGCTGGGTTCCCCCGGCCCGTAAACCGGCTCGATAACCTTCAGCTGGCCGCTGGCGAGGTCGATCTCTACCGTCAGGGCCCCGCTCTCCGGGATGACCCGGAGCAGCTCCTCCAGCCCCTCGGCGCCGTAGCCGTAGACGAAGGCCGCGATGTCGCTTCCCTCACCGCCCGATGACACCACCAGCAGCGCTTCCTCGGCGCCGTCCATGGTGAGATCCCCATACTGGATTCGGCTGATCTCGACCTCCCCGCCGGCGGAGGCGAGGAACTCCGTTACTGCCGGCTCGTCCCCCAAGTCCTCCTGCCTGATGTCCGGCCCGCGTGTGGGGGTAGGTCCCGACGGGGTAGCCTCCAGCGTTGCCGTCGCCGCAGGGACGGTAGGGGTGGGCTCACCGCCCGCCTCATCGCCGTCGCAGGCGGCGGCCAGCGCCAGCAGCGCGATGAGCGGAAGGGATAGCGCAAGCGCCAGAACTCGACTCGGCATGCTGCCTCATCGCAAGGGCCGGCGCCTCGTAGGCGCAAGCCCACTACCCGACGCCGCAACGGCACGGGCAAAAAGACGTCAGATCACTATACATCATCTTGCCCGCGCCTCGTCAACCGATTATGGCCTGGGCCGGAGCGCTATCACCCTGCGGCGGCGCGGTCAGGGGATCTCGATCCCCTCGGCGTCGAAAGCTTTCTTGAGGCGGCGACGGAGCTCGCGCATCACGTCCCACTGGCGGTTCGGCTGGGTATCTCCCAGGATGCGGATGTCGAGCCTGGAGCCGCTAAAGCCCTCGACGCCGAGCGCCTTGGGCGCTTCGATGATGTCGCGGGACCAGGACGGGTCGCTGGCCATCTCCTCCCCCACCCGATTGATGACCGTGAAGACGCGGTCGGGGTCCTCGCGGTAGGAGACGCCGACGACGACGTTCACGCGCGACCAGGAACGGGTGAGGTTGCTGGCGACGGAGATCTGGCCGTTGGGAATGCTGTGGACGGTGCCGTCCAGGTCGCGTAGGAGGGTGCGGCGCAGGTTCACGTCTTCCACCAGGCCGCCAACGCCGGCCACGTTCACCACATCGCCCCTGCTGTACTGGTTTTCGATCAGGATGAAGAGGCCGCTGAGGACGTCCCGCACCAGGCTCTGCGCGCCCAAGCCTATCGCCAGGCCGGCCAGGCCGGCGCCGGCCAGGAGGGCCCTGGTGTCGATGCCGAACTCGGGGAGGATGGTGAGGAGCCCCACGAGGAGGGCGACTACCCAGATGGTGCGATAGGCGACATGGGTGAGCGTATCGACGCGTTTCTCGATCTCCACCGCTGGCTGGCCTTGCATTTGGGCTGCCGTGGCGGTGCGGAAGGCAGGCTTCAGCACCCGTTGGATGATATGCAATGCCACGTAGGTGGCGACGATGATGACGATGACGCGGACGCCGCTGGTCCAGATCGTCTCCGACCAGCGGCTCCAGTCGATGTCCGTGAAGAAGTCGCGCATGGGAACCTCCTTTGCCAGCGAGCTGGTGTATCCGCCTGTACCCATACGCTAACTCCTCCGCCATGGCAACCCCTGAGCTTAGGAAAAGACAACAAGAAATGGGACGGCTCAGGCCGTCCCATTGTTGCCCAGAATCTAAGGGGTGGCGCGCTCGGCGGGACTCGAACCCACGACCTCAGCCTCCGCAGGGCTGCGCTCTATCCAGACTGAGCTACGAGCGCGCGCTTCTCGTCTCCCTAAGTATAGCGTGCCGCGCCGCCTCTAGTTCCGGCACGTGCACTGTCTGGTGCCGAAGGTGGGATTTGAACCCACACGCCCTTACGGGCACTACGCCCTGAACGTAGCGCGTCTACCAGTTCCGCCACTTCGGCACGCAGGCTGCTGGTGGGCGATGCAGGACTTGAACCTGCGACCTCTTCCGTGTGAAGGAAGCGCTCTAGCCACTGAGCTAATCGCCCATGATCAGCTTGGTAAGTAGCACTCGACTTTTCTGCGTCTTCAGATACTGTTCCCGTTGGCGCGCCTCTGTCAGGGTCTCGAAGTACTGGCTGTAAGCCAACCTCCAGGGACGCAAGGCCTTCGTCGAAGTGCTCTTACCGTTGTTGTGCTCCCGAAGGCGTCGCTCTAGGTCGTTAGTGCACCCGATATAGTAGCGGCCCGCGCTGACACTCTCCAAGATGTAGACGTACGGCACGCACGACCTGCGACCTTCCCGACGCAGTCGGGACGCTCTAGCCACTGAGCTAATCGCCCCGGACCGCACGCGCATTCTAGCGAACGGCTCTTTGCCCCGTCAAGGCAGCGTCTCCCGCCTCGCTACCCGTCCCGTCTCGCCCGGTACGCCGCCAGCGCAGCCGCCACGTCGCCCTCGCTCGTGCGGCGGGAGCGCGCCAGCCCCGCGAACACCGCCGCCCGCGCCTCCAGGTCGCTCCGGGCGGCGGCGAAGGTTCGGGGCGCCTCCACCGCCTCGAAGCGGTCGTCCTCCGCCAGCCAGCGGTAGAGCGTCCGGCCCTGGGGCCGGCCGTCCTCCACCGCATCGAGCTCGTAGATGTGGGAGAGGCGGCGCCAGAAGCTCTCCTGGTCCTCCCCGAACCGCTCGATGTAGAGGACGAGGTCGAAAGCCGAGGCCTGCTCGTCGCTGACGCCGTTCCCCTCGGTGACGATGAGGATGGCGTCTTCCACGCCGGGGGCGTGCAGCGACGCCTGGAGCGAGTAGCCGGCGGCCAGCGTCTCGAAGACGCGGCGCACCGGCTCGCCCCAGATGTAGCCCGGCACGGGGGCCTGGCTGAACTCCGCCACCACCAGGTAGCCGCCCAGCCGCTCTCGCTTCAGGCGCTCCATCAGCCCCGGTGTGCCGTCCACCTGGTGCAGTGGCACCTCCGGCGGCCGCAGCGCCAGCACCGCCTGCGAGAGCGTGGACTTGCCGGCGAAGCGGGGGATGGCGACGGTGAGGAAGGAGCGCTGCGCATCGACGGCGGCCCAGAGCGTGGCGGCCATCTCCGCGCTCATCGTGCCGTTGCGCACCAGCTCAGCGATGGTGATCTCCACGGCTGGCCTCGCCTCTAGTTCGAACAGATCGCCTTGGCCGATCATGTGATGCTACGCTGGGGGGCGGGTTCTGTCAATAAAGCTATCAAGCCTGATGAACTCCGTTCACGAGGTCTTCCCCGCCCGTGCTATGCTGTGGACACATCGAGAGGAGGCGTGCGTGGTCGAGGAGCGCACCCAGGCGGTGGCCGCCATCAGGGACGTGGCCGACCGGGTACGGGAGAACATCAGCCGGGTGATCGTCGGGCGGGACGAGGCGGTGGAGCTGACGCTGGTGGCGCTGCTGGCGGACGGCCACATCCTCATCGAGGACGTGCCCGGCATCGGCAAGACCACGCTGGCGAAGTCGATCGCCCGCAGCGTTGGCTGCTCCTTCAAGCGGATTCAGTTCACCCCCGACCTGATGCCCTCGGACGTGACGGGCATCCACTACTACAACCAGAAGTCGGGCGAGTTCGAGTTCCGCCCCGGCCCGCTCATCGCCAACATCGTCCTCGCCGACGAGATCAACCGGGCGACGCCGCGCACCCAGAGCGCCCTGCTAGAAGCGATGGAGGAGCGCCAGCTCACCATCGACGGCGTGACGATGCCGCTGCCCGCGCCCTTCCTGGTGCTGGCTACCCAGAACCCGATCGAGCTGGAGGGCACCTTCCCCCTGCCCGAGGCGCAGATCGACCGCTTCCTGATGCGCGTCCGCATCGGCTATCCCACCGAGACGGAGGAGGACGACATCCTCCTGCGTTTCGAGCACGGGAGCCCGCTGGAGACGCTGGAGCCGGTGGTGGACGCCGACGAGCTGGTCCGGCTGCGGGCGCTGGTGCCTCGGGTTCACTGCGAGCCTTCCGTACGGCGCTACTTGATCGCCCTCATCCAGGCAACCCGCCGACACCCGGCATTGGATCTCGGCGCCAGCCCGCGCGCTAGCCTGGCGCTCTTCCGCGCCGCGCGGGCGCTGGCCGCCATCCGCGGTCGCGACTACGTCCTACCGGACGACGTGAAACACCTGGCGCCGGCCCTCCTGCCCCACCGCCTCATCCTCGGCTCGCAGAGCCGCCTGCGCGGCCGAGACGCAGCGGGCGTCCTGGAGGAGGTGCTGGCGGAGGTGCCGGCGCCGGTGGAGGGCTGACGTGCTGCTGCGCAACGCGTGGTTGCCGGTCAGCCTCGCGATCATTGCGGGCGGCCTGTTTGGGGAATCCGGGCCGGTGCTGGCCCTGGGTGTCTTCGTCCTGCTGGCAGGCTGGCTGGCGCGCGTGTGGGCGGACCGGTCGCTGGACCGGGTCGAGCTCGAACGGCTGCTGCCGGAGTCGCGCGCCTTCCCCGGCGAGCAGCTCCGGCTGACCTATCGCCTCACCAACCGGAAGGCGATCCCGCTGCCGCGCCTCGAGCTGCGCGATCAGCTACCAGCGGCCCTCTCGCCGTCCGACCTGCACCTGCCGCCTTCCGGCGCTCCCGCCACGAACGTCTATACCCATGTGACCCACCTCGGCTGGCACGAGCGCGCCTCCTGGTCGCTGGAGCTGCCCTGCCCGGAGCGGGGTTACTACCGGC
>MGOB01000009.1:284-2072 GCA_001796995.1 Chloroflexi bacterium RBG_16_68_14 | reverse complement strand
GGCTGCGCTCCGGCGACGGCTTCGGGCTGTTCGCCAGCCAGCGTGAGGAGCCCGGCACCGACGGCGTGGTGGTCTATCCGCGCACGCTCTCGCTGCCGGACCTGGGGCTGCCCGCCGCCCGGCCGCTGGGTGAACGCAAGGGAGTCGAGCGCATCTTCGAGGACCCGCTGCGCTTCGCCGGCCTGCGCGACTACCATCCCGGCGACTCGATCCGGCGCATCGACTGGAAGGCGACGGCCCGCCGCGGCGAGCTGCAATCGCGGGTCTACGAGCCGTCCACCACGCATCACCTTATCGTCGTCCTCAACGTCGATACCCTGGAGCGTCCCTGGCAGGGGTACATCCCTGAGCTGCTGGAGGCGGGCATCGTCGTCGCGGCGTCAGTCGCGCGCTGGGCATACGAGGTGCGCTACGCCGTTGGGTTGCTCGCCAACGGCAGCCTGCTGGAGTCGGACCGGCCCATCGCCATCGCGCCCGGCCGCGCGCCCGACCAGTTGCCGCGCGTCCTAGAGGCGCTGGGCGGCATCGGGCCCCTGACGGTAACCTCCCTGGCGGCGCTCCTGGAGCGCGAGAGCCACCACCTCCCGCTGGGCGCGACGCTGGCCGTGGTGACCGCGCTCATGCCGGAGCCGCTGGCAGCCGTCCTGCGCCGACTGTATGAGTCCGGCCAGCAGGTGGTGGTGCTGGCGCTGGCCGACGACGACTGGTCGGAGCTGCTGGGCGAGGTGCCGGTGCAGCCGGTGGACAGGCTCGCCTTCGCCGTCGAGGAGGCGCCAGCCGTGAAATCCAGGTCATCGAGTTCGTGAACACGCGCGCTATCGCAGCCGAGGTCGCGGCGTTGGTCGCCGTGACCCTGTGGGTGTACGCAGGTACGGCCGTAGCCGTCGCCCGGATCGGCGATGGCGTCTCGGCGTCGCTGGGCGCAGCGGCGGCCGTGGTCTTCCTCTCCTACGGGCTGGTCCGCCTGCTGCAGCGCCCCGACTTCGAGGAGCAGACGCTGCGCCTCTGGGGCGCCGGCCTGTCGGTCGGGCTGCTCTACCTTATCCTGCGCATCGAGGTCGCCGGCGAGCCGTACCTGTGGGAGCTGGGCTGGCTGGGCGACCTGCTGTCGGACCCGGGCGGGACGCTGGAGGGCCGCGCCGGTGAGGTGACCGTGGTTGTGCTCCTGGGCGCCGTCTGGCTGCGCGGCGTGATGAGGCGCGCGCGCGACCTCACGTTCGAGGGCCTGCTGGCGGAGGTGAGCGTGGGGCTGGTCGTCGTGTTGCTGGCGGCTGCGCTCGCACCGGCGGTCGACGCGCCGGGAGCAGTCGCCTGGCTGCCGGTGCCCTACATGGTGGTTGGACTCCTGGCGTTGGCGCTCGCGCACCTGCGGCCCGTAGTGGCGGACCGGCAGCGGCCTTTCCTGGGCGCGTGGGCGATCTGGACGGGTGGCTCGTTGGGCGTTATCGCCGGCCTCGCTTTGCTGGCGGCGTCTCTCGATCTGTCCTGGTTCGGCGCCGTCGCCGATGGCCTGGCGCTCGCCGCTCGGGGCGTCGCCGTGGCCGTGGACTTCGTCCTGTCGCCGTTCATTCTCGCGCTGGGCTGGACCGCGGAGCGGCTCATCGGCTGGCTGGTGCGCGGCGACGAGTTCACGCTGGAGCCTCCCGACGGTGGCGAGCTGACGCGGCAGCTCAAGGAGCGAGACGCAGAGCCGAGCCGCTGGTCGGAGGTGCTGGGCTACGTCGTCCGTTCCGGGCTGGTGGCGCTGGCGGTCGCGGTCGCGCTCACGGCGCTCTTGTTTGCCTTCGG
>MGOB01000009.1:0-275 GCA_001796995.1 Chloroflexi bacterium RBG_16_68_14 | reverse complement strand
GCGCCGGCGTGAGGATGAGGTGGAAGTACGGGAGCAGTTTGAGATGGAGGCGGGCGGTCCGCTGAGCGACCTACGGGCGATCCTCTCGGGTGCGCTGGGCCGTCTGCGGGGGCGGCCCGGCGACCTGCGCGGGCGCGATGCCATCGGGCGGCTCTACGGCTCGGTGCTGCGGCGGGCGGCGGCGCAGGGGGTGCCGCGGCCTCCGTCGGCGACGCCGCTGGAGTTCGCGCCGCGCTTGGAGGCACACTTCGGCTCAGCGGTGCCGGCGGCGATCA
>MGOB01000008.1:22181-22413 GCA_001796995.1 Chloroflexi bacterium RBG_16_68_14 | reverse complement strand
GGCGAAGGGCGTGGAGCTCATCGACTAGGAGCCGCGGCGGGGGCTCGCCGGTCTCATCTGCTTCTGCCATCCCCGCGCCCATCACGGCACGCTGGTGGAGCTGGCGCAGCCTCTGGCCGAAAACCCGTGGCCGGCTGTCGAGCTCTCGGACGCGAGCGGGGCGGGAGAGCGCCGGGCCTCGCCGCTTCTTCGTGGCCTGGACCACCTGGTGCTCGCCGTGCGAGACCTGGAT
>MGOB01000008.1:22050-22174 GCA_001796995.1 Chloroflexi bacterium RBG_16_68_14 | reverse complement strand
CCCGGACATGGGAAGCCAATCTCGGGCTGAAGGCGGAGGCGGCCTTCCAGCCTGAAGGCGCGAACTTCCGCTTGGCGGCGCTGCCCGTCGGCGGTCAGGGCACGTTTCTGGAGCTAATCACTCC
>MGOB01000008.1:21769-22020 GCA_001796995.1 Chloroflexi bacterium RBG_16_68_14 | reverse complement strand
CCTGGATGAGCAGGGCGAGGGGATGTTCTCCATCTCGTGCCGGGTGGATGATGTGGAGGAGGCCGTCTCGTACCTGCGGGAGAAGGGCGCGACGGTGTCGGAGCCTGAGCCGGGCGTGTTCGAAGGCACCCGCGTGGCCCGCGTCAACCGTGGCTCGGCGCACGGCGTCGCGCTCCAGCTCATCGAGAGGCCATGACCAGGGCAGGGGCGGTTCGCAAATGGCCCCTACAGGGCTGGGTGTATAATCTTGC
>MGOB01000008.1:17148-21627 GCA_001796995.1 Chloroflexi bacterium RBG_16_68_14 | reverse complement strand
TCCGCCAGACGCCGGAGATGATCGCCGAGGCTGCCCTCCAGGAGGACGTGGACGTCATCGGCCTGAGCATCCTCTCCGGCGCCCACCTGGAGCTCTTCCCCCGCGTGGTGCGGGCCCTCAAGGAGCGGGGCGTCGACCCGAAAGAGATCCTCCTCTTCGCCGGTGGCATCATCCCCGACGAAGACATCCCCGTCCTGAAGGAGCTGGGCTTCCGCGAGATCTTCCGCCCCGGCGCCAGCACCCAGGACATCATCGAGTACGTGCGACGCTGGGCGGCGGAGCGACGGGCGGGCGTCGCCTCCGAGGGCGAAGCCAAGGGCGCGCCGTGACCCCTCGTCCGCCCCAGGCGGATCAGGGCGAGGCCGAGGAGCTGGTGCGGCGCCTCCTGAAGGGAGAGCGCCGAGCGCTGGCCCGCGTCTTGAGCCTGGTGGAGAACGGGACGGCGGAGGGACGGCAGGCCCTGGCCGCCCTCTACCGGCACACCGGCCGCGCCCACACCGTGGGCATCACCGGCGCCAGCGGGTCGGGCAAGAGCACCCTGGCCGGCTGCCTCGCCCTGGAGTTCCGCCGGCGCGGGCGCACCGTGGGGGTGGTGGCGGTCGACCCCAGCAGCCCCTTCACCCACGGCGCCTTCCTGGGCGACCGCATCCGGATGCAGTCGCTCTCCGGCGACCCGGAGGTCTTCGTCCGCAGCATGGCCACCCGGGGCGAGCTGGGCGGCCTCGCCCCGATGACGGTGGAGGTGGTGGCCGTGCTGGACGCCGCCGGCAAGGACGTGATCATGATCGAGACGGTGGGCGCCGGCCAGGACGAGGTGGAGATCGCCTCGGCGGCGGAGACGACGGTGGTGGTGCTCACCCCCGCCGGCGGCGACGAGGTGCAGGCGATGAAGGCCGGCATCATGGAGGTGGCCGACATCCTGGCCGTGAACAAGGCCGACCTCCCCGCCGCCGAGGCGCTCATGGCCCAGCTCAGGGCCCTCACCGGCATGGCCTCCCCCGAACGGCCGGAGGTCTCCATCCTCCGGACGGTGGCCACCAAGGGCGAGGGCGTGGCCGAGCTGGCGGACGCCATCGAGGAGCACCGGCGCCGGCTGGAGGCCTCGGGCGAGCTGGAGCGGCAGCGGCTGGAGCGCGCCCAGCGGCAGGTGCTTGCCCTCGCCCGCCACCAGCTCCTAGCCGGCCTCCTGCGCGACGCCGAGCGCGACGGCAGGCTCGAGGAGCTGGTGCGCTCCGTCGCCCGCCGCGAGCTCGACCCCTACGCCGCCGCCCAGCGGCTCATCGAGCGCGCGGAGCGCTAGCGGCGTCCCCATGCAGCAGCTCAGCTTCGACCCCGCCGACCCCTGGCTCGACCTCCTCGGCTGGCGCGTCGCCGTCCAGGTCGTCACCTTCGAGAACCTCTACGGCCTCGACCCGGCGCGCGTCAGCACGAACGGTGGAGGGGATCGCGTCTCCATCTCGTGCGACGGGCTCACCTGGGCCGGGGGCCAGGAGCGCTGCGACGGCTGGGCGCGGATCGACGCTCAGCAGATCGAGGGCGGTGTGGAGGCCGTCGTCTCGGCAGGACACAGCAGGACGGTCCGCAGCCTCAAACTGCTCATCTCCGGCCTGCCCGCGGGCGACGTGCTGGGCGATTATTGGCGCCCTTGGCCGGTTGGCGCCGGCCTCGTCCTGAACTACCCGTTCCCGCTCCACACACCGCTCGTCTTCCTCGCCGCGCCGGATGGGACCTACCTCTACTTCCAGTCGCTGGACGCTCGGGTGCGCGCCAAGCGCTTCGCCTTTTTCGAGCGCGATGGCGCCGTGACGGGGGAGCTGATCTTCGACCCGGCGGCGCACGAGCCTTCGACCAGCGCCCAGACGCCGCCCTGGCGCATCGGCCGCTGCGCCGACCCGGCCGAGGTGGTCGCCCGCCACCTGGAGCACGTCGCGCGCGCCTACGGCCTGGAGCAGTGGGAGACGCGCGCCGATGTGCCGGGCTGGGCGCGCGAGATCGCCCTCGTCGTTGCGCTCCACGGGATGCACTGGACGGGGCGGGTCTTCAACACCTACGACCGGATGCTCGAGGCGCTCCGCTGGACCGCCGAACGGATCGAGGGTCGGCGCGTGCTGGCCTTCCTGCCCGGCTGGGAGGGGCGCTACTACTGGCAGTACGGCGACTCCCGCCCCGAGCCGCGCCTCGGCGGCGAGGAGGGGTTCCGCCGGCTGGCGGAGGGTGCCGCGCGCCTGGGCGTGAAGCTGATGCCCATGTTCGGCGTGAACTGCGCCAACAGCGGCCTGGAGAACTTCGAGCAGTGGGGCGCGCCCTCGCGGCTGCGCTCCGCCGGCGGGCTCGTCTTCCAGGGCAACCGGCCGGACTGGGACGCCTCGCGGGCGCGCGACCCGGGCTGGCAGGCCTGGCTCAACCCCGGCGCGCCCCCCTGGCGCGGCCGGCTTTTGGAGCAGGTCTCGCGGCTGGTCGAGCTGTACGATCTGCCGGCGGTCTTCTTCGACACCCAGCACGTGTGGCTCAACGACCCGGCCCATCCCGTCTACGAGGGGATCGCGCTCCTCTGCGGCGCGCTCCGGTCGCGTTTCCCCGACCTGCTCATCGCAGGTGAGGGCTGGTACGACGCGCTGGGCGCCCTCACCCCCGTCTCGCAGGTGGGCGCGCCCGAGCGCTGGCCGGAGATCTTCGGGCGCTTCTGCCGGACGTTCACGCACCTCTCGGCGGGCGACCCGAGCCGGGGCAGCACCGGCGTGCACGAGTTGGGCCAGCGCGCCTTCGCGCTGGCGCCGGACGCGCCCCACTGGTGGCCGACGCTGACCGTCGTCGACGGCACCCTGGAGCGGGCGCCCGAGCGGGCGGAGGAGGTCATCGCCCAGGCGCGCCGCTACGCCGAGCGCTACCTGCCCTGACGCGGCAGCGGGAGGTCCCGCCCAATAAGGACGAACGGCCCTTACGCAGGAGGAGCGCGCCGCGGTACGATCATTGGTGATGAAGGGGAGCGAGGCCTTGCGTCTGGCCGTTCGTGAGCTGGCCGACCCGGCCTGCCGGCGCTGCCGTGGCGCGGGCGTGACCGGCGCAGACCTGATCGGCGACCTCTGCCCTTGCGTCCGGAGGCGGGCAGCGCTGGATGACGCTGGCGACGAGGCGCAGCAGGGCGGCGCTGGGGCGGCCGACGAAGAGACCTCGCGGGCGTGGGAGGCGATCATCCGGCGTGCGCGCCGCATCCAGGCCGCCGCCCTCCTCGGAGCGGCGCCGGAGCAGTGGAGCGGCTGACCGCCCCGTCTGCCCCTCTGCACTCCTCTCTCAAGCGACGCGCCAAGCGCCAACGTGGCGCGAGGCTGGCCCGGCGGAACCTTTGATCCACGGAACTTCGGAGCCTGAGAACCCCCTGGGTATGAGGGTGCTGAAAATGGGGGTGTGCAGAGGGGGCCTGCCCCCTCTGCCGGGGGTCTGGGGGTATCCCCCAGATTCAACAAACTTCCCCGGGCGGGTGGGTGGGGAAGAATCACCTGTGCTTTTCTGCACCCTCTTGATATGCCCCTTGACAGTCTACACGGTACCGTGTATGATCCTCTCGTGGCCAGGCGAGAGCAGCGGCGGAAGCGGCCGGCCTGGGGCGCCGACCAGGTGCGCGCCCTGCGCCGCCACCTGGGGCTGACGCAGCGGGAACTGGCGGACGAGCTCAACGTGCGCCAGCAGACGGTGAGCGAATGGGAGACCGGCCAGTACCGGCCCCGGGGCGCCTCGGAGCGGCTGCTCAGCGTCGTCGCCGAGCGGGCCGCCTTCCGCTACGGCGAGCCGGAGAGTCGCTAGTCGTCAGCGCACCGGGTTCCATGGTTCCGGGGTTCGATGGTTCCAGGGCCCTCGGTCTGCGAACCTTAGAGCTTTCGAACCTGAGAACCGAATCCGGTTCCGCCACCCTCTCCGAAGCGACGCTCGTCCGTCTCTGGGCCGGCCAGCGCTTCCCCGCCTCGGCGCTGGTCACCCGGCAGGCGGTGCCGGTGCGGGTGCTCCACCCCGGCCGCCCCGGCCGGGGCGTCGGCCCCGACTTCCGGGACGCCCTCATCGCCACCCCCTCCGGTGGCCTCTTGCGGGGCGACGTGGAGCTCCACGTGCGGGCGAGCGACTTCCGCGCCCACGGCCACCACCGGGACCGGCGCTACGACGGCGTCGTCCTCCACGTGGTCTTCGAGGACGATGTGGGCGAGGACACCCTCCTGGCCGGCGGCCGGCGGGTGCCGGTGGCGGCGCTGGCGCCCTGGCTGCGCCGGCGCGCCCGGGAGCTGGCGGGCTGGCTGGCCGGGCCCCAGCTCTGGCGGGAGCCCTGCCACGACGCCCTCGCCCGCCTGGGACGGGAAACGGTGCTGCGGACGCTGGAATCGCTGGGCGACCGGCGGTTCCGGGAGCGGGAGGCCGCCTTCGCCGCCGAGCTGCGGGCGCGGGGGCCCGGCGAGGCGCTCTGCCGGGCGCTGCTGGCCGCCCTGGGCTACG
>MGOB01000008.1:16093-17049 GCA_001796995.1 Chloroflexi bacterium RBG_16_68_14 | reverse complement strand
CGAGGCGCTCCTCCTGGGCGCGGCCGGGCTGCTGCCCTCGCAGCAGGGGAAAGAGCCCGGCGACGCCCACGAGCGGCGGTGGGAAGAGCTTTGGCGTGCGCACGGCGAGACGCGACAGCAGCGCTCACCGACCAGCGCGCTGACTCCACTGCGCCCGGCCAACCACCCGGCGCGGCGGCTGGCCGGCCTGGCCCGGCTCCTGGTGCGCCACCGCTCCCTCCTGGGAGGAGGCGCCGCGCCGGAGGAGGCGCTGGAGGGGTCGCTCCGCCCGCTCATCGAGGCCTGGACGGTGGCCGCGAGCGGCTACTGGCGTTGCTGGCTGGCGCCGGGCCTGCCGGCGGGGCGGCCGGCCGGCGCCCTCATCGGCCGCAGCCGGGCCATCGAGCTGCTGGCCAACGCTGTGCTCCCGTGGTGGGCCGCCCGCGCGGAGGAGGCCAGGGACGAAGAGAGTGCGGCACGAGCGCGTACCCGCTTTGCCCAGCTCCCACGGCCGGGCCCGTACGGCGCCCTCGCCTTCCTGGAAGCGAACCTGCGGTCGGAGGAGGGGCCGCTGCCCCTGGACGCCCGCCGCCAGCAGGGCCTGCTGGCCCTCTACAAAGGGGAGTGCACGCAGGGCGGCTGCGGCCGCTGCCCGCTGTCGTAGCTATCAGCAGTCAGTCATCAGCCGTCAGCTTTGGTGCGCCTCGCCTGGAGCGACCTCGGCCCTCGACCCCCTGAACGCTGATTGCTGACCGCTGACCGCTTCTCTCACGCCACGGGCAGGCTGGGGGCGACATCCAGGTCCCAGCCGGCGCGGCCGGCCTGGAAGCGGTAGTAGGCGCAGGCGGCCACCATCGCCCCGTTGTCGGTGCAGAGGACGGGCGAGGGGACGAAGACGGGCACCGGTGAGCGGCGGGCGAGGGCGCGGCGGAGCGGCCCGTTGGCGGCGACGCCGCCGGAGAGGAGGACGCCCTTCA
>MGOB01000008.1:15867-16083 GCA_001796995.1 Chloroflexi bacterium RBG_16_68_14 | reverse complement strand
GGCGCGGGCGGTCTTGGTCGCCAGCACGTCCACCACCGCCTCCTGGAAGGCGGCCGCCGTCTGGTCGATGGGGGGCGGCGGCCCCCGCTCGCCGCGGGCCACGTGGAGGACAGCGGTCTTCAGGCCGCTGAAGCTGAAGTCGTAGCTCTCGCCCAGCCAGGCGCGGGGCAGCCGAAGCGAGGGCGTGGCGGCCGCGGCCGCCGCCCGCTCGATGGC
>MGOB01000008.1:14000-15742 GCA_001796995.1 Chloroflexi bacterium RBG_16_68_14 | reverse complement strand
CAGGTCGGTGTGGCCGCCGGAGACGATGAGGCCGAGCAGCGGGAAGGGCGGCTCGGGCCGGCCGCTGCCCTCCTCGTCGATCCAGTTGGCGTAGAGGTGCGCCTCCAGATGGTTGACGGCGATGAGGGGGAGGTCGCGGGCGTAGGCGAGCGCCTTGGCCACGCTCACCCCCACCAGGAGCGTCCCCACCAGGCCGGGGCCGTAGGTGACGGCGACCGCGTCCAGGTCGCGCCAGGCGCAGCCGGCCCCCTGGAGGGCGGCCTCCACCACGGGCAGCATCGCCTCCAGGTGCTGGCGGGAGGCGACCTCGGGCACCACCCCTCCGTAGCGGCCGTGGAGGTGGGCCTGGGAGGCGACCACGTTGGCGAGGAGCCGGCGTCCGTCCTCGACGACGGCCGCGGCGGTCTCGTCGCAGGAGGTCTCGATCCCCAGGATCTTCATGACGGAATCCTGGACGGCTTCCGAGGGCTAAGGAGTCGGGGTGCCGACCACCTCGACGACGAGCTGGTGTCGGGAGTAGTCGCCCGCCTCCACCGTATCAGCGCCGTCCCAGTCGCTGTCCGGAGCCCAGTCGGCCTTGCCCGCAGTTGGTGGCCCGCTTGGGTCCGTGTCGGGAAGGTAGAAGAGGACTCGGATAGCGTTCACTGGTTGGAGCTGCTTCTCGCTGTCGATGACCTCTTCCGCGATCTGCCGCAACTGGGCTTCGCTCGCCGTCGTCGGCACCCGGATCCTGAAGACCAGGCGCACGACGTCACCGGAGCTGGCGTCCTCCCGCTGGAGGATCTCATACGCGAGCGGGGTAACTTCTGCTGTTGGCCCAGCAGTGCCTTCCGCTGTCGGCTGGGCGGTGCCCTCAGCCGGCGGGGTGGCCTGTGCCCTGGCGGCGGCTGCTGCATCCGGTGATGGCAGCGGCGTGCGGTAGAGGGCGCCCCCGACCAGCATGTAGAGGAGGCCGCCCGCCTCGTCGACGGCGATGGCGCGCAGGTCGGTGAAGGTCGCGCTCTTCAGCTGCTGCCGGAAGGTGCCGTCCGGCGAGAACTCCACGATGCGGTTGTTCCCCCGGTCGGCCACCAGCAGGCGGCCGGAGGCGGGCAGCGCCGCCAGGGAGCCCGGCGAGGCGAGGGGCAGGTCGATGCCCGCCTGGGGGAAGGGCTGTACCACCCGGCTCTGGAAGCGCAGGATGGAGTTGTCCCCCATGATCAGGTAGAGGGCGTCGCCCACCGCCATCTCCACCACCTGTTCCAGATCGACGGCGGCGAGGAGGGGCTCCCGCTCGCTGTCGAAGCCGGCCTCGCTGGGCGGGTAGCGCCAGACCTGGTCGCCGGCACGGTCCAGGACGTAGAGGCTGCTCTCGGCGTAGGCGATGCCGTTGGCCGAACCCCAGGCCTGGGCCTCCCGCACCGTCAGCAGGCGGCCCGGCTCGCCGGGCGGCGTGATGGCGATGAGGCGGCGGGCGTCGTCCATTATGAGGAGGGCGTTCAGGTCTTCGGCCCAGGCGATGTGCTCGGGCCGGCCCGTGATCTCCGCCCCTACCAGGTCGCTCGCCTCAAAGAGGACGAAGGGCTCCGGGTCCGGCGCCAGGAGCGAGACGGCGATCACCCGGTTCTGCTCCCGGTCCAGGATGTATGCGCCCCCACCTCCCAGGACTAGGTCCTTGGGAGAGACGGGGCCCGGTATCTGCTCGCTTAGATCGACCACGAGCTCCAGCTCCGGCAGCTCCAGCACGGCGTTCAGCTCGGCGA
>MGOB01000008.1:13617-13913 GCA_001796995.1 Chloroflexi bacterium RBG_16_68_14 | reverse complement strand
CCGCCTCAAGGCGGGGTCGTCCGTCGCCAGAGCGCTGTTCAGGGCGACGCGCGCCTCGTCCACCCGGGCGGCGAACTTGTCCGCCTTGCTCTCCTCCAGGGCCGAGGGGAGGACGAACCAGGCGATGAGGCCGATGGCGACCAGCGCCAGCCCCGCCAGGACCGCCAGCGGCGGCACCTTGGGCAGGGTAGCGGCCACGCCGGTGGTGCGCCGGTAGCGGATATCCGCCTCCTCCCCTTTCAGGCGCACCTTGGGCTGGGAGAGGCCGGGCGGCGGCGCCGAGACAGCCAGCTCCT
>MGOB01000008.1:11449-13502 GCA_001796995.1 Chloroflexi bacterium RBG_16_68_14 | reverse complement strand
CGGGCCGGGCGCCTCCAGCGGCGGGACAGGCGCCTGCACGGGCCGGGCGGGCGCCTCGACGGGCACGGCCGGCGCTTCCGCCTCCACCACGCAGGCGAGGAGAACCAGCGAGAACTCCTGCTGCCCGCGGGCCAGGTGGAACAGCTCCACCAGCGCCTCGTCGGCGCCCCGCAGGACGATGGATCGCAGCGTCTCCTCGTCCACCAGCTGGGCGATGCGAGGCGAGGCGATGAGGAGCAGGTCGCCGGGGGCGAGCTGGTAGTGGCTGAAGACGGGTTCCGTCTGCTCCGCTAGGCCGAGCGCTTGGGCTGCTGTCCCCTCCGGCGCCAGGCGGCGGAAGCGGCCGTCGCCCACGTGATAGGCGACGGCGGGGCCGGCCTGGGCGAGGTAGGCGGTGCGGCCCCGCACCGCCAGACAGCTCACGCCGGCGGCCACCCGGTGCTCGCGCAGACTACGCAGGTTCCAGTCGCGGAGCTGCTGGTGGGCAGCCTTCATCGCCCGCAGCACCGCGCCGGTCATGGAGAGCGTGTCCTGCTGGTACATGCGGCCGATGGCCTGCACCAGCTGGCCGCAGTACTCCTTGCTGGCGGCGGAGACGGGCTCGACGAGGACGTAGAGCTCGTCTTCCTCCTCGTCGGGCCGCTGACGGGGGAAGGAGCGCAGGAGGGGGCCTTCCTCCTGGGGCTGCCCTTCCACGATGGCAAATCGACCGACCCAGGTCTTGACGGGCATCGTTCTCCCCTGGCCGGCGCTCGTCGTGGGCCGCCGGGCCGGCTCTATTATACGTGAGCGACCCGCTGTGCTGAAGCGTCTTCGCCTTGACACCCTCTAAAGGGCACTGGTACGATTTGACCGAATTGCTACCCAACCGGCGTGCGACACGCCGATCCCGTGGACCAGCTCTGGCGACCGAGCAGCACCGTAAGGAGGCGAACATGCTGACCATCTCCGTCATCAAGGCCGATGTGGGAGGGTATGTCGGTCACTCGTCCATGCATCCCGATCTGCTGGCGACGGCCGAGGAGAAGCTCACCCAGGCTAAGCAGGCGGGCACCCTCATCGACTTCCACGTCTCCCACTGCGGGGATGACCTCTTCCTGGTCATGACTCATGAGCGGGGCGAGCTGGACGAGGGGGTGCACCGGCTGGCCTGGGACACTTTCCTGGCCGGGACGGAGGTGGCCAAGAAGCTCAAGCTCTACGGCGCCGGCCAGGACCTCCTCTCTGACGCCTTCTCCGGCAACATTCGTGGCATGGGCCCCGGCTCAGCGGAGATGGAGATCGAGGAGCGAACCTCGGAGCCGATCCTCGTCTTCATGGCGGACAAGACCTCCGCCGGCTCCTTCAACCTGCCCCTCTACAAGATGTTCGCTGACCCCTTCAACACCGCCGGCCTGGTGATCGCGGAGGCGCTCCACAAGGGCTTCACCTTCGAGGTGCACGACATAGTGAACCACCAGAAGGTCAAGTTCGACTGCCCGGAGGAGATATACGACGCGCTGGTCTTCCTGGGCTCGCCCGCCCACTACGCCGTGAAGGCGGTCTACAGCCGCAACACCGGCGAGGTGGCCGCCGTCTCCAGCACCGATAAGCTGTCCCTCATCGCCGGCCGCTACGTGGGCAAGGACGACCCCACCTGCGTCGTCCGGACGCAGGGCGACTTCCCGGCGGTGGGCGAGGTGCTGGAGCCATTCACCTTCCCGGCCATCGTGGAGGGCTGGATGCGCGGCTCCCACCAGGGGCCCTGGATGCCGTGCAGCATCAAGGATGCCAACCCCTCGCGCTTCGACGGTCCGCCCCGGGTGTCCTGCATCGGCTTCCAGGTCGCCAACGGCACGCTCATCGGCCCGCGCGACATGTTCGATGACCCCGGCTTCGACGAGGCGCGCCACCAGGCGAACCTGGTCGCTGACTACCTGCGCCGCCACGGCCCCTGGGAGCCCCACCGGCTGCCCCTGGAGGAGATGGAGTACACCACCATGCCGGCGGTGGCCAGCAAGCTCTCGGGCCGCTGGGAGCCGCTGGAGTAGCACGCCGCCATCCCGTAGGGGCC
>MGOB01000008.1:9709-11436 GCA_001796995.1 Chloroflexi bacterium RBG_16_68_14 | reverse complement strand
TCAGGTCGGCCCGGCCCGTTCGAGATGCTGTCCTATGGGCCGGACAGGCCTGAAGGCCTGTCCCTACATTGATTTCACCCACCATCGAGCTTCGAGACTCGAACTTCGAGCTTCCAGCTCCTAGTCCCTTTTGCCTTTCGGAGATGGGCCAAAAGACCGGAACTTCTGGCCGTTTGGCCCCTTGCGCGGGTGCTAGCCGTATGGGACGATGATATAGACGATCACTATCTCTTCCAAAGGAGTCCCCAATGGCTGACACCCTCACGATCACCGACAACCGGACCGGTCGCACCTATGAAGTACCCATCGATGATGGCGCCGTGCGGGCGATGGAGTTCCGCCAGATCAAGGTCAGCGACGACGACTTCGGCCTCATGGTCTACGATCCTGCCTTCATGAACACCGCCTCCTGCAAGAGCCGCATCACCTATATCGACGGCGACAAGGGCATCCTCCGCTATCGTGGCTACCCCATCGAGCAGTTGGCGGAGCAGAGCAACTACCTGGAGGTCGCCTATCTCATCGTCAACGGCGAGCTGCCGACGCGCGAGCAGTACGACCGGTGGGTGCACGACATCACCTATCGCACGCTCATTCACGAGAACATCAAGAAGTTCGTAGACGGCTTCCACCACGACGCCCACCCGATGGGCATGCTGGTGAGCACCGTGGCCGCCCTCTCCACGTTCTACCCGGAGTCAAAGCACATCTTCGACGAAGAGACCCGCCGTCTCCAGATCATCCGCCTTATCGCCAAGATGCCGACGCTCGCCGCGTTCGCCTACCGGCACAGCCTCGGCCAGCCCTACGTCTATCCGGACAACGACCTGAGCTTCACCGGCAACCTGCTCAACATGCTCTACAAGATGTCAGAGGCCAAGTACCAGCCGCACCCCGTGCTGGAGCGGGCGCTGGACGTCCTCTTCATCCTCCACGCCGACCACGAGCAGAACTGCAGCGCCAACGCCATGCGCGCGGTGGGCAGCTCCCACCCCGATCCGTTCTCTGCCATCGCGGCGGCGTGCGCGGCGCTTTACGGCCCGCTGCACTGCGGCGCCAACGAAGAGGTGCTGCGCATGCTGACCCAGATCGGCTCCCTGGACCGGATCCCGGCATTCATCGAGCGAGTCAAGGGGGGCGAGGGGCTGTTGATGGGCTTCGGCCACCGGATCTACAAGAACTATGACCCCCGCGCCTCCATCATCAAGGAGATGGCCCACCAGGTCTTCGAGGTCACGGGCCGCAACCCGCTGCTGGACATCGCCCTGGAGCTGGAGCGCATCGCCCTGGAGGACGAGTACTTCATAAAGCGGAAGCTCTACCCCAACGTCGACTTCTACTCCGGCATCATCTACCAGTCGATGGGCTTTCCGGTGGAGATGTTCCCGGTGCTCTTCGCCATCCCGCGCACGGCGGGCTGGGTCGCCCAGTGGCAGGAGATGCTGCTGGACTCGGAGCAGAAGATCGCCCGGCCGCGCCAGCTCTACCTGGGCTACGACCAGCGGGACTACCTGCCCACGGGGCAGCGGGAGAAGCAGAGCGCGGTGGCCTAGCGCCGCTTCCCCTTCGCGCCCAACTCCCTGCCTTGGCCGGCGCTCCGGCCCTTCCCCTATGTCGCGTTGCCGGCGGTGGCCGAACATCTGCTACGATCGGCTGTTAGGGGGCATCGTCCCCGGAGGCGCGGATGCTGGAGACCGCCGTCCGAGAGCTGAAGCAGGTGATCGGCG
>MGOB01000008.1:6206-9690 GCA_001796995.1 Chloroflexi bacterium RBG_16_68_14 | reverse complement strand
GGGGCGAACGTCGTCGACCGCGCCTTCGCCCGCCGCGTGGACGAGTTGCTCGGCGTCTTCTACGACGATATCGGCGAGATCACCAACGTCTCCACCCGTACCCTCTTCGACCTCTTCGTCATCAAGGTGCTCTACGTGGAGCGGCGCAGCACTGACGCCGGCGTCGTCGAGTACCTGGGGCGGCTGCTGGACCGCTACCTGGACACACGCGAGCTGTTCCCCGCCGGCACGGGCGGCAGGCTCGGCCTCTACTACCTCTCCGACCTGCTGCGCGAGACCGAACAGCTCGGCCCTCTCCAGAACCTGTTCGAGGCGTATCGCAAGGGTGGAGACAACTCCCTCTTTGTCACTGGCATCTTCCCCCGGGTGCTCAGGCGCCGGCGGCGCGGTCGCTGGAGTGCGCCGGTCCTCTCCGTCGACCGCAGCTACTACGTCACCGTCGGCAAGCGCTTCTACCTCCTGGCGGCTCGACACGAGCTGGCCGAGCTCACCCAGCAGCGGGAGCTGCTGGAGAAGCTCTCCACCTACTTCGAGGTCTACCTGGACGCCCTGAACGAGATGAGCGAGCGCTACATCATGGGCTTCGACATGAACCTCATCGCCGACAAGATGCTGGACAGCTTCAACCAGTACCGCCGGACGGGGGAGGAGCGCTTCCTCCAGAACGCCCGCCGCTACGCCGCCATCCTGAAGGTGGGCCCAGAGACCTTCCCCAAGCTGTTCGGCCATGGCCAGCGCCCGGCGCTGCTCGAAGGGCCGGACCGCTAGAACACGTACTCGTCCAGGCCCTGGATCAGGAACCGGACGGCGAAGGCCAGGATAAGGAGGCTGGCCGCCGCCGTAGCCCACCGCAGGACCGGGCCTCCCACCAACTGTCGGCTCAACGCCACTGCCGCCGAGAGGAAGGCGAACCAGCAAGCGCTGCCCACCACGATGAAAGCGGCCGCGGTCAGCAGCATCCGCGTCTCTTCCGCGGAGACCGCCAGGCTCCCCGCCACCGCCAGCCACGAGGCGATGGTGAGGGGGTTCAGAGACGTGATGAGGAGGCCCCGGCCAAAGGCCACGCGCATCGAGGCGGGCGCGGGCGGGGCGTCCGACGCTGTGCTGGTCCCGCCGAGGAGGCCGGAGACGCCCAGGTAGGCCAGGAACGCCGTCCCTCCCAGCCAGAGCGGCACTCCTAGCCAGGCGGTGCGGAAGGCCTGGTCCGCGCCGGCCGCTGCCGCCAGGAAGTAGACGCCGTCCACCACTGCCGCGCCGATCCCTATCGCCAGCGCCGGACCGAAGCCGCGCAGCAGGCCCGTATGGACGACGGTAGCTCCGACAGGGCCCAGCGGGGCTGCCACAGCGATTCCCAGAACCAGCGCCTCTACGAAGAGTGGCACGCATCTGCTCCCGGTGGGGTATCGGGCGTCAGTATGGCGCGCCCGCCCGCAACGAGCAACGCCCCAAGGCGGTTCCTTCATGCCCGACGCGCCTCTTGCGCCCAGGCGGCGCTTCCGGTAAAAGTAGATTGGCACTCTGGCCGGGAGAGTGCTAATTCATCTTGCTGGAAGGTGGTGCGTATGGCAAAGCAGCTAGTGTTCGACGAGGACGCCCGTCGCGCCCTGATGGACGGCATCGATGCCCTGGCCGACGCCGTCAAGATCACCCTGGGCCCCAGGGGCCGCAACGTGGTGCTGGACAAGAAGTTCGGCGCGCCCAGCATCACCAACGACGGCGTCACCATCGCCAAGGACATCGATCTGCAGGAGCCCTTCGAGAACATCGGCGCCCAACTCGCCAAGGAGATCGCCTCCAAGACCAACGACATCGCCGGCGATGGGACGACCACCGCCACCGTGCTGGGCCAGGCCCTGGTCCATGAGGGGCTGAAGAACGTGGCCGCTGGTGCCAACCCCATGGCGCTGAAGCGGGGCGTCGAGAAGGCGGCGGCTGCAATAGTCGAGCAACTCCAGAAGAACGCCACCAAGGTGACCACCCGGGAGCAGATGGCCCAGGTCGCCACCATCTCCGCCGCCGACGAGGGGATCGGCCAGCTCATCGGCGAGGTGATGGAGAAGGTGGGCAAGGACGGCGTGATCACCGTGGAGGAATCCAAGGGGATCCACACTGAGACCGAGTACGTGGAGGGGATGGCCTTCGACCGCGGCTACATCAGCCCCTACTTCATCACCAACCCGGAGAAGATGCAGGCGGAGATCGAGGCCTCCTACATCCTGGTGACCTCCCGCAAGCTCTCCTCGGTCAACGACATCCTCCCCTGGCTGGAGCGGCTGCTCCAGGTGAGCAAGGACCTGCTCATCATCTGTGACGACTGCGACGGCGAGGCGCTGGCCACCCTGGCCGTGAACAAGCTGCGCGGCACCATCAACGTGGTGGCCGTGAAGGCGCCCGGCTTCGGCGACCGGCGCAAGGAAAACCTGGGCGACATCGCCGCCCTCACCGGTGCCACCGTCATCAGCGAGGAGCTGGGCCGCACCCTAGACTCCGTGCAGGTGGCCGACCTGGGCCGCGCCCGCCGGGTGGTGGTGGCCAAGGAGGAGACTACCATCATCGAGGGCAAGGGCAAGAAGGCGGACATCGACGCCCGCATCACCCAGATCAAGAACGCCCTGGAGACCACCACCTCGGACTGGGACCGGGAGAAACTCCAGGAGCGGCTGGGCAAGCTGGCCGGCAGCGTCGCCGTGATCAAGGTGGGCGCCGCCACCGAGGTGGAGCTGAAGGAGAAGAAGCACCGGGTGGAGGACGCCCTCTCCGCCACCCGCGCCGCCGTGGAGGAGGGGATCGTCCCTGGCGGCGGCGTCGCCTACCTGAACGCGCTCAGCGCCCTCGATAAGATGAAGCTGGGCGAAGACGAGCGGACCGGCGTCAGCATCCTGCGCCGCGCCCTGGAGGAGCCGACGCGCCAGATCGCCATCAACGCGGGCAAGGACGGCTCCGTCATCGTGCAGCAAGTGAAGCAGCTCAAGAAGGGCGAGGGCTACGACGCCCTTCGCGACGACTTCGGCAACATGCAAGAGAAGGGGATCATCGACCCGCTTAAGGTGACCAGGGCCGCCCTGGAGAACGCCGTCAGCATCGCTGGCATGGTGCTCACCACCAACTGCCTGGTGGCGGACGTGCCGGAGAGGAAGGAAGGGGTGGCCGCGCCGCCCCCGATGTACTGATCCGGGTTCGATCCATCTACGGGAGCCGGCACCACAGCGCCGGCTCCTTGTTTTGTGGCCTCGCCTTCGGATGAAGGGAGTGGGGTGCTATCATGTCCGGTGACTGTGTCTATGAGCGTGCTCTTCGTCATCGCCGAGCTGGCGCCGCTGGTGAAAGTGGGCGGCCTGGGGGACGTGGGCGGCTCGCTGCCGGGCGCCCTGCGCCGTCTGGGCTGCGACGTGCGGGTCGCCCTGCCCTACTACCGCACCATCAGGGAGCAAGCGCTTTCCCCTGAGCGCATCGCCTCCCTGCCCCAGGGTGCGGCCCTCTGGCG
>MGOB01000008.1:5327-6187 GCA_001796995.1 Chloroflexi bacterium RBG_16_68_14 | reverse complement strand
CCGCTCTACCTGGTCGAGCACGAGCCCTCCTTCGGCCGCGAGCAGGTCTACGGCTACAAGGACGACCCCGCCCGCTTCCTCGCCTTCTGCGACGCCCTCCTCGCCTCGGCCGAGGCGCTCGGCTGGCGGCCGGAGCTCCTGCACCTGCACGACTGGCACGCCGGGCTCCTGGCGACGCGGCTGGTCGGCGGGCTGGAGCACCCCTGGGTGGCCTTGCCCCGCGTCTTCACCATCCACAACCTGGGCGTCACCGGCCGCTTCGACGCGGCCTTCGCCGGCGAGCACGGTCTGGTACTTCCGAAGGAAGGGCCGTCGGGACTGGCGCGCACACTCCCCTACAGTGGCCTGGCCCAGGGCATCCTCCACGCCGACTTGGTCTCCACCGTCAGCCCGACGTATGCCCGCGAGATCCTGACGCCCGAGCTAGGAGGCGAGCTGGCGCCCCTGCTCGGGCACCTGGGCGACCGCCTCTGTGGCATCCTCAACGGCATCGACGTGGCCGCGTTCGACCCGGCCACCGATCCCGACCTGGCCGCCAACTTCGATGCCGGGCGGCTGGAGCGGCGCAGCGAGAACAAGGTCGCCCTCCAGCGGCGGATGGGCCTGCCAGAGGACGCGAGCGTGCCGGTGGTGGGCATGGTATCGCGCCTCGTCTCGCAGAAGGGGCCGGACCTGGCCGCGGCCGCCATCGAGCGGCTCCTTAAGGCGGGGCGACGGCTCCAGCTCGCCGTCCTCGGTCAGGGAGACGAGAAGCACGAGCGGCCGCTGGCGGAGCTGGCGGCGCGCCGCCCCCAGCAGGTGGCGGTGCGCCTCGCCTTCGACCCGCCCCTGGGCCAGCTCATCTACGGTGGCTGCGACCT
>MGOB01000008.1:0-5303 GCA_001796995.1 Chloroflexi bacterium RBG_16_68_14 | reverse complement strand
GCCCTGCGGGCTGGGCCAGCTCATCGCCATGCGCTACGGGGCGGTGCCGGTGGTGCGGCGCACCGGTGGCCTGGCCGACTCGGTGCAGGCCTACCAGCCGGAGGCCGACCGGGGCACCGGCTTCCTCTTCGATGAGGCGAGGCCCCAGGCGGTCGCGGCCGCCCTGGAGGAGGCGCTGGCCGTGTACGAAGACGGGGCGGCCTGGCGCCGCCTCCAGCTCCGCGCCATGGCCCAGGACTACTCCTGGGAGCGGAGTGCCCAAGACTACCTAGCCCTCTACCAGCGCGCCCTCCGCCTCCGCGCTGAGGCTCTCCGTCCGGCGGGCGAGCAGCCATGAGCGGACCGCGCCGGGCCGCCGGCGTGGACCTGGGCGGCACCAAGATCCACTCGCTGGTGACCACCGAGGAGGGCCGGGTGCTGGGCGAGGACCGCTGCCTGACCCAGGCCTGGGAGGGGCCGGACGCCGTCATCGGCCGCATCGTCTCCTCTCTGCGGCGTGCCCTCGAGGCGGCGGGCCTTACCACCCAGGACATCGTCGGCGTCGGTATCTCCTCGCCCGGGCCCTGCGACCCTGTCCGCGGCGTGGTCACCAACGCGCCAAACCTGCTGGGCTGGCACGAGGTTCCGCTGGCCCGCCTGGTGAGCGAGGGGCTGGGCGTGCCGGCGCTGCTGGAGAACGACGCCAACGCGGCCGCCTACGGCGAGCTCCGCTTCGGCGCGTGCCGGGGACTCCTCCACATCGTCTACGTGACGCTGGGCACCGGCATCGGGGGCGGCCTCATCATCGACGGCCGGATCTATGAGGGGGCCTCGGGCGCTGCCGGCGAGGTGGGCCACATCGTCATCGATGAGGACGGGCCGCCCTGCAACTGCGGCAGCCGGGGCTGCCTGGAGGCCCTCGCCTCCGGCCCGGCCATCGCCCGCGAGGCGGCGGCGGCCCTCGAGGCCGGGCGCAGCCCGCTGCTGGCGGAACTGGTCGGCAAGGAGCAGCCTACGCCGGAGCTGGTCCTCCAGGCCGCCGTGCAAGGTGACGCGACGGCGCGGGAGATCATCGAGCGGGCGGGGTACCATCTCGGTGTTGGGCTGACGGGGCTGCTCAACTGCTTCAACCCGCAGGCGCTCATTCTGGGCGGCGGGCTGGTGGGCCTGGGCGACCTCTACCTGGGCCCGGCGGTGCGCACCGCGCGCGAGCGCGCCTTCGCCCAGATCGTGGCGGACGCGACCATCACCACGGCGGAATTAGGGGAACGCGCCGGGGCGCTAGGGGCGGCCGCCCTTGTGATGGAAAACGCAATCCGCTAGTATGTAGAAGATGCCCCGCCCGGCCGAAGCTATCCGTAGAGGATCGCGTAGGCCCGCCCGCTGGTTGTATTCCAAGAGACATAGGTCAATGGTGGAGACTCTTTGTTCGCGATTTAGGGCGTATCCCTGGCACACGGTGGAGCTAGCCCTGACCGTCCTGCTCTGGCAGGCGTCGGCGGGGGTGTTCCTGCTCTCGCTGGTGCAGCAGTACCTGCCGGAGCAGCTAGAGGCGAACGCCGCCTTTCCCGGCTATGCGCTGGCCATCTACGCCGCCGGGCGCTTCCTCCTCCAGGCGCCGGCCGGCTGGCTGGCCGACCGCATCGGCCGGCGGAGGACGCTCACGCTGGGCATCGCCGTCTCCCTGCCGTCGGTGTTCCTCATGCTCCAGGTGCAGGACGCCACCTCGTTCCTCGCTTTCTCCGCCCTCTACGGCGCCGGCTCCGCCGCCATCTGGCCGGCCATCATGGCCTACGTGGGCGACACCCATCACCCCTCGGTGCGAGGCCGCACCCTCAACCTGCTGAATCTAGCTCAGCTCATCGGTCTCGGCATAGGCACCATGGCCGGCGTCACCCTCACCGACCTCATCTCCTACCAGGCCGCCTTCGCCGCCTGCCTGGCCTTCAGCGCCCTCGCCCTCGCCTTCGCCTACCGGGGCGCCCGTGCGAGCGCCGTCCAGGTGACGCCGGACGTCCAGGCGCAGGCCAAGGACAGTCTAGGGCGAAGGTTGCTCTCGGCGCGGGTTCTCTTTCTGGCTGGCATCGCCCTGCTGCTGAGCATCGGCACCACCGTGCAGGCACCCGTGGTCGGCGCCTACGCCAGCGAGGTGCTCGAGACGAAGATGTACGTGCTGGGCCTGATGCTGGTGGCGCCGGGCATCGCCGCCGGCGTCGTCGCCGTGCGCTTCGGCCACCTGGCCGATCGCTTCGGCCGCCAGGTGCCGCTCATCGGCGGGCTGGCGGTGGCCGCTCTCTGCTACTACGCCCTCAGTCAGGTCAGCCAGCCGTTCCTGGCGGTGAACCTGGTCGTCCTGGCCGGCCTCGCCTACGCGGTGTGCATCCCGGCCTGGGGCGCCGCCGCGCTGGACGCCAGCGAGCTGGGCGGACGGGGGCTGATGCTGGGCATGCTGGCGACAGTGCAGGGCTTGGGCGGCGCAGTAGGCCAGGCTATCGGTGGCATGACGAATGCTGCCTGGGGGCCGGTGGCGCCCTTCAAGCTGGGCGCGATCCTGCTCGTGCTCGCCCTCGTGCTCACCGTGATGCACCTCCACCACCAGCGCCGGGGCGAGGCGCTCGTTCCCGCCTAGCCCGCTGCCCCCGCCCGTTCCTGGGCACAGATCGGCTCCAGCACCTGGATGAAGCGAGCGAGCCGCCCGGCTACCTCTTCCGCCAGCTCATCGGTCAGGTCGCCCGTCAGCGGCAGCGTCTCGTGGAGGCGGGTCCAGATCGAGGTCCACTGCTCCAGTTCCACGCCCGGCCCCAGTTGGGCCTGGATCTCCAGCGCCCGCGGCGCCAGCGCCCGCGCCCAGCGCTCGTTCTCCTCCCGCTCCGGCGTCTCGAAGTGGAGGCCGACCTCGATGCGAGCGGCCTTGCGCTGCACCCACACCTCGTAGTGCACCGCCGCGCTCTCGAAGTAGACCTGGAGCAGGCCCCAGCGCACCCGCCACTGGTGCTCCCGCAGCGGCTCCGGCAGCCGGGGCGAGAGGGCATCGTACACGATGAAGAGGAAGTCGCGGATGCGCACGGTGAGGCGATCATGCCAGAGCGCGCCGCCGCCGGCAAGCGCCTCCGTTCCGCCAGCCCCGCCGGTGCGCTAGCATGGGCCAGCATGCCCCGCCGACGCACGACGCTCCCGACGGCCGCTCGCGAGCTGCTGGACTGGCTGGACCAGCAGGCCGAGGCGTTCTCCGGCGCTACGACCCGCGAGTACTACCTGAACTACGCCGGCCTCAAGGACGACCTGGCCCTGGCGCCCATCTTTGAGCGCCACGCCGACCTCTTCCGGAGGGAGACCGTCGGGCGGGCGCTGGGCGCCAGGACCAAGGACGCGCGCGCCCCGCACCTGCGCCAGTTCGTCGTCGACGGCTACCTGGAGCAGGCGGCGAAGGAGCTGACCGAGGAGATCGCTGGCCGGGAGACGGCGGACACCGTGGCCTGGGACGGCGAGGAGATCCCCTACCGCTCCGTGCAGCAGCGCCTGATGAACGATCCGGACGCCGCCCGCCGCCACGAGCTGGACCAGCGTCGGGTGGAGGTGACCGCGGCCCAGAACCCGCTCCGGGAGCGCCGCTGGGACCTGCTCTACGCCCAGACCCGCGAGCTAGGCTTCGCGAGCTACGTCGCGCTCTGCGACGAGCTGGGTGCTCTCGGCCTGGAGCGGCTGCGCGAGACGGTGGAGCGCTTCCTCTGGGAGACGGAGAAACCGTACCGCGACCGGCTGGAGCAGGAACTGCGCGGCATCGACGTCGACCCCGCCCTGGCGGAGCGGAGCGACCTGCTCCGCCTCTTCCGCTCGCCCCAGTTCGACGCCGCCTTCCCCCGCGAGCGGATGCTGCCCGCCCTGGAGGAGACGCTGCGCGGGCTGGGCGTCGACGTCGCCCACCAGCCCAACGTCCACCTGGACGCCGAGGAGCGGCCCCGTAAGTCGCCCCGCGCCTTCTGCGCCCCGGTCGAGATCCCGGGCGAGATCTACCTCGTGATCAGCCCCCACGGCGGCCACGACGACTACCGCGCCCTCTTCCACGAGGCGGGCCACGCCCAGCACTTCGCCCACATCCGGGCCGAGCAGCCCTTCGCCTTCCGCGGCCTGGGCGACAACTCGGTCACCGAGGGCTTTGCCTTCGTCCTGGAGCACCTGCTCTACAGCGCGGCCTGGCTCCGCCGCTGCCTGGGCCTGGAGGAGACCGAGCCCTACCTCTCGCTGGCGCGCTTCCACAAGCTCTACTTCCTGCGCCGCTACGCCGCCAAGCTGCTCTACGAGCTGGAGCTGCACGCCGGCGGCGACGTGCGCGCCCACGGCAAGCGCTACGCCGACCTGCTCACCGCCCACGTGGGGGTGCGCTACAGCCCGGCCGACTACCTCTCGGACCTGGACGACGGCTTCTACTGCGCCCGCTACCTGCGCGCCTGGATCTTCGAGGCGCAGCTCCGCTCCGTCTTCGAGCGGCGCTGGGGCGAGGAGTGGTTCGCGGTGCCGGAGGCCGGCGCGGCCCTGCGCGAGCTCTGGTCGCTGGGGCAGCGCCACTCGGCGGACGAGCTCATCCGCCAGCTTGGCGAGCCCGGCCTGGACATCGCCCCGCTGGCGGCGGAAGTGGCCGTACCAACAACCAGCAACTAGCGACCAGCGACTAGACTACACCGGCAGGCTATCGAGCAGCCCGGCGTGGTATTGAAGTAGCAGGAACGCGTCGACGGAGCTGATCCTGCCGTCTTCGTTCACGTCCGCCGCGGCCTGGCAGGCCAGCGAGAGGAGCAGGTGCGCATCGAACTGGAGGATCAGCGTGGCATCGATGGCGTTGACGCGCCGGTTGCAGTCCACGTCGCCCGCCGCGATGACGGGCGTGGGTGTCGGCGTCACAGTGGGCGTGGGCGTCGGTGTGCATGGGGCGGGAAGCGTCGGGATGGGCACGAGCTCGACCAGCTCGTTGTTGTCCTCGTTGCTCTCCTCCACCTGGAAGGTCGCGTCGACGAACGCCCGCTGCTGGCTGGAGAAGGCGTAGCCGGCGAACCACAAGGAGAGCGTCTGGCCGCGGGCGAGCCCCTGTTCCACTGTCTGCTGCGCCCCGTTGACCTCGACCACAAACGGCCCGGCGTCGGCGGTGCCAGTGTTAGCGATCTCGACCCGTACGCCCAGCCGGGTGGAGGTGTAGGCGCAGCTGCTCCCGGTCTCCAGTTCGATGTACATGCGGGTGATGACCAGGTCAGGCAGATCAGCGGTCGGCGTGCCAGCCATCGAGCCGGCGCCAGCGGCGGTCGTCCTCATTGGGGTGAGGTGCGTCGAGA
>MGOB01000007.1:4002-6148 GCA_001796995.1 Chloroflexi bacterium RBG_16_68_14 | reverse complement strand
GCCCGTTTCGCCGTGATCAACGCCGAGGCGGAGTGGGAGTCGCTGGGGCCGGAGCCGATGCGCCGGCTCATCGCCGAGTTCCGCAGGCTGCAGCCGAGGGCCGAGCTCTACGCCTCTGTCGATACCCGGGGCGGCCGGATGGCGCTCCCCTACCAGCGGGTGCTGGCGGAGCACGCAGCCGGTTGGATGCCGATGGTGTATCCAGCCGCCTTCCAGCAGTCGGTGCGCGACGCCTTCGCGGTGGCGCTGGACGCAGGGGCGATTCGCGAATCGCCCCTACCAGTGCTGCCGACCATCCAGACCTACGACCAGATCGGCGCCGAGGCCGTCCGCGCCCAGATCGCCGAGGTGCGACAGCGAGGCCTGCCCGGCTACCAGGCCTACACCATCGCTCACGCCACCGACGCCGAGTGGGCGGTGGTGGTAGGAGGCGCGGAGGAGGAGATGGGAGCTATCGACGAACTGAGGAGGCTACCGGCCGCGGCGGGACTCTTCCTGCAGGCGGCGGGCTACGCGCTCCGTGGGGAGCGGCTGCCGGCGCACCTGAAGGCGCAGATCCGCTACCTGCTGGGCTGAGGGCCATTGGCAAGCCGTGGGGCGGGGTTGGGACCCTTGACCCAGGGGCTGGGCGACGGGGTGGGGCCGCGGAGCCAGGCGGCCTGTACGCCGAGTTCTGTACCCCGACACGTCGGGGCGGTGGCCATCTATCTGGGCCCGCTGTTACCAGCGGGCTCGAGCGGCCTACCCGAGGACGGGGCCGGGCGCCCCTCCCCGACGAGTCGGGGTCGTCCTCCTATTTGGCCTTGCTCCGGGTGGGGTTTGCCCGGCTCCTTCCGTTACCGGAAGGACCGGTGCGCTCTTACCGCACCATTTCACCCTTACCCCGGGCCGCCCCGACCTGCCTGCCGGCGGCAGGCGTTTCGGGGAGTTTCTGGGGGTCTTGCGACCCCGCTCGGCCCGAGGCGGTATGTTTCTGTGGCACTTTCCGTCGGGTCGCCCCGCCCGGGTGTTACCCGGCACCCTTGCCCGGTGGAGCTCGGACGTTCCTCCCCGACCAGCGGTCGGGGCGACCACCCGGCCTCCTGGCTCCGCATGTAGTGTAGCACACGGAAGAGAAGGCCGTTGGCGCTGACAAACCGCCGGGCGGGGCTGAGGGCTCGGCCTATGAAAGAGGAAGGGAGCGTGCTTCGACAGGCTCAGCATGACGTACGGCGCCCTGAGCTTGTCGAAGGGCGACGCCTGCGCGGGAAACGACGAGACCCTTCGCGGAGTCTATCCTGAGCGCTAGCGAAGGGCTCAGGGTGACAAGACATCGCCCCGCTGGTTCTAAGGTTCTACGGTTCGATGGTTCCACGTTTGTCCAGCGCCTCGTTGGCCAGCCGGTCCGCCTGGCGATTTTCCCCGCGCGGGACGTGGCGCACGGTCAGCCGCTGGAAGCGGCTGCGCAGGTCCAGGATCCGCTTGTAGAGGGGGATGAGCCGCGGGTTGCGCACCCGGTAGCGCCCTGAAAGCTGGCGCACCACCAGCTCCGAGTCCATACGCAGCTCTACCTGGCGGGCGCCCAACCCCAGCGCCGCTTCCAGCGCGGCGATGGCGGCTCGGTACTCCGCCTGGTTGTTAGTTGCACGCCCCAGCGCGCGCGAAGAGCGGTGGAGCTCCCGGCCGGCCTCGTCGTAGAGGACGGCGCCGAGGGCCGCCGGGCCCGGGTTGCCCCGTGAGGCACCGTCGGCATAGGCGATAACGGTTCGATCTGGAAGCTCACCGGCGTCCCCCAGGGCGTTCGCCTCCCTTCGACTGAGCCTCAGGACAAGCCTTTCGGGCGCCTCAGGGGCGCAGCAGGACTTGGATCCCCTCGTCCCGCACCACCACCCGGTCCACCAGCTCCCGCAGCAGCGACTGCTTCTCGCCGAAGGGCAGCATGCTCCAGCCGTCCAGGAGGGCGGCCAGCTCCCGCTGCCGGCCGCGGGAGCGCTCCCGAGCGTCGGCCTGGTCCTGGAACCTCCGTTCCACCTCCTCCAGCTCCTCCTCCAGCTTCAACCGCTGAGAGGCGGTGGCGATGCTCAGCTTGTGGAGCTGCTCTTTGCTGATGCGCCCCCTGGCCGCCGCTGAAAACTGCTCCTCCAGCCGGCGGTCGAGCTGGCGCAGG
>MGOB01000007.1:3179-3977 GCA_001796995.1 Chloroflexi bacterium RBG_16_68_14 | reverse complement strand
GCCACTCCTGGAGCACCGCCGCCTCGTTGCCCGCCCGGGGGAGCAGCGCGTCGCCGTCCAGTCCGGCGAGCACCGCCCGCACCTGCTCCTCCAGCACCGCCGCCCGCTGGGTGTGGTAGTCGCACATGCTCTGGTTGGTGCGCGACTCGCACTGGTAGTAGCGATAGGAGGCGCGGCCTTCGCTGCCGCTGCGCCGTCGCCAGCTCTGGCGGCGGCTCACTCCGATCATCTTGTTGCCGCAGTGGCCGCACTGCACCAGGCCAGCCAGCAGGAAGGGGGAGGGCTGGCGCTGGGCGTAGTTGTTCCGACGGGCGTTTAGCCGGTCCTGCACCGCCCGGAAGTCGTCGGGGCTGATGAGGGCGGGGTGGCTGCCGGGCACCCGCACGCCGAAGCGGGAGTAGGTGCCCAGATAGACCCGGTTGCGGAGGATATCGCGGATGCTCACCATGCTCCAGGCGCCGCCGCGACGGGTGCGCAGCCCCTCCTCGTTGAGGCGGCGGGCGATGAGGCGGATGCCCATCGCTTCGTGCAGGTAGAGGCGGAAGATGTAGCGCGCCACCACCGCCTCCTCCGGCACCAGCTCCAGCCGGCGGCGCATGCCCACCTTGTAGCCGTAGGGCGGCCGGCCCAGCACCTCGCCCCGGACGGCCTTGCGCCGCATGGCGGCGCGTACCCGTTCCCCCAGCTTGCTCCTGCCCGACTGGTCGGACCACGACTGCACCAGCTCCGCCATCGGGTCGACCGGGCCGGAGAGGAAGGCCATCTGGGCGCCCAACCCCTCGAGCTGGAAGTAGCGGC
>MGOB01000007.1:2380-3142 GCA_001796995.1 Chloroflexi bacterium RBG_16_68_14 | reverse complement strand
CGAGGGGGCCACCACCACGACGAAGCCCCGGTCGGTCCGGCGCAGGTAGTCCACCAACTGGCGGAAGCCGGCCCGCCGCCCGTTGCCGTCGACCGTCTCGACGAAGGTGACCGCTACGTCGTAGCCGTGCTGATCGCAGTACTTGAGGAACGCCTTGTTCTGAGCGGCGAGCGATTGACCCTTCGATCCCGGCGCCGGCTCACGGAAGTAGCCGATGGCTTTCATCTCAGCTCACGTAGAGGATGCGCTCGCAACTACTGCACTGGACTAGCTCGTTGCCGGTGCGGGCCCGCTGGAGCAGGTTCATGGGGAGGGAGATCCGGCACCCGGAGCAGGCGCCCCCCTCTACCTTCGCCACCGCGCGCCCCTGGCGGGTAGCGGACAGGTGATCGTAGAGGTGCACCAGGCGCTCATCGATGCCTGACGCCTGCTGGCGGCGCTCCGCCTCCAGCGCGGTGATCTCCCCATCCAGACTTGCCCGGCGGCCGCGCAGCTCCTCCTGCTCGATCCGCTGCCTCTCCTCCGCCTCCTGGAGCTCCCGCTCAGCGTCGGCGAACGCCTGCTGGGCCTGCTCCAGCGCCTCCATCGCCTCCAGCGCCCGGTCCTCCAGCTCACTACGCCGCCGCTTCAGGCTCTCCACGTCTCGCTGGAGGTCTGCCAGCTCCTTGGGGTTCTGGACGGTGCCCTGGTAGAGGCGCTTCTCCAGCGGCTCGATCTTGCGCCGCAGCTCGTCGGCCTCCCACTCCCGTTCCTTGAACCGCT
>MGOB01000007.1:1745-2087 GCA_001796995.1 Chloroflexi bacterium RBG_16_68_14 | reverse complement strand
TGAGAGCACACCCCCGCCGGCCTTCCACTCGTTGGGGATTATAGGTTTGGCCCGGCCGCCACGCAAGGAAGCTATGTCAACCCGGCGCCTTTTCTTGAAAGATTCGTCCGCCATTGACGCAGCGTCCGGCGGGCTCCTATCCTGACAATGAGGTCTCTCCATGCCCATCCAGTACAACGTCGCCACGCTGCTCCGGGAACCCGTCGGCTCCACTCGCGAATACGACATCGAGAGCTCGATCCTCATCGACGGCGAAGCGCCCCGGAGCCAGCGGGTAGCCGGCCAGACGACGCTGCTGCGGACGGAGCAGGGCGTCCTGGTGACCGCCCACCTCCAGGGCGT
>MGOB01000007.1:1123-1731 GCA_001796995.1 Chloroflexi bacterium RBG_16_68_14 | reverse complement strand
AGCCGTGCAGCCGCTGCCTGCGCGAGGTGGACATGCCGGTGCGCGTGGACATCGAGGAGGAGTTCTTCGCCACCGTCGATCCTCAAACCGGGGCTACCTTGCCCGCGCCCGAAGACCCGGAGGCGTTCCGCATCGATACCAGCCACACCATGGACCTGGAGGAGGCGGTGCGCCAGTACTGGACCGCCGCCCTCCCCATGCAGCCGCTCTGCCGGCCGGACTGCCGGGGCCTCTGCCCCCGCTGCGGAAAAGGCCTCAATGAGGGCGCCTGCTCCTGCCCCCCGGAGACGGACGAGCGTTGGAGCGCGCTTCAACAGTTGGTGAAGGAAAAGAAAGGGAAGTAGGTTCATGCCGCCAGTACCAAAGAAAAAGACGCCCAAGTCGCGACAGGGCAAGCGCCGCAGCCACCTGCGCACGCGGGTTGTGGCGACCACCAAATGCCCCCACTGCCACAGCCCAAAGCAGTCCCACCGCGTCTGTCCCACCTGCGGCTACTACAAGGGCCGCGAAGCGATCACCGTTGGCAAGCCTGAGCTGCCCGAGTAGCGTGCACCCTCGAAGCGAAACGTCGCGGGATGGGAGCGCCCTTGGCTGATCAGCCGATAGCC
>MGOB01000007.1:0-1053 GCA_001796995.1 Chloroflexi bacterium RBG_16_68_14 | reverse complement strand
GCCGCATCTTCCAGACCGCCGACGAGGTTCTCGGTTACGCCGTCTCCAGCCTCTGCTTCCAGGGGCCGGCGGAGCAGCTCCAGGAGACGCGGCACGCCCAGCCAGCCATCTTCGCCGTCAGCCTCGCCTGCCTGGAGGCCGCGCGGGAGCTAGGCGGCCTGCCCTCGGGCCGGCCCGCCTTCGTCGCCGGCCACAGCCTGGGCGAGTACACCGCCCTGGTGGCCGCCGGCGCGCTGGGCCTGGAGGACGGCCTGCAACTGGTGCAGGAGCGGGGCCGGCTTACGCAGGAGGCGGCCGAGCGAAGCCCCGGCGCCATGGCCGCCCTCCTGGGCCTGGACGAGCCAGCGGTCCGGTCGATCTGCGAGGAAGCGGGGGCGGAGGTCTGCAACCTGAACGCGCCCGGCCAAGTGGTCATCGGTGGCACGTCCCGGTCTGTGGAGTCGGCTATGGCGCTGGCGCTGGAGCGGGGCGCCCAGCGCGGCGTGCGCCTGAGGGTGAGCGGCGGCTTCCACACCTCCCTGATGGCACCCGCCCGGGAGGGGATGGCGCGGGCAGTGGCCGCCGCGCCGCTGCGCGACCCGGAGGTGCCCGTCATCGCCAACACCACCGCCCAACCGCTGACCACGGCGGAGGCGCTCCGCGAGGAGCTGCCCCAGCAGCTGGTGCGGCCGGTGCAGTGGCAACGCTCGGTGGAGTACCTGCGCTCGCAGGGCGTCGATGGCGTCATCGAGTTCGGGCCCGGTCGGGTGCTCACCGGGCTCGTCCGCCGCATCGACCGCTCACTCTCCGTGCGCAACGTCTCCGACCTGGCGAGCGCCCGCGCCCAGGCGGCGCCGCCTTGACCTGCGCCGCGACGGTTCGCATGATGAGAATGACATGTTTGACCTGAGCGGAAAGGTGGCCCTGGTCACCGGCGGCTCGCGGGGCATCGGCCGCGCCATCGCCCTCGCCCTCGCCGAGCAGGGCGCCCGGGTGGCGGTGAACTACGTCGCCAACGCCCAGGCCGCCGAGGAGGTAGTGCAGCGCATCGCCGGCTGCGGCGGCCAGGCGGTG
>MGOB01000006.1:4616-5928 GCA_001796995.1 Chloroflexi bacterium RBG_16_68_14 | reverse complement strand
GCGTTGACATCGCAGAGGTCACTGGTTCGAGTCCAGTACCGCCCACCATGGAACGGAAGCGATGTTTTGGGGTCTGGACGAGAGCGCCCGGCCCCAAATGGTAATAGCTGCGACCAGGACGAGTAGCGGCGGCCGATGCCCAGAGAGGGGAAGCCCTGCCGGAGAATGAGCAGGGCTGGGAGCTTCCCCAGCGAGTGCCGTCGCGAAAACCCCCTGCGAGCTGGGAGGCGAAAGCCCTACGGGGGCAAGCCCTGCGGGTGAATAGCCGGCCCCGGAGGCACCCGTTAGCGGCCGCAACGAGTCCCGACGGCAGGAGCGGTCGGGAGAAATCGGGTGGAACCACGAGAGCTGAGCCTCCCGTCCCGAGCGGACGGGAGGCTTTCGTTTGGTGGCGAGCCGGGAGGAAACGATGGCAGGCAAAGGCGTGAAATCGAAGGAGGGGCGGCTGGAGCGGATGCGACACTCCGCCTCCCACATCATGGCGGAAGCGGTGCTCTCCATGTTCCCCGACGCCAAGTTCGCCATCGGGCCGCCCATCGAGAGCGGCTTCTACTACGACTTCGACCTGCCCCGCCCCCTCACGAACGAGGACCTCGCCGTCATCCAGGAGCGGATGCGCGAGAGCATCGCCGCCGACCACCCCTTCGTCCGCGACGAGGTGCCGAAGGAGGAGGGCCGCCGTCTCTTCGCCGAGCAGCCCTACAAGCTGGAGCTCATCGACGGTATCGAGGCCGACACGGTGACCCTGTACCGGCACGGCCCCTTCCTCGACCTGTGCGAGGGCCCGCACGTAGACCGCACGGGCGAGGTCGGCGCCTTCAAGCTCACCGGCATTGCCGGCGCCTACTGGCGCGGCGACGAGCGCAATCCCATGCTCCAGCGCATCTACGGCGCCCTCTTCGAGACGCAGGACGAGCTGGACGAGTACCTGCGCCGACTGGAGGAGGCGCAGCTCCGCGACCATCGGCGGCTGGGCAAGGACCTCGACCTCTGGAGCTTCCACGAGGAGTTCGGGCCGGGCCTGGTCTACTGGCATCCCAAGGGGGGCCGCATCCGCACCATCGTCGAAGACTTCACGCGCCAGGAGCACTACAAGGCGGGCTACGAGCTGGTCTACACGCCCCACATCGGCAAGGCCGCCCTCTGGGAGATCAGCGGCCACCTGGACTTCTTCAGCGAGAACATGTTCTCGCCCATCGACGTCGAGGGGCAGAAGTACTACCTGAAGCCGATGAACTGCCCCTTCCACATCCTGATCTACGGGTCGGGCCTGCGGAGCTACCGCGATCTGCCGATGCGCCTGGCTGAGCTC
>MGOB01000006.1:3983-4594 GCA_001796995.1 Chloroflexi bacterium RBG_16_68_14 | reverse complement strand
GCAGCGGCGTCCTCCACGGCCTCATGCGCGTTCGCGGCATGACCCAGGACGATGCCCACATCTTCTGTCGCCCCGACCAGGTGGAGGAGGAGATCTCGCGCGTGGTAGGCTTCTCGCTGTTCGTCCTGCGCACGTTCGGCTTCGAGGACTACAAGGTCTACCTGGCGACGCGGCCGGAGAAGGCCGTGGGCGCCGTCGAGGACTGGCAGAAGGCCACGGACGCCCTCCGGCGCGCCGCCCAGGAGCACGGCCTCCCCTATGAGCTAGACGAGGGAGGGGGCGCTTTCTACGGCCCCAAGATCGATATCTGGATCAAGGACGCCCTCGGCCGCCCCTGGCAGTGCAGCACCATCCAGTTCGACTTCAACATGCCGGAGCGGTTCGGCCTGACCTTCATCGGGACGGACGGTCGCGAACAGCGGCCCTACATGGTGCACCGCGCCCTCATGGGCACGACGGAGCGCTTCATGGGGATTCTCACGGAGCACTACGCCGGCGCCTTCCCCCTCTGGCTGGCGCCGGTCCAGGCCGTCGTCATCCCCATCTCCGACAGGCACAACGATTACGCTCGACAGGTCGCCGAGGAGATGAGTGGCGAAGGTCTGCGCGTG
>MGOB01000006.1:3727-3927 GCA_001796995.1 Chloroflexi bacterium RBG_16_68_14 | reverse complement strand
CCAGCTCCAGAAGGTGCCCTACATGCTCGTCGTGGGCGACCGGGAGGTGGAGGGCCGGGCCGTCGCCGTGCGCACCCGCGGCGGCGAAGACCTGGGCGCCATGCCGCTTTCCCAGTGCATCGACCGGCTGAAAGAGGAGGCGGCAGACCGCTCCTGAGGCTCACCTCGCCGCATTGTGATCCACCCGCTTCTGTGCTACA
>MGOB01000006.1:3362-3515 GCA_001796995.1 Chloroflexi bacterium RBG_16_68_14 | reverse complement strand
CCCCCCCGTGAGAGCTACCTCAACATCGACAAGATCCTGGCGATAGCGCGCCGCTGCGGCGCCGAGGCGATCCATCCGGGCTACGGCTTCCTCGCCGAGAACACCGCCTTCGCCGAGGCCTGCCGTCGAGACCGCATCGTCCTCGTCGGCCCG
>MGOB01000006.1:2414-3307 GCA_001796995.1 Chloroflexi bacterium RBG_16_68_14 | reverse complement strand
CACTGTGGGCGAGGTGGGTGTGCCCGTGGTGCCGGGCACCGAGGCGCCGGTGGGCAAGAGCGAGGCGCTCGCCGCGGCGCGGAAGGTCGGCTACCCGGTCCTGATTAAGGCGGCGGCGGGTGGCGGCGGCAAGGGCATCCGCCTGGTGCGGAGTAGCCAGGACGTGGAGAGCGCCCTCGCGGTGAGCAGCAGCGAGGCCGTCTCCGCCTTCGGCGACGGCACCGTCTACGTGGAGAAGTACCTGGAACCGGTGCGACACGTGGAGGTGCAGGTGCTCGGCGATAGCGGGGGCCGGGTCGTCGCCCTGGGCGAGCGCGAATGCTCGATCCAGCGCCGCCACCAGAAGCTCATCGAAGAGTCGCCCTCGACGGCCGTTGACGAAGAGCTGAGGCGCCGGATGTGCGATGCCGCCGTCGCCGTCACCCGCGCCGCCGGCTACTACAGCGCCGGCACCGTCGAGTTCCTTCTGGACGCCGAGGGGCACTTCTACTTCCTGGAGATGAACACGCGCCTCCAGGTGGAACACCCGGTGACTGAAATGGTGACGGGTGTGGACCTGGTGGCCGAGCAGATACGCATGGCGGCCGGTGGCAGCCTGGCCCTGCGGCAGGAGGAGATCGAGCTGAGCGGCTGGGCGCTGGAGTGTCGCATAGCGGCGGAGGACCCGTTCAACGACTTCATGCCGTCCCTGGGCCGGGTGGACTACGTCAGCGAGCCCAGCGGCCCCGGAATCCGCGTCGATAGCGCCCTCTACGCCGGCGTCGAGCTCCCCTACCACTACGACCCCATGGTGGCGAAGGTCATCGCCTGGGGGCGCACCCGCGACGAAGCGGTGCAGCGGATGCGCCGCGCTCTGGGGGAGTTCAGCGTCGTCGGCGTCGAGACGAACATCC
>MGOB01000006.1:973-2194 GCA_001796995.1 Chloroflexi bacterium RBG_16_68_14 | reverse complement strand
GCGGCGGCGGCAGAGGCACAGGATGGCGAAGTACCGTGTGAGGCTGGCCGACGAGGAGGTCGAGGTCGAGGTGGAGGAGGAGAGCGACGGCTTCCGCGTCCGCCTCGACGGCGCCTGGCGTCCCGTGAGCCTGGAGCAACTCGGCGACTCGGCCCACTATTCCCTCCTCCTGGACAACCGCCCCTACGAGTTCTTCGCGGAGGAGGACCCCCACGGCTACCACATAGTGCTGGGGGCCCGCACCTTCACCGTCGTCACGAAGTTCGGGCGCGAGGCAGCGCGGCCGAGGGGCCGTCTGGCGGCGCCGGAGGAGCAGGCGCTCACGGGTGAGTCGCTCCTCACGTCGCCCATGGCAGGCGTGGTGCAGGCCGTGTTCGTTTCCCCCGGGGACGAGGTAGAGGCGGGTGCGGTGGTCGTGATCATCGAGGCGATGAAGATGCAGAACGAGCTGCGGGCGCGTCGCGCGGGCATCGTCAAGGCCGTCTACGCCACGGTCGGCCAGCGTGTCGAGCAGGGAACGCCGCTCCTGGTGCTTCTCTAGGAGGCTGTCGACTAACACAACCCTGCCCATCACCTCAGGGACGTCTGGGGTCCTTCGGACGGCGATCGATGTCCGGCGGGCCGGACTACCGTTGACGAGTTACTCAACCGATGCTATAGTTAACCGCGACCGCTCGCGGGCTTCCTGGAGCAGCCCGGGGGCTGATTTGTGCCTTTGCCGAGGTATCAGGCATAGTTCGAGAACTCCGCACCAACGAGCGCATTAGAGCCCGAGAGGTGCTCCTCATAGGGGGGGACGGCCAGAAGTTCGGCGTGGTGCCTGTCTCTGACGCGCTGGAGCGCGCCCGCGAGCAGGGGCTGGACCTGGTGGAGGTGGCCCCGAACGCCGAGCCCCCCGTCTGCCGAATCCTCGACTACGGCAAGTTCAAGTACGACCAGGCCAAGAAGGAACGCGAGGGGCGCAAGCATCAGAAGCGCGTGATGCTCCGCGAGGTCCGCATGAAGGTCAAGATCGACTCGCACGACCTCGACCTGAAGACGCGGACAGCGGAGAAACTGCTGCGGGAGGGCGACAAGGTCAAGGTCAGCGTCATGTTCCGCGGTCGCGAGGTCACCCACCCCGATCTGGGGAGAGACCTCCTGCAGCGCATCTACGATCAACTCAAGGACCTAGCGCTGATCGAGAAGCCCATGGCGATGGAGGGCCGGTTCATGAACATG
>MGOB01000006.1:0-887 GCA_001796995.1 Chloroflexi bacterium RBG_16_68_14 | reverse complement strand
GGAGCGATAACTTGCCCAAGCTGAAGACCCATAAGGGTACCAAGCGCCGCTTCCACATCACTGGAAGCGGCAAGATTATGCAACCCAAGGGCCACAAGAGTCACCTTCGCAGCCGCAAGGCGCGCCGGGCGAAGGCCCTCTTCGACGAGATGATGGAGGTACAGCCCTCGGCGCGCAAGCGCATCCGGCGCCTCCTTCCCTACGGGCTCAGGTAGGCCCGGCAGCCATTCGGGAGGATATCCCTTGAGTCGAGTCAAGCGTGGGGTCACGACCCACCGACGTCACAGGAAGATCATCGCGCTGGCCAAGGGCCACAAGGGCGTTCGCCACCGCATCTTCCGCCGCGCGAACGAGTCGGTCCTGCACGCCCTCGACTACGCCTATCGCGACCGGCGCGACCGCAAGCGCCAGTTCCGGCGGCTCTGGATCACCCGCATCAACGCCGCCGCCCGCAACCACGGCCTCAGCTACAGCCGCCTTATCGACGGCCTGACCAAGGCGGGCGTGGATGTCGACCGCAAGATCCTCGCCGACCTGGCCGTGGCCGACGAGGCCGCCTTCTCCTCTCTGGCCGCGGTGGCCAAGAACGCTCTGGGGATGCCGGGCTAGCGACGCCGAACGAGTCAGGCGTAGTGGCGACCTGAAGGTCGCCGCTACATTTTACTCTTGCGGCCGTAGCCAGGAACGCCCTGGGGATCGCAGGCTAGCGGCCCAGTCAAACGTTGTGGCGACCTAAAGGTCGCCGCTACATTTTCCTCTGGCGGCCGTCGCGAAGAACGCGCTGGGGATGACTAGCCCCGCAGGGTGGCCCCGAGCTGCCGCTTCAGCCTCTCGACGATGCCCCGCTGCGCCCGCGCAACCTCCTCGTCGGTGAGGGTGTGGTCCGG
>MGOB01000005.1:5235-5445 GCA_001796995.1 Chloroflexi bacterium RBG_16_68_14 | reverse complement strand
TTGCGCCCGGCGCCTCGGCCGGACTGGCTCGTCCCTTCGCTCCCCATGCGGAGTAGCAGATCCAGGTGCTCTCGGTTGTTGGCCAGCCCCTTGGCCCGGATCACGCCCTCGCCATCGATAAGGAAAGCGAAGGGGGTGACCCGCACCCTGTACTTGTCAGGCAGATCATCGTCCAGGTGGGTGGTGACGGGCACCCGCACGTCGAGCTGG
>MGOB01000005.1:2591-5013 GCA_001796995.1 Chloroflexi bacterium RBG_16_68_14 | reverse complement strand
GGGCGCGCTCGCCCACGGGCAGGCCGTCGCGGGCCACGCCCTGGGCCGTCCCCAGATAGATCACGCCCAACTGGCGCAGGAGCAGGAAGATGACGAGGCCCTGAAACAGGACCACCGCCCACAGCGCGATGTAGCTGGCCAGCCAGGCGCCGCTCATGTCCACCTCCTCGCGTCCACGACCGGCGCTTGGGCACGGTGGCCGTTGGTTCGCGCGCCGGTGCTGCGCCTGGCGTGGGCCCGGGCGAAGCGCTCCTGAAGGGCCAGGGCCTCCGGCAGCAGGATGAGCAGGTCGAAGACTACTGCCGCCAGGAAGACGACAGGGATCACCTCGCCCATCGGCGGCAAGCCGTCGCCTGTGCCGAAGAGGGCGGCCTCCAGCGCTCCGAACCGGCTGGCGCCCAGCGCCACCACCAGCGCCGCCAGCAGCGGCGCTCCCGATCGGAGCAGGGCCGGCCAGCCGATCCGCTCGCTCTGGACCGAGCCGAAGCAATGGCAATCGATGTGGCGGCCGCGCCGCAGGTTCACGCCGATGGCGAGGCCGAAGCTGAGGAAGAGGGGTGCCGCCAGGGAGGCGGCGACAGCGGTGCCCAGCCCCAGCAGGAGGAGGACGCCCAGCGTCGTCTCCAGCCAGGGGAGCAGGGCGGCGAAGGGCCGCTCCAAGTGTCTGGGAAGCACTTCGTACTCGGAGACGGCCTGGCGGAACGCCGTCCGGTCGGTGAGCTTGCTGACACCGGCCAGCAGCAACAGGCCGCCCAGCACCAACCGCAGCATGAGCTGGGTGTGGGGCTGATACAGCGCGTCCAGGAGCTGGCTCACGGGCGTCTCCGGCCTTACTCTCTGCTCGCTACACGCTCTCCGTCCGGTAGCCGGTGAGCTGGCTGTCCTCGCGGAGCCGCAGCAGGAGGAAGCGACCGTCCTCCTCGCCCAGGGGCAGGTAGCCGGCGGCGCTCAACTGGACCAGGGGCAGGGCCGGGTTCGCGCCGCCCAGCAGGTCGGCGTAGACGGCCCGCTGCACGGCGCCCAGGACGACCTGGGTGTAGCGGACGGACGCCACGCGGGCCAGCGCCCGGTCGTACGCGCGGCTGAGCGAGAGGAGCGGGGTGAGCCGCTGCGAGAGGTCATCGGTGGGGTCCAGCATCATGCCGGAGAAGACGGAGAGGGCGGCCCACATCGGCTCCGCCCGATCGCCCGCCTTGGCCAGCCGCTCGCCCGTCTCGCGATCGAGCAGCAGGCCCAGGTCGGCCCGCTGGCCGCTGCCCCTCAGCCGGTCTGGCGTCAGCACCTGGGTCCGCACGCCGGACATCCTGCGTTGGAGCTGAGCGTAGTGCTGCTCCACCAGACCTTCCGGATCGAAGCGGAAGCGAGGGGTATGCCAGGTAGTGTTGTTGGTGTACAGGAGGACCTGGGCGAGGTGGTCGCCGCCGGGGAAGCTGCTGAAGAAGCGCTGCGCGCCTTTCTCCTGGAGGGCCAGGGGCCGGCGGCGGATGGCCGCGGCGGCGGGGGCCCAGCAGCAGACATCGCTCAGCTCGGCGGCCAGCACCTCGTCGCCCAGCCAACGGGCCGTTTCCACCGCCCGCGCCCGCAGGCTATCGACGCTGTAGGGGCCGGAGGGCGGTCCGCCCGGCCCCGCCCCGCCCGCAGAGCCCACAGAGGATGCGGCGAAGGTTCGGAGCGGCTCCAGCCGGGTGAGCCCCAGGCCTACCAGCGCTGCGCCTATCGTCTTCAAGAATCCGCGTCGTGTACAGGACATCGTCTTACCCCCGCGTGTCCGCTGCTGCCGTCTTGCTCCCCCGATGGTAACGCAGGACGGGTCTATTCTACCACTTCCGTCAACATATCGACATAAGGAGGGCAGCGGAGATGGCGGCGAAGGAACCGCCACCGCCACCCCAGCCTGAAGGCTGGGGCATAGGATGCGATGCCCCCACCTTTAGGCGGGGGTGGAGAATCCACGGTCCGCGTCGCTGCCGCGAGGCAGCTTCATCTGGTAACGTAGAGGTCGCAGCCTTATTACGAGGGAGTGCTTTCGTGCCAGCTCGGCCCTTCAGCGAACAGCGGGTCAGGGAGATCATCGCGAACGTCTACATGCGCTCGCCCCGGGAGCGCCCGCTGCGCTGGCAGGAGATCGAAAGCGACCTCCCCCTCTACAGCCTGGAGGAGGGAGAGACGTCACTGGGCCTCGATTCGCTGGACGCTGTGGAGATCGCGACGGAGCTGGAGGAGGCGTTCGACATCGTGCTGCCGACAGAGATCGAGCCGGCGGAGCTGCGCACCGTGCGCCAGGTGGTGGCGCTGGTGGAGCGGCTGCTGGAGGAGCAGCGCGGCGATTCGGGATGAGCGAGGCGCGGCGTGCGGTCATCACCGGTCGGGGCGTCTGCTCCCCTTTAGGCTGCGACTGGCCGTCCTTCGCGCCGGCGGTGCG
>MGOB01000005.1:0-2462 GCA_001796995.1 Chloroflexi bacterium RBG_16_68_14 | reverse complement strand
CTGGCCACCGTCGCCGTCCGGGAGGCGCTGACGGAGGCGGGCGTTTCTCTGGATGGCACGCCTCTGGACGATGTCGGGCTGGTGATGAACACCATCCTCGGCCCCTCGGCGGCGGTGGAGGCCTACTTGGAACGGCTCCAGGAGAAGGGGCCCAGGGCATCCCGCCCGGCCCTCTTTGTCGATACTCTGCTCAGCATGCCCGCCAGCCGGGTGGGCATCGCCCTGCGCTTGCGCGGGAGCACGGCGGTGCTGGGCGGCAGCAGCCCCTTCGAGCTGGCGCTGGACTGGGTGCAGCGCGGTCGGGAGCAGGCCGTCGTCGCCGGCGGCAGCGAGTACCACTCGCCCAAGTGCCTCCGCTACTTTCGCGCGCTGACGGAGCGCTCGGGGGCCGAGCGGCCGCGCCTCGCCCAGGCCGCCGCCTTCGTAGTGGTGGAGGACGCGGAGCACGCCCAGAAGCGGGGCGCGGCGCCCCTGGCCGAGCTGCTGGGCGCGGGTGCCGCCTCGGAGCCCCAGGAGGTCGCCCTTCCCTGGGGCGCCGACCCGGAGGGCCGCGCCTTCGCCTCCGCCATGCGCGGCGCCCTGGTCGATGCTGAGGTAGGGCTGGAGGCGGTGGAGTGGGTGGCGCTGGCCGCCGAGGACGACGCTTCGGAGGCGGGGGAGCTGGCCGCCCTGCGCGCCGTCTTCGGCGACAGATTCGGGTCACTCACCTTGCTCTGGCCGAAGCGGCTCCTGGGCGAGGCGCTGGGAGCCAGCGCCGGCCTGGGCCTGCTGGCGGCCCTGGCCCACCTGGAGAATGACGCCCGCGACCAACCGGCCGTGGCGATGGTCAACGCCTTCGAGATGGGGGGCGGAGTCACCAGCCTGGTGCTGCAGGTGCCGCCGTCGTGAGCCGAGAGGTCTACATCACCGGCCTGGGCGTCGTCTCGCCCATCGGGGTAGGGAAGGAGGCTTTCCTGGAGGGGCTGCGCGCCGGTCGCTGCGGCCTGGGCCCCCTGCGCGGGCTGGACGCCTCTGAGTTCCGCATCGGCCGCGGCGGCGAGATCGACGGTGCGCTGGTGGCCGAGGAGGGAGCCGAGCTGAGCGGGGGGCGCTGCCTTGCCTTCGCCCTGCCGGCCTGCCGCGAGGCGCTGGCCGACGCTGGCCTCGACGCCACCTCTCTGCCCGAGGACGCCACCCTCACCCTCGGGTCCGGCGCCGGCGAGATGCGGGCGATGGAGACCACCCTGGGCCCGCCGGAAGGGGCGCTGCTGCTCGACTACCCGGACCCTCTCCAGCCACCTAACGCCATCACCAGCAAGCTGGCCGGGCGCCTGGGGCTGCGCGGCCGGCAGCTCACCTTCATCAACGCCTGCGCCGCCGGGGCCCAGGCCATCGCCGTCGCCGCCGACCTGATCCGCGACGGCCGGGCGGAGCTGGCGCTGGCCGGCGGCGTCGAGGTGCTGAACCGCATGGTAATGTCTGGCTTCGAGGCGCTGCGGGCCGTCTCCCCCACCGGCTGCCATCCCTTCGACGCTGGCCGGGACGGGATCCAGCTTTCGGAGCTGGCCGCCTTCCTCGTGCTGGAGAGCGGCGAGCGGGTGCGGGAAGGCGCCGCTGGGCGGAGTCATGCTGTCCAGCCTTACGCCCGGGTGGCGGGCTCGGGCGCCAGCGCCGACGCCTTTCACGTCGTTCGCCCCGACGAGGAGGGGGCAGGCGCCGCCCTCGCCCTCCGGCGCGCCCTCGCCGACGCCGGCCTGCCGCCGGAGGCCATTGACTACGTGAACGCCCACGGCACCGGCACCGTGCAGAACGACCCGGCGGAGCTGAAGGCGCTGGTCGCCGTTTTCGGCGAAGGGGCGCGCCGGCTCCCCATCTCGTCTACGAAGGCGATGCTGGGCCACGCCCTGGGCGCCAGCGGCGCCGCCGAAGTGGTCATCTGCGCCCTGGCCCTCCGGGAAGGCTTCCTGCCGCCCACCATCGGCTGGCGGCAGCCCATCCCCGGGTACGAGGCCTTCGACTTCGTGCCGAACGCCGCCCGCGAGGGGGTGCCGCTCCGCCACGTCGTCTCCAGCGCCTTCGCCTTCGGCGGGAACAACGTGGTGCTGGTGCTCTCCGCTCCAGAAGCGGGGCATGAGTGACTTGTTCAGCGTTGGTGGGTTGGGGCGGTAGACGAAGCGCCTGCTTTCTGATACGGTTGAGGTGAATAGACCAAAGATCAGAAGGAGGCGCTGTCATCGTGAGACTACGACTCCTCGTCCCCCTGGTCAAGCCCCAGCCCGTTGACCGCCCCAGGGCCTGCCGCGGGTGAGGGAGTCCTCTCCTGCAGCGCCATCAGACCGTCCCCAAGGCGGCCATCGACACCCAGGTCCGCGAGACCCAAGCTGTCCGCTACCGCTGCGCCGCCTGTCAGCGCACCTTCCGCCACTACCCGCAGGGGGTGAGCCACTACCGGCCACTACCCGCAGGGGGTGAGCCACTACCGG
>MGOB01000004.1:29605-37424 GCA_001796995.1 Chloroflexi bacterium RBG_16_68_14 | reverse complement strand
TCGTCCCGTCCCCCAACTGGCCGGAGCGGTTGGAGCCCCAGCACTTTACCCCGCCCGCGGTGGTGAGGGCGCAGGTGTAGGCAGCGCCGGCGCTGACGGCGGCGCTCCCCGTTGCTGCGACCGGTTCAGCCCGCGGCCAGAGCAGGGTGACGCCTACCAGAGCCGCCAGGCCGAGCATGCCCAAGCCTAGAAGGAATCGTAGCGAACGCATACCGTACCTCCCCCGCATGTGGCCTGTGGTGGGCATCCGTGTGCCCAGATCACCCCTCGTGCCCGCCACTGACCACCCGTGTGCTGTGAAGCGCAATCACTATAGGCGGCGCCCCAGCGGTTGTCAACCGCCCCAGCCACCAGCAACCAGCGATTACTCGACCCTTGACCCTTGACCCGTGACCCGTGACCGCCGGCCCTCCGTCTAGGGCCAGGGCGCCGCACCGTTGTCCGAGGCCTCCCACTCCGGCCAGCCCTCCTCCGGCGCGATGAGGGGGACGAAGCGGCACTCTCCCAGCCGCTCCATGGTCACCCCCCGCTCCGACCTGGTGACCCGCACGAGCTGCTGAAGGCGGCGCCCGCCCACCGGCACCACCATCCGGCCGCCCATCGCCAGTTGATCGACCAGCGATGTCGGGACGTCCGGCGCGCCGGCGGTGACGGTGATGGCGTCGTACGGCGCCTCCTGGGGCCAGCCCAGCCCCGTCCCGGCGACGAAGACCCGCACGTTGGCGTAGCCCAGTTCCTGCAGCCGCCGGGCGGCCGCCTCCGCCAGCTCCGCGATGCGCTCGACGCTCACCACCTCCCGCGCCAGCAGCGAGAGGAGCGCCGCCTGGTAGCCGGAGCCGGTGCCCACCTCCAGCACCTTCTCGTCGCCCCGGAGCTCCAGCGCCTGGGTCATGATCGCCACCATCAGGGGCTGCGAGATCGTCTGGCCGTGGCCGATGGGCAAGGGCCGGTCGTCGTAGGCGTAGCGTTGTAGCTCCGGGGGGACGAAGCGCTCCCGCGGCACCTGCGCGAAGGCGGCCAGCAGCCGCTCTTCGCGGATCTCCGCTCGCAGGGAACGAACCAGATCCTCCCGGGCTGCCTGGTAGTCGATGGGCAAGGCTTGCCCTCCGTCGGTCTCTCGCCGTTGCCCGCAGGGGGTCGGTCCCCGACAAGTCGGGGCGGCCGTCCGGCCGCAGCTTAGCACACGGGGGCCGCCCCTAACATTGCCCCTGAAGCGCGATCATGCGATATCATACGGAGAGCAGCGGGGCCTGTCACGCAGCGGCAGGTGCTTCGTTGGAGAGGGGGAGCGGAAGGTGAACGGTGGAGCGATCGATAAGAAGCATCGCGAGGCTACTGCCCGTCGGCCTCGCGGCGGCGCTCCTGGCCGCTGCCGCTAGCGGAGGGGGCGCCGGCCCCGTCGGCGCCGCGCCCAGCGCCAGCGTGCGGCTGGAGCCCCTCGCCTCCCGCGTCGACTACTCGGACGGGGCCTTCTTCGTTCGCATCGAGCTCAGCGGCCTCGACCACCACGGTACCGTCGCCTATGACGATGACCGGGACACGGTGCCGGACCGGTACGAGCCTTCGGAAGGGCTGGGCGCCTACGAGGTGCTCCTCTACTTTGACCCCAACGTCGTGGACGTAACCGACGCGGAAGCCGGCGACATCTTCCAGGGGTCTGGGCGCTCCGCTCAGTGCCTGGAACGCACCCCGGAGCGCGGGCAGCTCGCGGTGGGCTGTGTCACCACCGGCTCGGCGGCCGGCCCGCAGGGGTCGGGGGCGCTCGCCACCATCACCCTGGCTCCCCTGGCCAACGGCGTCAGCTACCTGGTGCTGGAGGCGCAGCTCAGCGGGCCCCTGGCCGACTCGATCCCGCTCACCGCGGCCGGCGGCATCGTCGAGGTGGCCGGCGCGCCGCAGACGGCGCCTACGCCGGTACCCGACGACGCCGGGGACGATGACGGCGGCGACAGCTCGGACAGCAATGACAGGCCGAGCGTGATCGGCGGGGGCGAGCCCGGCGTCGTCGACGCGCCCGACGGCGCCGCTTCGGAGGGTGGCCCAGCCCGCGGGCCCTCGGCCGGGACGGGTTACCAACCGCCGGGCGCGACGCTGCCGCCGCTGGTGCTGGGCAGCGCGCTCGCCTTCGCCGGCACGGCGCTCCTGCTCCTCGGCTCGCGCCTGGCCGCGCGCGGGCGGCGGCGCTAGGCGCGCCCCCCGGCGGCCTGGGGCGCAACGTGGAATGAGCCGTCGCTATTGGGTCGGCACCTCCGGCTGGGTCTATCCCCACTGGCGGGACGTCTTCTATCCCCGAGAGCTGAAGCAGCGCGAGTGGTTCGCTCACTACGCCCGCCACTTCTCCACCGTCGAGATCAATAACACCTTCTACCGCCTCCCCAAGGAGGGCGCCTGGGAGCAGTGGTGCCGGCAGGCGCCGTCCGGCTTTCGCTACGCCGTCAAGGGCAGCCGCTTCATCACCCACATCAAGCGCCTGCGCGGCTGCGAGGAGCCGGTGGAGACCTTCGTGGGACGCGCCCGGCTGCTGGGCGACCACCTGGGCCCCGTGCTCTGGCAGCTTCCGCCCCAGATGAAGTGCGACCTGGATCGGCTGGAGTCCTTCCTCATGGTCCTGCCCCGGGACGTGCGGCACGCCTTCGAGTTTCGCCGCCGGGACTGGTTCCAGCCGGAGACCTTCGCCACCCTGCGCCGCTACGATGCGGCCTTCTGCGCCTACCACATGGTCGACTCGGAGACGCCGCTGGAGGCGACCTCGGACATCGCCTACCTGCGCTTCCACGGCAGCAACGAGCTCTACGGCGGTCGCTACAGCGACCGGCAGCTCGCCGGCTGGGCCGGGCGGCTGCGGGCGCTGCCGGAGGACGTGCGCGAGGTCTACGTCTACTTCAACAACGACGCCTTTGGCTACGCCATCGAGAACGCCGCCACCCTGCGCGCCATCCTGCGCGAGGCGGGCGAGGCGGCCGATTAGCGCGCCCGCTCCCAGAAGTAACGCTCCAGCAGCGCGGAGGTCACGAAGTCAGTGTCTCGGCGAGCTGCGGGTCGTACGCGGTGTACGCGCGCTCGACGTGGTCCTCTTCGGTGATCTGCAGCAGCTCTGAGCGGACTGCCAGGACGTGGTCGGTCTGGGCGGCGTTGTCGGCGTCCTGCTCGGACCGCCACACCGTGAGCCGGCCGATGCCCGCGTACGGATAGGTGCGCACCAGCTTGTAGCCGCGGACGTGGCCGGGTTGGGTCCGGAGAAACGCCAGCAGGTCCTCCATGATCTCGGAGACCCGTCCCTCCTGGCCGGGCTTGGGGATCATGAGGGACAGCCGGACGTAGAAGGTGGCCTCAGCGGGATAGTCCATGGCGGGGTGCCTCCAGTGCGTCCATGGTAGCCGAAGGAACAGGGAACAGGGAAGAAGGAACAAGGAGGAGGCCCGGCGCAGGGGGCCGCTAGTCGCGGAGGCCGCGGCCGACAGGGCGAAGCTGGGGGCCAGGAGCGGCAAGGAGGACCATAACAGATCCTGCTGCCGGCCGGATCTCCGCATTGCCTATGCGAACGAACATTCTGTACACTGAATCTGGCCGCACGGAGGCGGTACGCACAGGATTGCCGTCATAGTTCAAAGGAGATGACAAATGAGCATTTTTAGGCCCACCGACTACGTACCCGCGTGGATGAGGTACGCTGTGTTTGTGAGGGACAACTACAGCTGCCAGTACTGCTCATGGCAGGATTTCACACAGACCGGCACCGGTCTTGAGGCCGACCATGCTTGGCCGAGGGACCGGGGCGGCCCAACCATCCCGTCCAACTTGCTGACGGCTTGTAGCGGCTGCAACCGGGAGAAGGGCGACCGGTCAGCGCTCGAATACCGAGCATACCGCCAAGCCTGGCCGTTCTTGTGTAACTGGGGTCCGATTCCGCCCTTTACCTGACCTGACGCGGCAGACTGCCTCGGTGCGCCCCGTCCACGAGAGGTCCTCCTCCAGTCAAGGCGCGAACATGGCCGCCGCGACTAGTCCAGCACCGGCCGGCCACACTTGGCGCAGCGGACCACGAACGTGTACAGCTTCATTCCGCACGCGCACCTTCTCCCGCCGCCTTCTGGGAAGAAGTAACGACGAGCCGATGGGCGTTGCCAGTGCCGATCGTCTGAGTAGTAGCGTTCCAACTCGCCTTGACCCGTGAGGCGCATGTGAAGCCGGGCCGTCCCTAGGCGGAGCAGTGGCCCCAGGAATCCCCTGTAAGGAAGATAACTTACCAGAAGCTCTCCACGAGGTGGAACGCCACCATCCCGTTGGAAGATGTCCCAAAGGTTGAGAAACTCCTCGCGGTGGTTCACCGGTATCTTGGCCGGTTGGTTGAGGATTGGAGACTCGACGGTCAGCAAGGCGTAAGGCATGGGCGCGCTCGGCGCTTCCACCTTGTTACCCTGAACGATTGCGAACGGAGTGAAGTGGGTGACTCGGAACATTTCCCCCTCTATCAACTTCCACGGTACGTGAGTACCAATGAATGGCTCCTCTGATTTGCCAGTGTGGTCTTCCATGTCCGTCATCCTCACACCAGCTCCTTCACCTTTCCCGCCAGGGAGCGGCGCTACGCCGTTCGGCGCTGGCGCGGCTTGGCTGGCGAGCGGCGCCGCAGCTCTCGGGCCAGGCCCTCGTACGCCCACATGCGCAGCAGCGTCTGGTAGCCGACGCCCTTGGTGCGGGCGATGCGCTTGGCGGCGGCGATGAGCGCCGGGTCGAACCGGATGGAGACCAGCTTCTTCACCGGCCGGGCGTCGACAAAGGGGCCCTTCACATCTTCCAGCTCGTCCCAGTAATCGGCCACACTGTGCGTGTCCCAGAACTCGCTCTCTTCTTCCAGGGTCCTGAACTTGGGAATCTTGCGCATTGCTACTTCCCTGACCTACGATAGATTCGTCGCTCCTTGATATCCATCCGCCGTGCCGTTATCACACGGGCGATACTACCCTCGTACGCGAATATGAGGGTGATGTGCATGCCCGATGCCGAGCGCCCGAGCAGTGCGTATCGGTCGGGCCCCGCCTTCTTGATGTGTGCCCGCCTGTCGAAGGCCGCAGACTCCACTTCATCTTGCGCCAGCCCATGCCGTCGCTCGACCTTCTCCCTGATCCCCCGTGGCCAGTCGATCTGACGTATACGCATTGTATATACAGCCGGCCAGCCCTGTCAAGCCTCTACACCAGCTTCTCCACCTTCTCCGCCAGGCTGTGCGCGAAGACTGACCGACGTCACTTCTCTTGTTCCAGCCGCTCGAGCAGCCACATGCGCGCCAGGGTCGAGGCGCCGACGCCCTTCTTTCGGCCGAGCGCACCCAGTTGGCCGATGGTCTTGGCGTCAAGGCGCACAGCCAGGGTATGGGTGAGCGGCTTGGCCACCTTGAACCGCTTGACTTCCTTCCACTCGCCATAGTCGAGCGGGCTGTGCGTGTCCCAGAAATGTGCTTCCTCTTCTCGGCTCTTGAAGCGCGGAATCTTTTTCATGGTTCCTGCCGCTCGATCATAGCACCCCCGGCGATCGAGCCTCGAGCCTCGAGCTTCGAGTTTCGAACTCACACCAGCTCCTTCACCTTCTCCGCCAGGGAGCGGGTGAAGCCCACGGTGGCCGCGATCTCGTCCACCTCCGCCTCGCGGATCGCCTTCACCGAGCCGAACTTGCGCAAAAGCGCCTTCTTCCGCTTCGGCCCGATGCCCGGCACCGCGTCCAGCGCCGACTGCACCGTCCGCTTCTGCCGCAGCGCCCGGTGGTAGGTGACGGCGAAGCGGTGCGCCTCGTCCCGCACCCGCTGCACCAGGTAGAGCGCCTGCGACGTGCGCGGCAGCACGATGGGCTCCGGCTCGTCTTTCACGTAGAGCTCCTCGTTGCGCTTGGCTAGGCCGGCGGCGGGGACGATGGGCTCCAGCCCGGCCTCGCGCAGTACCTCCAGCGCGGCGTTGAGCTGCCCCCGGCCGCCGTCGACGATGAGCAGGTCGGGCAGGCTGCGCCAGGCCTCATCTCTTGACCTGTCGCCGGGTCGACGTGGTAGGGGTGCGCGGCCGTGCGCCCCTACCGGGGTGTCCCCATCCTTCTCGGCGGGCGCCGTGGCCTTCTTGAAGCGGCGCCGGAGCACCTCGGCCATCATGGCGAAGTCGTTCGCCCCCTGGACGGTGCGGATCTTGAAGCGACGGTACTCCTGGGGGCGCGGCCGGCCGTCGAGGAAGACCACCATGCTGCCGACGGCGTTGGTGCCCTGAATGTTGGAGATGTCGTAGCACTCGATGCGGCGTGGCAGGTCGGGCAGGTCGAGCGCGTCCTGGAGCTCCGCCAGCGCCGCCTCCGTCTTGCCGGTATCGGCCAGCCAGCGGGCGCGCGCCTGCTCCTGCGCCTCCCTGGCGTTGGCCTGCGCCATCTCCACCAGCCGGCGCTTCTCGCCCCGCTTCGGCACGAGCAGCTCCACCGGCTTGCCCCCGACGCTCCGCTAGCCAGGAGGCGACTAGCTCCGCCTCCGGCACCGCACAGGGGAGGAGGAGGCGGCGCGGGATGTACGTCGCCGAGCCGTAGTACTGCTTGAGGAAGCTGGCCAGCACCTCGCCGTCGGCTGCGTCCTGGGCGCCGTCTAGGGCGAAGGAGTCGGTGCCCACCAGCTTGATCCCCCGCACGAAGAGCACCTGCACCATCGCCTCGCCCTCGTTCCGCGCCAGGCCGAAGACGTCCTCGTCCACGGGCCTCGTCGAGGCGACGGTCTGCGTCTCCGTCACCCGCTCGATGGCGCGGACCTGGTCGCGCAGGTTCGCCGCCCGCTCGAACTCCTCCGCCTCGGAGGCCACCTCCATCTGGGCGCGCAGAGAGCGTACCACCTCCTCGGTGCGTCCCTCCAGGAACATGATGGTCTGGCGGACCACCTGGTCGTACTCCTCCTTGGTGCAGTAGGAGGTGCAGGGGGCGATGCAGCGGTGGATGTAGTACTCCAGGCAGGGGCGCGGCTCGTCGCCGGTGATGGTCATGGTGCAGCTCCGCCAGGGGAAGAGCTTCTTGGCGATGTCCAGCGTCTTGCGCACGGAGCTGGCCGAGGCGTAGGGCCCGAAGTAGCGGGCGCCGTCGCTCTCCACGCGCCGGCTGATGGAGACGCGGGGGAAGGGGTCGGCCAGGTCCACCTTCAGGTAGGGGTAGTGCTTATCGTCCTTGAGGCGGACGTTGTAGAAGGGCTGGTGGCGCTTGACCAGCGTCGCCTCCAGGTGGAGCGCCTCCTGGGCGGTGTGGGTTACCACGTACTCGAAGTCGGCGATGGCGCCGCGCAGGTTGCGCAGCTTGGTCTCCATGCTGTGCGCCGCGCCGAAGTAGGAGCGCATGCGGCTGCGCAGGCTGGCCGCCTTGCCGACGTAGACCACCTGGCCCCGGTCGTTGCGGAACAGGTAGACGCCGGGCTTCTGCGGCACCGCCTTCAGCCGCTCGGGGAGTGACGTAGCCATGGCGATCCCATGGTAGCGCAAGGGGAGGGTCGCGGGTCGCTAGGGCTCGAGGCCCGCCGTTTACGCCACTGCCGGGTTCTCCGGGTCTTGTTCCCAGCCGAGCGCGTTGTTGGCGATATAGTCTCGTATCAGAGCTAGTTCCTTGTCGTTGCGAATGTGTGCTCATAGTAGTTGCGTTGCCAGACTGACGTGCCCGGCGTCCCACGCGCTTCGTTGATCCGACGTGCCGAGAAGATTTTGAACGCCCGAACGATCTCCGGCAGACCGTGCCGACGCGCAATTGTAGGGGCAGGTTTGAAACCTGCCCCTACCGAATCCACCGAACCTACCAAACCTGTCCCTACAACCCCTTATCG
>MGOB01000004.1:23452-29592 GCA_001796995.1 Chloroflexi bacterium RBG_16_68_14 | reverse complement strand
GGCCGCGAGCCACGAGCGGCGCCCACCGTGTTATACTGAACGACACCTACCGCGCAGGACTGGTTCTTGTTCTTCTACTATCTCGACCTCCTCGATATCGATTTCTTCCTCTTTCTCGCCTTCGCGGGCGCGGTGACCACCGCGCTCGTGCTCGGCATCGCCTTCCACGAGTTCTGCCACGCCGCCAGCGCCAGCGCCCTGGGCGACCAGACGGCGCGCCGCTTGGGGCGGGTCTCCCTCAACCCGCTCCGCCACCTGGACCCCTTCGGCACGCTGCTGCTCTTCCTGGCCGGCTTCGGCTGGGGGAAGCCGGTGCCCGTGAACAACTACGCCCTGCGCAACGGGCCGCGCACGGGCATGGCGATGGTCGCCGCCGCCGGCCCCCTCTCGAACCTGGCCGTCGCCGCCGTGATGGCGCTGCCCATCCGGCTGGGCTGGACCGAGTGGCACAACCCCTTCATCGTCAGCGGGACGGCGGGCTGGTCGGTCTCCGACTACGTGGGCCTCTTCCTGAGCGCGGGCGTACTGCTCAACACCATCCTGGCCGTCTTCAACCTGCTCCCGCTGGCGCCGCTGGACGGCTTCCGGGTGTGGGTCGGCCTGCTGCCCATCGAGCTGGCGCGGCCCATCGCCCAGATGGAGCGCTACGGCATCCTGATCCTGATGCTCCTCTTTTTCATCGGGCCGGCTATCGGCATCGACATCTTCGATCGGGTGGTGCGGCCGGCCGTGGAGGGGATCGCCGGCGCGCTGACGGGGGTGTGAGATGCGAGCAGCGGCACGCGCGCTCTACCGGAGCCGCCAGTTCTTCGGATCGCTGCGCCCCCGCGTCGACGCTGACCTGCGCGCCGGGGCGTTCCGCCTCCTGCGCGAGCCGGAGCGCCGCCTCTTCGAGACGATGACCCCGCGTGACCAGCAGCACTGCCTGCATGTCTACCGGCGGCTGCGCCGGCAGGGCCACGACGACCCCGACCTGCTGGCCGCCGCCCTCCTGCACGACGTGGGCAAGGGGCGCATCGCCCTCTGGCACCGGGTGGCCTACGTGCTGCTCGAGGCCTGGGCGCCCGGCCTGCTGCGCCGCCTGGCAGTCCCCGGCGAGGGTTCTGAGCGGCCCGCCTTCGGCGGGCTCTATCGCTGTCGACACCATCCGGAGCTGGGGGCGGAGCTGGCCCGGCAGGCGGGCGCCTCCGACCAGGTCGTGGCCTTGATACGGGGTGAGGACGCGAGCGCTCTGGGCGAGCGCTTGGTGGCGCTCCAGGCCGCCGACGAGGCCTAGAGGAAGCTAACGCCATGCCGCAACTCGCCATCATCGGTCTCGGGCTCATCGGGGGCTCCCTGGGCCTCGCCCTGAAGGAGGCCCAACTGGAGGGCCTGGAGATCGTCGGCCACGACGCCGAGTGGGGGGTGAACGGCCGCGCCCGCAAGCTGGGCGCCATCGACCGGGAGGCCCGCCACCCGGCGCAGGCGGCCGAGGGCGCCGCCGTCGTCGTCATCGCCACGCCCATCCTCCAGATGCGAGAGGTGCTGGAGCAGATCGCGCCCGCCCTGGGCGAGGGCGCCGTCGTCACCGACACCGCCAGCACCAAGCGCGACGTGCTCCGCTGGGCGGAGGAGCTGCTGCCGCCCGAAGCCAGCTTCGTGGGCGGGCATCCCATCGCGGGCAAGGAGCAATCCGGCCTGGACGCCGCCGAGGTCTCCCTCTTCCAGGGGCGGCCCTGGGCCGTCGTCCCGTCCGTCCGCGCCTCGGAGCAAGCGATCAAGACCGTGGAGAGCCTCATCGCCCTCGTCGGCGCCCAGCCGGTGCTCATCGACGCGGAGGAGCACGATAGCTACCTGGCGGCGGTGAGCCATCTGCCGCTGGTCGTCTCGACGGCGCTCTTCTCGCTGGCCAGCGGGAGCAAGGCCTGGCCCGAGCTGGCCGCCCTGGCCGGCCCCGGCTTCCGCGACACCACCCGCCTCGCCTCCAGCAGCCCCGACCTGAGCCACGACATCTGTCTCACTAACCGGGAGAACCTGCTCCACTGGCTCGACCGGTTCGGCGAGGAGCTGCGCCGCTTCCGCCACCTCATCGAGGACCGGGACGCCCAGGAGGAGCTCATCAAGGCCTTCGCCAAGGTCCAGACCGCCCGCGACGCCTTCCTGCGGGCGCCGCCGGAGCGTCCGCGGGCCGCCCAGGCGGTCGACACCATGAGCGCGGGCGAGCGCATGCTCTCCTTCATGGTGGGCGAGTACGTGGTGCGCCGGACGAAGGAGGTGGAGCGGCTGCTGAAGGAGCGCGAGAGCGGCGAGGCCCAGCCGCGCCGCAAACTGGAGGATCGCTGAGCGATGGAACGCACGCTGCGCCGTCCGGCCCGCCTCCAGGGCACCGTCCGGGTCCCCGGCGACAAGTCGATCTCTCACCGGGCGGCGCTCCTGGGCGCCCTCGCTACCGGCCCGACCAGCGTCCGGCGCTTCCTGGCCGCCGACGACTGCCTCGCCACGCTCGATTGTCTGCGCGCGCTGGGCGTCGAGTGGCGCCTCAGGGAGAAGGCGCCGGGCGTCGCCAGCCTGGAGGTGGTCGGAGCCGGCCTGCGCGGCCTGCGGGAGCCGGCCGACGTGCTGGACGCCCGCAACTCCGGCACCACCCTGCGGCTCCTCGCCGGCGTGCTGGCCGGCCAGCCCTTCACCTCTGTCCTTACCGGCGACCACTCTCTCCGCTCGCGGCCGGTGGACCGCATCGTGGAGCCGCTGCGGCTCATGGGCGCGCAGCTCTTCGCCCGCGACGGCGACCGGCGTCCCCCGCTGGCCATCCGGGGCGGACAACTGCGGGGCATCCGCTACCGGCTGCCGGTGGCCAGCGCCCAGGTGAAGTCGGCGGTGCTGCTGGCCGGCCTCTTCGCCGAGGGGGAGACGGTGGTGGAGGAGCCAGTGGCTACCCGCGACCACACGGAACGGCTGCTGATCGCCATGGGCGCCGACCTGCGGCGCGAGGGGCCCGGCCTGCGGCTCCGGCCGCCCTCCTCCCTCTCTTCCCTCGACCTGGAGGTGCCCGGCGACCTGAGCGCCGCCGCTTTCTGGCTGGTGGCGGGCACCGTCCACCCGGAGGCGGAGATCGTCCTGCCCGCGGTTGGGGTCAATCCCACCCGGACCGGGCTGCTGGACGTCCTTGCCATGATGGGCGCTACCATAGACGTGGGTGAGCAGCGTATGGTGGGGGAGGAGCCGGTGGCCGATATCACCGTCCGCAGCTCCTCCTTGCGAGGTGTAGAGGTGGCTGGTGAGTTGCTCCCCCGCCTCATCGACGAGGTGCCGGCGCTGGCGGTCGCGGCCGCCTTCGCCGAGGGGCGGACGGTGGTGCGGGACGCCGCCGAGCTGCGGGTCAAGGAGTCGGACCGCATCGCGGCCCTTACCGCCCAGCTCCGTCGGCTGGGTGCTACTATCGAGGAGCAGCCGGACGGCTTCGTCATCGAGGGCGGGCGCGGGCTCCAGGGCGCCCGTGTCACCGGCGGCGGCGACCACCGGCTGACGATGGCCCTGGCGGTGGCCGGGCTGCTGGCGGAGGGCGAGACGACGGTGGAGGACGGGGACGCGGTGGCGATATCGTACCCAGGCTTCTGGCAGGACCTGGAGCGGGTTGGCGGGTGCTGAGTGTGGGGGCTGGGATCGGTTAGGAGTGCAGGAGGCAGGCCATGGCGACAGAACTGATCCACATCGGCTTCGGGAACTACGTCTCGGCCAGGCACATGATAGGCGTCGCCTCACCGGGTTCGGCGCCCATCAAGCGCCTCATCCATGAGGGCCGGGCCAAGGGCATGACCATTGACATGACCAGTGGTCGTCGCACCAAGGCGGTGCTCTTCATGGAGAACGGCTCGGTGGTGCTGGCGGCCATCACGCCGGAGACCATCGAAGGCCGCGTGCGCAGCCGGTCCGCCAGAGGCGGACGAGGACTAGAGGAGGAGGGTGAGTAGGGGCGTCTCCCCGTCGCTCGCAGTGGGAGAGGTCGGGGCTGGGCCGCTCCTGGTCGTCATTTCCGGTCCTTCCGGCGCGGGCAAGGACTCTGTCCTCGCTCGCCTCAGGGAGCGGGGCCTCCCCGCCCACTTCACCGTCACCGCCACCACCCGGCCGCGCCGTGAGGTCAACCCGTCCGATCACGCGTTCCTCACCTTCCTGAGCGACGAGGAGTTCGACCGGCTGCTCGCGGAGGACGGCTTGCTGGAGCACGCCCAGGTCTACGGCTACCGCTACGGCGTGCCCAAGGCGCCGGTGCGCGAGGCGCTGGAGCGGGGGCAGGATGTGGTGGTGCGCGTCGATATCCAGGGCGCTGCCACCATCAAGAGGCTCGCGCCCGGCGCGGTGCTCATCTTCCTCGCGCCGCCCTCCCGGGAGGAGCTGGAGGCGCGCATCCGCGCCCGCGGCGAGGACGACCCGGAGACGGTACGGCGCCGCCTGGAGGCCGCCTCCCGCGAGCTGGCCGAGCTCCCTCGCTTCGACTACGTCGTCGTGAACCAACGGGACCGGCTGGACGAGGCGGCGGACCAGGTGCTAGCCATCATGACCGCTGAGCGCTGCCGCGTCGACCGCCAGCCGGTGAGGCTCTAGGCTGCGATGAACTCCGAGGGACAGGCTTCAGCCTGTCACCGTCGGGCTCAAGCCCGACGCGCGATGGCATGGTAGACCGAGTCACCGTACGCGTGCCCGCCACCAGCGCCAACCTGGGGCCGGGCTTCGACTGCCTGGGGCTGGCCCTGGCCTTGACCGCCGAGGTGACCGTCTCCCTCGAGCCGGAGGCCGACCCGCCGCACCCGCCGGACTCGATGATCGTCGTCGCCGCCCGCGCCGCCTACCGCGCGGCCGGGCGTCCGGAGCCGCCGGAGCTGTGGGTGAGCTGGCGAGGAGATCTGCCCGTCGCGCGCGGGCTGGGTGCCAGCGCCGCCGCCCGCGCCGCCGGCCTGCTGGCCGCCAACGCCCTGATGGGCGGCCCTCTGTCGCTCGAGGAGCTGCTGGCGCTGGGCACCGAGCAGGAGGGCCACGCCGACAACATGGCGCCCGCCCTCTTCGGCGGCCTCCAGGTGGTGGTGCGGGAGGACGAGCGCTGGCGGCACCTGGCGGTGCCGCTGCCGCCGGGCTTGAAGGTCGTCCTCTTCATCCCTGACTTCGAGATGCCGACGAAGGAGAGCCGGCGGCGCCTCCCCCAGCGCCTCTCCCGCGAGGACGCTGTCTTCAACGTGGGGCGGGCGGCGCTCCTGGTGGCCGCCCTGGCCCAGGGGCGCTGGGAGCTGCTGGACGCCGCCACCCAGGACCGACTGCACCAGCCGGCCCGCGCCCGGCTCTTCCCCGCCCTCTACGACCTCTTCGACGCGGCGAAGGAGGGCGGCGCTCACGCCGCTTACCTCTCCGGCAGCGGCTCCACCGTCGCCGCCCTGGCGACGTCGGGCGAGGAGCGTGTCGCCCGCCTCATGCAGCAGGCGGCCGTCGCCCGCGGCTACAGCGGCCGCACCGTGATCACGGCGCCGAGCGCGGAGGGCGCGCAGGTTCTGGAACCATAGAACCAGAGGGGCGAGGATCAGGTTCCCAGGTTTCGCCAATTTCTCTACGACAAGTCGATGCGCTAGAGTGAGGGCGCGGAAGGAGCAGCGCCATCCATGTCCCTCATCGTCCAGAAGTACGGCGGCACGTCGGTCGCCGACGCCGGGCACATCCAGAACGTGGCGCGGCGGGTGGCGGCGCGTTACGGCGCGGGCGACAGGCTGGTCGTGGTCGTCTCCGCCATGGGCGACACCACCAACCGCCTGCGCGACCTGGCGCTCCAGATCAGCCCTTCCCCGGAAGGGCCGGAGGCCCGCGAGCTCGACATCCTCCTCTCGACGGGCGAGACCGTCTCCATGACGCTGATGGCACTGGCGCTCCACACCCTCGGCGTCGGCGCGGTGAGCCTTTCGGGCGCCCAGGCCGGCCTGCGCACCGACGCCGTGCACGGCCGCGCGCGCATCCTGGCGCTGGAGCCGGCGCGCATCCAGCAGGAGCTGGAGCGGGGCCGGGTGGTCATCGTCGCCGGCTTCCAGGGGATCAGCGAGGAGATGGAGATCACCACCCTGGGGCGCGGCGCATCGGACACCACCGCCGTCGCCCTCGCCGCCGCGCTGGGGGCCGAGCGCTGC
>MGOB01000004.1:23313-23441 GCA_001796995.1 Chloroflexi bacterium RBG_16_68_14 | reverse complement strand
GAGGGCGTGTATACGGCGGACCCCCGGATGGAGCCGTCCGCGCGCAAGCTGCGCGACATCAGCTACGAGGAGATGCTGGAGCTGGCTGCCGTGGGCGCCAGAGTGATGCACCCGCGGGCGGTGGAGCT
>MGOB01000004.1:22610-23234 GCA_001796995.1 Chloroflexi bacterium RBG_16_68_14 | reverse complement strand
AGCATGGAGCAGTTCAACAAAGTGCGCGGCATCGCCCACGACCCGGATGTGGCGAAGGTGACCGTGCGCGGCGTGCCGGACCGGCCGGGCATCGCCGCCACCATCTTCGAGCCTTTGGCGGCGCGCCACATCTCCGTCGATACCATCGTCCAGAACGCCAGCGTGGAGAAGCTCACCGACCTCACCTTCACCGTCGCCGTCAACGATCTGGGGAGGGCGGTGCCCCTGGTGGAAGGGCTGGCGAAGGAGATCGGCGCGGCCGAGGTGGTGGCCGACGACGGGCTGGGCAAGGTGAGCATCGTCGGCACCGGCATCCAGTCGGCCCCGGGCTACGCCGCCCGCATGTTCCGCACCCTCAGCGATGCCGGCGTGAACATCGATATGATCTCGACCTCCGAGATCCGCATCACCTGCATCATCCGCCGGCCGGACGTGGAGAAGGCGGTGCGCGCCCTCCACAAGGCCTTCGAGCTGGAGAAGGCGGAGCCATCGGAGCTGTGAGCTACGCTCGCCCCTCTGAGCATGGCGTGAGCGCTGCCCGCCAACCGCGTCCAACGGAGCGCGGGGAGGGCAGAGGGGCGGCGCCCCCGGCGCCTGCCCTGAGCGACGCGAAGGGCCGGGGGG
>MGOB01000004.1:22350-22578 GCA_001796995.1 Chloroflexi bacterium RBG_16_68_14 | reverse complement strand
GGGGGGGGGGGAAAGAATCTCCCTCCCTTCCAGGTTCGAATAGCACATCGCTGCACCTTTCGATACCAGGATCGGCAAATGCCTGCTAACCGCGGAGCCCGCCCTGAGCGCAGCCGAAGGGTCGGTCTTGGTCTGCTCGGCTATGGCAACATCGGGCGGGAGGTCTTCAACTACTACCGGCGCGGGCGGGACTACGCCCGTGTGGCCCGCATCGCCAGGAAGCGCGCC
>MGOB01000004.1:21088-22220 GCA_001796995.1 Chloroflexi bacterium RBG_16_68_14 | reverse complement strand
ACGCCATCGCTCGGGGCAAGCCCGTGGTTACCGCCAACAAGGAGGCGCTGGCGAAGCACTGGCCGGAGATCATGGCGCGCGCCCGGCGGCGCGGCGTGCCGGTCGGCTTCGAGGCCACCGTGGGGGGAGGGATGCCCGTCGTCCGCGCCATGCAGCGCCACTGCTCAGGCGACGAGATCGAGAGCTTCGCCGGCATCCTGAACGGCACCTGCAACTTCATCCTCACCAGGATGAAGGAGTACATCGTCCGGCACCTGGAGGACCGGGAGATCCAGAAGCGGTCGCTCCCCCTGGAGGAGGCGCTGGCCCAGGCCCAGCGACGCGGCTACGCCGAGCCGGACCCCAGCAACGATCTCAACGGCTCCGACACCAAGTACAAGGTGGCCATCCTCGCCAACCTGGCCTTCGATACCTTCGTTGACCCGGCCGACATCTACTGCGAGGGCATCTGGGAGGAGAGTCAGCGCATCGTGCCCTCCGACCTCTACTTCCTCCACCACCCGCGCTACCTGGCCGGTAAGTTTGCCCTGAAGCTGGTGGGCGTGGCCGAGCGACGGTACGGCAGGCCTACCCTGCGCGTCCACCCCGCCCTCGTCGAGGAGGCCGGCCCCCTGGGCGACCTGGCCGCTGTCAGCGAGAACTTCAACGGCATCGTCATCCGGGGCCGCCGGCTCCAGACCCAGTTCATCAAGGGGCTGGGCGCGGGCCCGCAGCCGACGACCATCTCGGTGGCCAGCGACGTCCGGGAGATCGCGACGGGCATGCTGCGGGCCAGGGCGGCGGGAGCGTCCGCCCCTGGCGAGGCGGCGCTGGCCGACCTCCCCGCCGCCGGGACACGGCGCGGCGCCGCGCTGGGAGACGTGCGCAGAGTCCCTACCAGGGGCTACCTCAGGTCCTTCTCGCCCGATGTCAAGGGCATCTACGCCAGGAAGCTGGAGATCCTGGCCAGGCACAAGGTCAACGTCCAGTCGGTCGTCAACGTCCGGGAGTTCGTGTACGGGCGCGACCGCGTCATGCCCGACTACATCGAGATCGACGCCACCCCGGACGGCGCCGTGCGCGACGTGCTCCGCGCCTTTCGCCGACTGAAGAACGTGCGCGACCCGATGTACTTCCGGATATTAGAACTGTA
>MGOB01000004.1:18792-20980 GCA_001796995.1 Chloroflexi bacterium RBG_16_68_14 | reverse complement strand
GATTCCTTCGTCCGCGCCTGCCTAGAGGTCTTCGGGCGCGAGCGGGTGGAGGCCGTCGTCCTCCACGGCTCGGCGCTGAAGGGCGGCGGCATCCCCGGCTACTCCGATATCGACTTCATGGTCTTCCTCACGCCGGACTGCTTCGACGAGAGCGGCACGCTGCTCGATGACTCGGTCTTCGCCATCCAGGAGCGCATCGGGCCCCTGCCCTGGCGGGAGGCCGACTTCTCCTACCCCCAGGCCTACTTCTACGACGCCCGCCGGCTGCCCGACTGGTGGACTGGCCCCATGCCGGGCGCCCACCGCGTCCTCTGGGGCCGCGTCCCGCCGGAGGCGCTGCCGACGGCCGCCGGTCTTCGCTCCGCCTCCCTTCGCTTCCTCAAGCACGAGATGCCCCGCTGCATCGCCAGCGACCTGACCAGCTTCGCCGACGCCGACGACCTCTCCCTGCCGCGCCGCGTCCGCCTGCTCGGCACAAGGGTTACACCTACCGTCTTTGCGCTGACCGGGTGCGACGCAGACGACGTGTTCGAACTCTGGGCGCTGCCCAAGTTCGACGCGCTCGCCCGGCTGGAGGCGCGCTACCCGGACGCGGAAGGCCCCGCCCTGGCTCGCCGCTTCTACGACCTGGTCGCGCGCCTCTACAGCAGTGAGTTCGACGCCGACCTGGGCCGCGAAGCCTTTCGCACCGGCGTGCGCTTCCTGCGCTGGGCGGAGCGGGTAGCCCGGACGCTGCCGACGCCCCCGGCGCCTCAGGTGAGGTAGGGGAGATCGATGCCGTAGGCGCCCAGGAAGGCCAGGAGCAGCCCGCGCGCGTTCTTGCCGATGAGCACCGCCAGCATGAAGCGCCAGAACTGCATCCGCACCGCGCCGGCGGTGATGCCGGCCAGCTCGAAGGTCGGGTTGGGTATCGCCGAGAGCACCAGCAGGGTAGCGAAGCCGTAGTGCTCCATCAGCCAGTCGATCCAGCGCAGCACCGGCTCGGCGAAGGGCCGCACGATGCGGGGGAGCTGAAGCTGCCCCTCCCGCGCCACCTCTGAGCCGACGCTGCCGGCGGCGTAGGCGGACACTTCCCCTATCGCCATCCCGGTGCCCCCCAGCAGGCCGACAGCGATCGGGTTGAGAATATCCCCCTGCTGCAGGATCAGCGCCTGCCCGGCCGCCGTCAGCCCGGGCACCGGGATGAAGACCGTCGCTGTGCTGGCCAGGTTGGCGATGAAGACTCCGGCATAACCGAAGGTGGCGAACCGCTCCTCGCTCAGATCCACCCAGATGGGGAGGATCAGCAGCGCCAGGGAGAGCCCCACCACCACGGTGCCCACGCCCAGCGCCAGCACGATGCGACCGGCGCGGCTCTTCGGCAGGTGGTCCTGTATCCAGTCGTAGGCCAGGGCGGCGCGGGGCCGCCCCTCGGCGACCTCAGCGCGCGCAGCCGACTCGGCCTCGCTCTTCATGGGGACAGCTTAGCGCGAGCGTGGCCGTCCGGCTACACTCGCCTCCTTGACCTGCGCCTCCCGCCGCACTACGCTGGTGCCACCTTCAAGCATGACCCGAACGAGAGGAGTGTCGGCATGTTGACCCGCGTTGACCGCATACAGCTAGCCGTGCGCGACCGCGCGCAGGCGGAGGAGACCTTCCGCGACCTGCTGGGCGCCCAGAAGGTGCGTGAGGACACCAGCGATCTGCTCAAGGCAAAACGCTCCGTGGTACAGGCGGGCAGCAGCGAGTTCGAGCTGCTGGAGCCGGCCGGCGACGGCCCGGTGCAGGCGCGCCTGGAGCGCTGGGGCGAGGGGCTCTTCGCCGCCGGCTTCTCCACCGCCGACCTCTCGGGCCTGTGCCGGCGCCTCTCGGACCGGCGCATCGGCTGGCGGGAGGAGGGGGGACAGGTCTTCATCGAGGAGGACCAGACGCCGGGCATGAACATCGTGCTGTCGCCGGAGGCGGAGCGCCCGCCCGTCGGTCTCATCCGCTGGCTGTACGAGGTGACCAACATCGTCGACGACCACCGGGCGGCCGCTTCTTTCTACGCCAACGCCTTCGACCTCGATCCGGGCCGCTTCTCCCCCATCGAGAGCAAGGACTACGGTTACACCGGCCAGCTCCTCCTCTTCGACCCGCCGGCCCGGCTCGATCGCATCGAGCTCTCCCAGATCACCGACCCGTCGCTGGCCATGGGCCGGTTCGCCGC
>MGOB01000004.1:8609-18785 GCA_001796995.1 Chloroflexi bacterium RBG_16_68_14 | reverse complement strand
GCCCAGTCCATCTACATGTGCTACGTGGAGACGGACGACGTCGCCGCCATGATCGAGCGGCTGGAGCGGCGCGGGGCGCGCTGGGCCGGCCGCAGCGACGATCCCAACCCGGACGGCCTCTTCATCCACCCCTCCTCCCTGCACGGCGTGCTTATGGGGGTGAGCCTGACCAACCTGGCCTGGCTCTGGTCGGGCCGGCCAGAGCTGGCGTCGAGGAGCTCGCCCTGAGCGCAGCCGAAGGGTCGCTAGCCGGGCGAGGCGGCGCCCACTTCGGCAGGGACGGGACGACCCCCTAGAAGTCTGACTCCTGAAAGAAATTTCCGTAATAACACTACGGATATCCCCCCACTGGTCGATACTGCCTGTGGCGAGCCCTTAAGGGTTCTCCCTAACAACTGGATAGTAGACGACTCCGAACAGGGCAAACCCGGTGAGAGCCGGGGACGCAAAGCCACGGGTCCACCTCCCGTAGCGGTTGAGGACAGCCGGGCCGCCGGAGCCCTTCGGAGCCTTCGGCCCACCGCACGGCTTGAAGGCGGTGGGCCTTCCTTATTCCGAGGGGATCGTTGGAAAGGGGCAAGACGATGGCAGAGCAGAGCACGAGCAGAGCTGGATGGTGGCGACCGGTCGCCCTCCTGGCGGCGGCCCTCATCGCCGCCTTCGTGGTCACCGGCGTCACCGCCTCGGAAGGGCCGCTGCCCATCCAGGGCGCCGTCGGGGCCTGGATGGAGGAGCACCCCGGCCAGCCGGTGCCCCTCATCGTCCAGCACGACGGGACGCCGGACGACCTCTTGGCGTTCGTCACGCAGTCGGGCGGCACCGTCGAGCGGGAGTTCCACATCATCCCCGCCCTGGACGTGGAGGTGCCCGCCGGGCAGGTCGACGACCTGGCCCGCCAGGACGGCGTCGCCTGGCTGAGCCTGGACGCGCCGGTAGTCTCCGCCCACGCGGGAGACGGCGAGAACGAGAACCTGCCCACCCCTAAGAAGCTGGCGAACGCCTTCCCGGCGGCGGTAGCCGCGACGAAGGTGTGGAACAGCTTCGCGGGCGCGGGCGTCACCGTAGCCGTCGTGGACACTGGCATCAGCGACGATGACCATCCCGACTTCGCCCACGGCAATGCGGCCCGGGTGACACAGGAGGCAGTGGTCAACACCGTCACCGGCAACGACCAGGACGGCTACGGCCATGGCACCCACGTCGGAGGCATCGTTGGGGGCGACGGCTCGCTCCTGAGCGACGCCCGGTACGCCGGGGTCGCCCCGGTGGTCAACCTCGTTGACGTGAAAATAGGCGACGACGCCGGCAACGCCACCCTGGGCGACGTGCTGGCTGGCCTGCAGTGGGTAGACGACAACCGGGATTCTTACAACATCCGCGTCGTCAACCTCTCCCTCACCTCCACCGTGGCCCAGAGCTACAAGGTGGACCCGCTAGACGCGGCCGTCGAACTGCTCTGGTTCCACGGCGTGGCCGTCGTTGTCTCCGCCGGCAACCTGGGGACGGCCGCCGACGCCGTCCAGTACCCGCCGGCCAACGACCCCTTCGTCATCGTCGTGGGGGCCGTCGACGACAAGGCTACGACCGGCCAGAGCGACGACGCGCTCACCTCCTGGTCGAGCCGCGGCCTGACCCAGGACGGCTTCGCCAAGCCCGACGTGGTGGCGCCCGGCCGCAACATCGTCTCGGACATTGATACCAACAGCGTGCTCGCGCAGGAGCACCCTGAAAGCGTGGTGGACACGAACTACTTCCGCATGAGTGGCACCTCCATGTCCGCCGCCGTCGTGAGCGGCGTGGTCGCCCTCATCCGCGAGGCCCACCCGGAGTGGCTACCGGGCCAGGTGAAGTACGTCCTGAGGGACACGGCGCGCCCGATCCCTGGGGACTCGAGCAGCCGAGAGCCCTTGACCGACAAGGCCATCGCCTACACAAGCACCGTCCTGAGCGCGGATGACGGACTTACCCCGAACTACATCCTGCTCTCCGCCGCCGGCGTGAGCGACGCGGACTTGGCCGGCATCCGCTGGCGCGACGCGAACTTCGATGGCATCCGCTGGGCAGGCCTGGAGCTGAACGGCATCCGCTGGGGGCAGGTCGACTGGAGCGGCATCCGCTGGAGCAACGTCACCTTTGACGGCATCCGCTGGGGCGGCGTCGGCTTCGACGGCATCCGTTGGAGCGGCATCCGCTGGGGCAGCTTCATCGAGAACTAAAGCCCCTCTCGGGCGGGGGCCGGACAGCGTTCGGTGCCGTCTGGCCCCCGCTCCCACCAGGGAGCAGCATCACCCGATTGGAGAAGAAGGAATGAAGCCGAAGCAGCCGGATCTCCGCCTGTGGCCCTGGATCGCCTTCGTGGCCCTCGCCGGGCTGGCCGTGCTCGCCCTCGGCGCCAGCCAGCCCACCAGCGAGGAGCTGAGCCTGCTACTGATGCTGATGGTGCTGGGGGCGCTGGCGGAGCGCTACGCCGTCGGCCTCTTCGATAGCCACGTCTCCGTCGGCGTGGTGGCGGTGCTGGCGGCGGCGGTGGTGGGCGGCACCTGGGGCGTGGCGCTGGTGGCGCCGCCCATCGTCCTCGCCGGCGACCTGGGCAGCGATTCAGCCTGGTACAAGCGCCTGTACAACGTCGCCACGTATCTTCTGGCCGGGGCCGCCTTCGCCGGCGTCTTCCAGGCCTTCGGCCACCGGGCCAGGCCCGATGACTGGCCCGAGGTGCTGGCGCCCGCGCTCCTCGGCGCCCTGGCCAACTTCGCCATCAACTCAGTGCTGGTGGCCGCCGCCATCGCCCTGAGCGCGCGCCAGCCCCTGCTCGCGGCGTGGCGGCAGCGCTACCAGTGGCTCCTGCCCCAGTACCTGGTGGTGGGGCTGGCGGCGATGGCGCTGGCGACGGCCTACCATGTGCTGGGGCTCTGGGGGCTGGCCGTCTTCGCCGCCCCCGTGGCCGGCATCCGGCACGCCTTCTTCCTCGGCGCGAAAGCCGTGACTGCTCGCCTTGGGTTTGACCAGGAACGGGCCAGGGCTGCCTGATCCTGCGCTCCCCGTCCTTCCTGTCCGATCATTCCAAAGGAAGAGGGGGAAAAACGGTGACCACCGGGAATGCTACCTCCCAGGCGGAGGCGCAGCGCCGGGCGCTGACGCCAGCCGCCAGCTATCTCGTCGCGGCTGCCGCCGTCGCGGCGTTAGGCGCCAGCGCGGCGGTGCGCCCGGACTTCTCCGGCATCGACTGGCTGGGGCTGGCGTTGCTGGCGGTAGCGGCTGCGGCCTCGGAACGATTCGGCATCAGTCTGTACGGGGAGAGCAGCGTCTCCATCGCCTTCGTCTTCCTCCTCGCCGCGGCGATGGAGTACGGCGCGGAAGGGGTGCTGGTGGTGGCGCCGCTCATGGCGCTGGCCGGCCACTCCTTCCGCTCCCTGCCCCCGAGCAGGTTGGTCTACAACGCCTCGGTGACGACGCTGGGCGGGCTGGCCGCCAGCGCCGTCTTCCATGCGGTGAACGGGACGCTGGCGGACGCGCCCGAGGCGGCGGCGGTAGCACCGACGCTCCTGGCCGCCGGGGCCAACTACCTGGTCACCGCCGGCCTGATCGCCTGGGTGATCGGCCTCTCCAGCGGGGCTCATCCCCTCCAGGTCTGGAGCGAGAAGTACCTCTGGCTTATGCCCCACTATTTCGTCCTGGGCGTCTTCAGCTTCATCGTGGCCTTCGGCTATCGAGAGCTGGGGGCGCCGGGCCTCCTGGTCATGCTCACCCCGCCCCTGCTCATCCGGTACGGGATGAAGCAGTACGTCGATCGCACCGCCCGGACCGTGACCGCCCTCAAGGAGGCGAACACCGAGCTCAGCGAGGCCAACATCCGCATCTCCGCCATGTCCAAGGAGCTGGAGGAGGGCTACCAGGAGACCCTCCACGCTTTGGTCAGCGCCCTCGATGTGCGCGATTCCGAGGTGCACGGCCATTCCCAGCGGGTGGTCCAACTCTCGTTGCAGATCGCCGCGCAGCTCGGCATTCCGCCGGAGAGCGAGGCCTGGCGGGACCTGGAGCACGGCGCGCTCCTCCACGATGTGGGCAAGATCGGGGTGCCCGATGCCATCCTGCGGAAGCCGGGGGAACTGACCCCTGAGGAGTGGCAGTTGATGCGGCAGCATCCCGCCAAGGGCTGCGCGATGCTCCAGCAGGTGCACTTCCTCCGCGGCGCCGCGCTGATCGCCCATTGCCACCATGAGCGCTACGACGGCACCGGGTACCCACGGGGCCTGGCCGGCGAAGCGATCCCCCTGACGGCCCGCATCTTCGCCGTGGCGGACGCCTTCGATGCCATGACCTCGTGCCGGCCCTATCGGCAGCCCTTGAGCGTGGAGGAGGCCTGCCAGGAGATCCGCCGTTCCAGCGGCACCCAGTTCGACCCGCAGGTGGTGGAGGCCTTCCGCGCTCTCCCTGCCTCGGCCTCCGACGAAGGCTCCCTCCGCCAGGCCGCCTAGCCATCGCCGAAGGTCAGTAGCGACAAACGTTCGGCTCTAGTGCTATCCTAGGGACATGGCCGAGCTGGGGCTGGCGATCCTGATCATCGGCGCTCTGCTGGTCGTGGACCGCGACCGGCTGGAGTGGCTCACGGCGAAGCTGCGCGACCTCATCGACTGGCTCTCCTCCTAACAAGGCTCGTCCAGGGGGTTGACAAAGAACGCTTGTTCTGATATCCTGTGCCTAGATCAGAACGAATGTACTGGAAGGATATCCCCATGAAGCGCCATCGATGCCCCGAGTGCGGCGGCCCCCTGGTCTACGGGGAAGGCTGCGCCTGCTGTCCGGTCTGCGGGTTCACCGCCTGCGGCTGGGCAGGCCCGCTCCTCCCGACCCGAGGTCGACTTCGCTTCGGTTCACGTTAGCGGCAGCGCCACGCGTTGACAGCCCCACCGGATACGGTATGATAACTGCGAGCCGTGTCTTGCTGCAACGCTCTGCGTCCCAACACTCACGTTACCTCGGTTAGCCGCGCGGTGGAGGGCGAGGCCCTCACCGCCATGGCGCGTTCAGCGACGTGAACCGGCGGTGAGAGGAGAGGAGCCATGGACCTGACCAACCGCGCCGTCATCGTCGGTGGCGCGCTGCTCGCTATCTTCGTCATCCTGGTGATCATCATCCTGGCCTGGGGCGCTCCCGATGAGAGCATCCAGCGCCTCGGTGACCTGGCGGGCTATCTGGAGGACCACAACACCACGGGGGCGAAGCTCATCGTCACCTTCGGCGGCCTCATCCTGGCCCTGCTGGCGGCCGTCGTGGTCGTCTTTGAGGTGTCGCCGCCGGAGACCGGCACCCTGAAGGTGGAGAAGATCGGCGCCGGTGAGGCGCGCATCGGCACCGACGAGGTCGTCCACCGGCTGGAGGAGGAGATCCGGCGGCTCCCCCAGATCCGCCAGGCGCAGGCCGCCGTGCGGGCGCGCGGCCAGAAGGCGGAGGTGAACCTGGACCTCCACGTGTCAGCGGAGGTGGACCTGGCGGCGACGGCCGAGGAGGCCTGCCGCCTCGCCCGCCAGCTCATCGAGGAGCAGATGGGCGTCCCGCTGGCGCGACCGCCCCGGGCGCTGCTCCACTATCGAGAGCTGCACGTCGCCCGGCCGCAGACGGGCTCGCCGTCGATAGCTCGTCAGCCGCAGGCGACGGCTGCGCCGCAGGCGTCGCCGGCGGTAGCGCAGTCGGCGCCCGCTGCGGCCACCAACCTGCCGTTCGCCACAACATCGGGCCATGAAGCTTCAGAGACATCGCAGGAGGATCGCCCCGCCAGCGTCTGACCGGCTGCCCGCCGTCATCGAGAGCCTGCTCTTCGTGGCGGAGGAGCCGCAGGAGATCGGCACGCTGGCCAGGAGCCTGAACGTTCCGCGCGAGAGGGTGGAGCGGGCACTGGAGGCGCTGGTCGCCTCCACGGACGGCCGCGGCATCTTCGTGCAGCGCCTGGGCGACCGGGTGCAACTGGCCACCGTGCCGGACGCCGCCCCCTACATCGAGCACTTCCTGGAGGTGGAGCACGGCCGCCTCTCCCGCGCCGCCCTGGAGACGCTGGCCATCGTCGCCTACCGCCGGCCCGTCACCCGCGCCGTGATCGAATCAGTGCGTGGGGTGAACTCGGACCACGCGGTGGCGACGCTGCTGGCCCGCGGCCTCATCGAGGAGGTGGGGCGGGCGCCCGGCCCCGGCCGGCCGGTGCTCTTCGGCACCACCGTCCGCTTCCTGGAGTACTTCGGCCTCCAGCGCCCCGAGGACCTGCCGCCCCTACCGCAGGCCGAGCCGGGCGGTGGCGAGCGAGGCGAACAGATCCCAGAACCAGCGAACCCTGGAACCATAGAACCAGATGGCTAGCGTTGTGGTTCTAAGGTTCAATGGTTCCAGGGTTCTACGTCGCAAGCCATGGGCGCCATGACCGTGGGTGTCTGCCGGATAACCCTCCGCCTGCCTGAGAACGGCTCGCTCAAGGGGAAGCGTCAGGTAGTGCGCTCGCTCACCACGCGGCTGCGCAACAAGTTCAACGTCGCCGTCGCCGAGGTGGGCGACAACGACCGCTGGCAGATCGCCACCATCGGCGTCACCTGCGTGTCCAACGACGCCCGTCACGCTCAGGAGATGCTGGACCACGTGGTCGCCTTCGTCCAGCACACCCGCCTGGACGCCGAGCTGCTCGATAGCGAGATCGAGGTCACGCAGGCGTTTTAAGGCTGGCGCGGACAAGACAGGAGCTCACCCATGCCCGCCGTCCTCTACGAGAAGCGAGACCGCATCGCATTCATCACCCTGAACCGGCCCGAGGCGCTCAACGCCTTCAACCGGGAGATGCACCAGCAGCTACGCGAGGCGTGGCTGGACTTCCGCGAGGACGATAACCTCTGGGTGGCGGTGGTGACCGGCGCCGGCGAGCGCGCCTTCTCCGCCGGAGCCGACGTGAAGGAGATGGGGCAGCGTCGGGAGGAGCAGAGCCGGCGTAGCTTCTGGGAGACCTGGTTCGGCGAGGACCTCCAGAGCGGGCTGGAGGTGTGGAAGCCTACCATCGCCGCCATCAACGGCTACTGCCTGGGCGAGGGGCTCACCCTGGTCCTGGCCTGCGACTTCCGCATCGCCTCGGAGCGGGCCAGCTTCGGCTTCCCGGAGGTGAACCTGGGCATCGCCACCATCGTCGGCGCCATCCGCGCGCCGCAGGTGGTCGGCCTGGGCAACGCCCTGGAGCTGCTCCTCGTCGGCGACCGGGTGGACGCCCAGCGGGCGTATGATATGAGCTTGGTGCAGCGCGTGGTGCCCCACGACTCGGTGCGGGCCGAGGCGGAGGCGCTGGCCCAGCGGCTCTGTCGCAACGGCCCGCTGGCGGTGCGCTGTACCAAGGAGGTGGCCTACCGCTCCCTCCAGCTCCCCTTCCGCGACGCCGTGCGCATGGGCGAATCGCTCCGGCGCCTGGTGGCCGCCAGCGAAGACGCCCGCGAGGGGCCGCAGGCGTTCCGGGAGAAACGGGAGCCTCAGTTCAAGGGGCGGTAGCGCGCAGCTAGCGGCTTACCAGCAGGGTGACCACCGTCGTCTCCTCGGCCAGCGTGCCGGGCGAGGGGCTCTGCTGGAAGACGGTGCCGGCGGGCACATCCTCGTTCTCCACTTCGATGACGAGGTAGGGCAGCCCGGCCTCCGAGAGGGCGCTGATGGCGGTCAGGACGTTGTGGGTCTCCAGGTCCGGCACCACGCCCGGCGTCGTCGCCGGAAGGGGAACGTTCTCCTCCGTCGGCGGCACGACCTCCTCCGCGCCCGCGCCGATGGGCGGCTCGGTGGTCACCGTCTCCCCCTCGCCGCCCCGGTTCCAGAAGAGCACCAGGCCGATGACCAGCAGCACGGCCACCACGACGCCGGCCAGGAGCCAGCTGGCGGAGACGAGGGGCGCGGTGGCCTCCCGACCGACCTCTGGCAAAGGCGGTAGCTCCGGCTCCGGCTTGGCGCCCGGCAGCCGCTGGACGAAGGCGGGGGCGTTCAGCCCCAGGTACTGGGCGTAGGTGCGCATGAAGGCGCGGGCGTAGACCGGCGCCGGCAGAATATCGAGATTCCCCTGTTCCAGCGCCTGCAGGTACTTGCTGGAGATGCGCGTATCGCGCTCGACATCACGGAGCGTCAGTCCCCGGGCGATCCTCGCCTCGGTCAGCGCTTTCCCTAGCTCTTCTGCGGACATAGAGGACGCTTCATGCCGACTATAGCCGGGGCAGGAGTTGCAGGCAAGCAGGTGATTGAGGGCCAGGTGGGTGGTCGCTATGATGAGCCAGAGTCAGGAAAAGCTATGCCTGGAAACGACTTGTGCGCATCCTGATCATCGGCGGCACCCGCTTCATCGGCCCGGCCGTGGTGGCGCGGCTGAGCGCGATGGGCCACCAGGTCATCGTCTTCCACCGAGGCGAGAGCGAGGCGGAGCTGCCGCCCGGAGTGAGGCACCTCCACGGCGACCGGCAGCGCCTGGGCGAATTCATGGAGGAGTTCCGGCGCCTGGCTCCCGATGTGGTGCTGGACATGGTGCCCTTTACCCAGCGGGACGCCCAGGTGGTGGTGGCCACGTTCTTGGGCGTCGCCCGCCGGCTGGTGGCGCTGAGCAGCCAGGACGTCTATCGCGCCTACGGCCGGTTCCACGGCACGGAGCCGGGGCCGCCGGAGCCGGTGCCCCTGGCCGAGGACGCGCCGCTGCGCGGGCGGCTCTACCCCTATCGGGGGAGCGGCCGCGGGCTGGACGACTACGAGAAGATCCTGGTCGAGCGGGCGGCCATCGGCGATGGGCTCCTGCCCGGCACCGTCCTGCGCCTGCCCATGGTCTACGGCGAGCGGGACTACCAGCGCCGGCTCTCGCTGGAGCTGAAGCGAATGGACGACGGCCGGCCCGCCATCCTGCTGGAGGAGCGCTTCGCCCGCTGGCGCTGGACGCGCGGGTACGTGGAGAACGCCGCCGCCGCCATCGCGCTGGCGGTCAGCGACGAACGGGCCACCGGCCGCGTCTACAACGTGGGCGAGGCGGAGGCGCTGAGCTACGCCGACTGGGTGCGGGCCATCGGACAGGTCGCCGGCTGGACGGGAGAGGTGCGTGTCGTCTCCGACGGGAGGCTCCCGCCCCAGCTCCGACCGCCGGCGGGCGACTACCAGCAGCACCTGGTTGCCGACACCAGCCGGATCCGGCAGGAGCTGGGCTACATCGAGCCCGTCCCCCGCTACGAGGCGCTCCGGCGCACCATCGAGTGGGAGCGCGCCCACCGGCCGGACTGGAACCCCCGGCTGTTCGACTACGCCGCAGAGGACGCCGTGCTGGCGGAGCTGGCCCGTGGCGTCCACTGATCGCGATCTCCCAACTTTGCTACGCTGATCCCATGTGTCGAAGCATCAAGACGCTCCGCCGGCCCGGCACGCGGGCGAGCGACGACGAGGTCCGCGCCGCCGCCCTCCAGTTCGTGCGCAAAGTGAGCGGCTACCGCCAGCCCTCGCGCGCGAATGCGCAGGCGTTCTAGACGGCCATCGAGGAGATCGCCTTGGCGTCTCGGCGCCTGCTCAACGCGCTGGCGAAGCGGCGCGGCTAGCGGCCGCACCCGTTCAGGCCCGTGGTTCCCTGCTATCGAACGACTGCGCAGGGCCGCGCCAGCGCTCGTCATCGACGAAGCGCTCCTCGAAGCGCTCGCCCGTATACTCGCCGATGACGGTGCGCCAGAAGGCCTGAGCGGCGTCATTCGGCGCCACTTCGCGCACCTCCCAGCGTCCCGGAAACAGGTCGAACAGGCGCATCACCACCTCCCGGCCGACGCCCTGTCGCCGGTACTTCCGCATGATGAAGAACTCGTCCATGTCGGTTATACTCGCGTCGCCCGTGAAGTAGCTCTGCTGGCGCACGAGGGCAAGACCTGCCAATTGGCCGTCGACCTTGACGAAAAACGCGTGGCTGCGCGGGTCGCTCCACAGCTCGCCCAGCGAGATGTTGCCGAAGCGGCCCGTCCCGTCCACGTCGCCGCCCAGGATTTCGCTGAAGTCGTACTGATAGAACTGCAGGAGGTGCTGCAGCACGGGCTCATCCCCGGGAGACGCCTGGATCAGTTCGATATTCACCCGGCGCTGGCCCTTGGTCGCTTGCCGTGCCTCAAAAGATCTCCGGGCACCAGGGCGGCGGCTGCCAGGAGAACATCGCGTCCGCCTGCCGCA
>MGOB01000004.1:374-8599 GCA_001796995.1 Chloroflexi bacterium RBG_16_68_14 | reverse complement strand
CCCAGTTCCCCTCTACCCGGCCGGCCTGCCGGAGGGTGCGCAGCCGCGCCCAGCCCAGATAGAGGGCGCCCAGGTCCGCCACGTCCAGCGCGATGTCCGGCTCGGCGTCGGAGCGGCGGCAGCAGGCGCCTTCGGGGCCCGCCTCCAGCTCGTACCGCCCCTCGTTCCAGGGGCAGAACCGGTCGCGCACCTCCAAGGTCAGACGGCCGTCGGCGGAGTAGCGCCGGCCCTCGAGAGCGGTTGGCACGTCCACGACCCGCACCCAGAGCGCATCGTAGGGGCGACGCACCAGGCGGCGCGGGTCGGCCAGCATCCAGAGGAGCGGCTCCTCCACCGGCCGGTGGTGGGCCTGGATGGTGCCGATCAGGTCGACGCCGAAGAGGTATCTCCAGAGCGCTGCGTACGCCGCCTCGCTGGTCGCCATCAGCTCCTGCACCGCCAGCGTCCCGTTGGGCACGCCGTCCTGGTTCTCTCCCCGGATACGGTAGCGGGCGTAGCCCAGGGGCTGCCCCCCCTCCTCGTACTGGACGTAGAACCGGCCCGAGAAGCCCCTGCGCGACCCTTCGTTCTCGCGGAGCGAGTGGTGCTTCCACCAGGTCTCCGTGCGGCTGTACATGCCCGGCTGGGCGGCCCGCGCCTGGTCGTAGATGGCGGGCCAGGTGCGCAACGCCTCGTCCCGGTCGACCAGCCGGACGCGGCCGGAGGTCGGCGGCGCGTGGGCGAGGGCGGTGTGCTCGCGCTCGATCTTGAACTCCATGCCCTCGGCGGTCAGCCCGTAGCCGAAGCGGCCGTAAATGACACTCTCCGAGGCCCAGAGCGCGGCCAGCGGCTCGCCCTTCTCGCGCACGTCCTGGAGCTGCTGGCGCATCATGGCGCTGAGCACGCCCTGGCGGCGATGGGTTGGCTTCACCGACACCCAGGTCACCCCGGCGGTGGGCAGCGCCCCGCCGGGCACCGCCAGGCCGAAGGAGAAGATCGCTGCTGTGCCGGCGATCTCCGCTCGGTCGAAAGCGGCCAGGGTGCGGTCGAACTCCAGGACCCGGCACGCCTCCTCCAGCATCTCCGGATTGTGGTCGACGCCGAATCCCGAGGCGTTCGCCCGGGCATACGCCTCGAACTCCTCGGGTGCGATGGGCCGGATCCGAAAGCTCACGCTGCGCCTCCTGTGCTCACGCGCACTGGGCACTATAGCACGAGGGGTGGGATGGGGTGCAGGATAAGAGCTGGTCTCAGCCCGCGGGCCAGCATTGACACGATGGGGGTGGCCGCTATCATGGGCCGTGGCCGTACCGATCGCCCAGCCTCTGGAGGAAGCCATGCCTGACATCGATCTGGATAACCTCCCCTCCTACGCAGAGCTTTCCGCCCGGGACGATGCACCCCGCGGCTCGGCCTGGGGCCTCTTCGGCCCGGACGACCAGCTCGGCGCCATCAACTTCCTCACGCCCGAGCGCGGGGCGGCGTCGGCTCGCCGCCGAACGCGCTAGCCATCAAGTGACAGGCGGGCGGCAGGCCCGCCTGTCACCCTGAGCGAAGCGAAGGGTCTCACAGTTCCTGTGAGGGAGTGCTGGAGGGAAAACAGAAGGCCAGGATGGCAACCTCGCCGAAGCGAGGGGGGGAGCGCATCCTGGCCTTTGCGGCGGGTGCTCCACGGGTGGGGGAGCCATTCCCGTGGTTTACCCTTCACCTGACACTATAGAACGCAGGTGTTAAGAAAGAGATAACAACTCCCTAAGAGGCTGCAGGAATTTCCAGGAGTCTGTGGATATGACTGACGAACCGGAGGCCGCCCGCCAGCGCCTCGCCCGCCTCTCGCGCAGCGCCCGCCGTCTGCTGGACTACGTGGCCGTCCTCGAAGGCGGCGCCCGCTACGCCCTTCTGAGGCACCTGGCCCGCGTTCCCGAACCGGACATCATCGAGGACCTGCGGGAGGCCGTCGATGCCGGCATCCTGGCCGCCCTGCCCGGCCAGCCCGAGACCTACGGCTTCGCGGACGAGGCGGTCCGGGCGCTGGTGCTGGCCGAGGCGGGTGCCGACCGGCTGCCCAAGCTCCGAGCCCGCGCCGAGGCCGCCCGCCAGCGCTCGGAGGATAGGGACTGACGTTCAGCTTCTGCCTGTGGCAGCCGATATTTCTCCACAAGGGAGTGTAGAAATGTGGGCCGGCTGGCGTAGGCACATGACACAAGCTCGTGGCCGTCTCTGGTGGGTCTTCTGGGCGGCGTTGCTGGCACTGCCGCCAGCCGTGGTGGCCCTGCTCTTGCGCGTCCCTAGGCTGGATCCTGCCTGGAATCAGAACACTTTTCACTTCTACACTGTCTCCGGCACGGCGTTGCTGGCCGCCGGCGCCTGCGCCGTGCTGGTAGCCTCCGCCCGCTCCCTGCGGGAGACGCGACTGCTCTTCCTGGCCCTGGCGTTCCTCAGCATCGCCGCTATCTTTGCGGTGCACGGGCTGACCACGCCCGGCTTCATCCACGACGAGCCCTATCCCGCCCTCAGCGTCTCCAGTTGGCTGAGCCTGTTTGTGGGGGCCCTGTTCATCACCGCCAGCGCGGCGGAGCTGCCCGAGCGCGCGGGCCACTGGGTACAACGTTGGGGAAAGGTCATCCTCCTGGTCACCGTGGCTGGGTTGACGGTCTACGCGCTGGCCAGCCTCTTCCTCGCCGAGTCGGAATGGCTCTCCTGGGTGCCCATCGACCGGCGGCCGTTCCAGGTGGGCATCGCGGCCCTGGTGATCGGGCTGCTGGTCTTCTCGGTGTGGCGCTACTTGCAGGCGTACTTCTTCGCCCGGCTGCCGTCCCACTGGGCGGCCATCGTCGCCCTGGCGTTGCTCATCGATGTCCAGGTGGGCCTGGGTTGGGGACGGGTCGGGCATCTCTCCTGGTGGCTGTACCATGCCCTGTATGCCCTCGCCTTCGTCACCCTCTTCGCCGGCTGGGGCCTGGAGGCGCTGCGAGCGGGCAGCCTGAAGGTGATCGCCGAGGCGCTGTCCATGCGGGACGCCCTGGCCCAGCTCAACCGGGGCCGGCCCTCGTCCCTGATCGAGCTGGCGGACGCCATCGAGGCGAAGGACGTCGCCACCCTCGGGCATGTGGGGCGCGTGGCAATGTACGCGCTGGGCATCGGCCGCGAGCTGGGGTTGCCGCCCTGGGAGCTGCGCTCCCTGGTGCTGGCCGCCCAGATGCACGACGTGGGGAAGATCGGCACGCCGGACGCCATCCTCTGCAAGCCGGGGCCCCTGAGTGAGGAAGAGTTCGCCATCGTGAAGCAGCACGCGGCTCGGGGCGATGAGATCACTCGCCGCGTGGAAGCGCTGCGTCCGCTGAGCGCCGTCATTCGCCACCATCACGAGCGGTTGGACGGCACAGGCTACCCGGACGGTCTCCGGGGCGAGGCGATCCCCGTGTTCTCCCGCATCATCGCCGTCGCCGATACCTTCGACGCCCTCACATCAAGCCGTCCGTACCGAACCGCCGCCGATGAGGGGGCCGCCTTGGGCGAGCTGCGCCGGGTGAGCGGGAGCCAGCTCGATCCCCGTTGCGTCGAGGCGTTCATCGCCGGCCTGCACCGGGCAAAGGACCTGCCCCAGGAGCCGCCGCGCGCCGCCTAGCCTTGCGCCACCTCCGCGGCCGCCATCATAATGACCGCGCGCCCGGCCGCTCACCATGCCTGCGAGCACCGTCCTCTGGAACGCTACCCTCATCGACGGCACCGGCCGCGACCCGCAGCCGGCGATGGCCCTCGTCGTGGAGGGCGAACGCATCGCCCGCGTCGCGCCCACCGACGCCCTCACGCCGCCCCGCGACGCGGAGACCATCGACTGCACCGGCCTCTGCCTCCTGCCCGGCCTGACCGACGCCCACGTCCACCTGGGCATCGTCAGCACCGACATGACAGCGGCCCAGCGGGAGCCGGCCGCTGTCCTCGCCCTGCGCATCGCCCAGGTGATCGAGCAGACGCTGGACGCCGGCTTCACCACGGTGCGGGACGCCGGCGGCATCGACGGCGGCTGGGCCTACGCGGTGCGTTCCGGCCTGCTGCGCGGGCCGCGCATCCTCCCCTCCGGGGCCATGCTCTCCCAGACGGGCGGCCACGGCGACTGGCGGCCGCGCTTCTCCGACGACCCGCCCCGCAGGAGCGTCCCCGGCCTGTTCGCCTTCCCCGAGCTCTGCGACGGCCCCGACGCCGTCCGTCACGCCGCCCGCGAGCAGCTCCGCCGCGGCGCCGCCCAGCTCAAGGTGATGGCCTCCGGCGGCGCCATGTCGCCCGCCGACGAGCTGGACCACTCCCAGTTCACCGTCGAGGAGCTGGCGGCGGCCGTCCACGAGGCGCGGGCCGCCGGCACCTATGTCCTCGCCCACGCCTACGGCCCGCGCGCCATCGCCAACGCCCTGGAGGCCGGCGTCCTCTCCATCGAGCACGGCAACTTCCTGGACGAGGCGACGGCGGCCGCCATGCGGGAGAAGGGCGCCTGGCTGGTGCCGACGCTCGTCACCTATGAGATGATCGACCGCCACGGCGAGGCGGAGGGCATCCCCAAGGACAACCTGCGCAAGATCCGCCAGGCAAAGGCGAAGGGCGAGGAGGCCGTGCGCATCGCCCACGAGGCCGGGCTTGCTATCGGCTCCGGCTCCGACCTGCTGGGCTCCATGCAGCCCTACAAGACGACGGAGCTGACTCTGAAGGCGCGGGTGCTGGGGAACATGAGCGCCATCGTGAGCGCTACCCAGACCAACGCCCGGCTCTTCCGCATGGACGCCCGCATCGGCACCGTGGAGGAGGGGAAGTGGGCCGACCTGATCGCCGTCCAGGGTAACCCTGTCGACGACATCGCCGTGCTGGAGGCGGCTGAGAACGTGAAGCTGGTCATCAAGCAGGGCCTCGCGGTCAAGCGGCTGCTGCCCTGAGGCCGGGGCGAGAAAGGAGCAACCATGGCGCCCACCCTCACCACAGTGCTTCCAGAACATGCCGACGAGGTCGGCACCCTGGTCTTTGAGGCCTTCCGCGACATCGCGCAGCGGCACAACTTCGAGTGGCCCTTCCAGACGCCGCAGCTCGCCCAGGTGGTGGTGCGGCTGCTCGCCCAGACCGAGGGGTGGACGTCCTACCTGCTGGTGGAGGAGGGCCGGGCCATCGCCTGCAACTTTGGCGACGAGCGGGACGAGGTGGTGGGCGTCGGGCCGGTGGCGGTGGCCGTCGACCAGCAGGGGCGCGGCCTGGGCCGGCGGGTGATGGAGGCGCTGCTGGAACACACCGATGAGGCGGGGTTCGCCTCGGTGCGGCTGGTGCAGTCCGCCTACAACATGCAATCCTTCTCCCTCTACCACAACCTGGGCTTCGACGTGAAGGATATGCTCGCCAGCCTGCACGGCCGTGTGCCCGCCGAGGAAGCGCCCACCAACCCGGTGCGCCAGTACACCCCGGCGGACCTGGAGGCCTGCGATGCCCTCCACCGGGACGTGCTGGGCATCGGCCGCCGTCACGACATCGAGTTCATCGCAAATTTCGCCACCCCAGTAGTGGTGGAGCGCGACGGGCGGCTGGCCGGCTACCTCACCCGCTTCCCCGGCGAGGAGGCCATCGTCACCCACGGCGTCGCCTGGGACGAGCGCGCCCTGCGCGACCTGATCATCGGGACGGCGAGGGCGGCGGGCGACCTGCGCCTGCTCCTTCCCGCCGGCCAGCCGGAGACGCTGCGCTGGGCGATGGCCTGCGGCTTCCGGCTGGTGGAGCTGGACAGCTACCTGGTCCGCGGCGAGTACCAGGAGCCGATGGGCGCCTGGGTGCCCTCGCCGTTCTACTAGCCATCAGCCATCAGCTATCAGCTATCAGCCTGCTGACGGCTGACGGCTGACCGCTCGCTACAGCTCTACATACCCGACGTCGCGCACCGGGAAGCGCAGCAGCTTGCTGGCGACGGCAGCGAACTGGGCCGGGTCGCCCGTAGTGTAGAAGCGATAGCTCGGCTTCTCGTGGGCGGCGAAGGTGTCGCCTTCCCGCAGGAGCTGGCGCACCCGCCGCGCCACCGGCCGCGAGGGGTCGTACACCCGCACCCTGGGCCCCAGGATGCGCTTGATGCGGCGGCGCAGGAAGGGGTAGTGAGTGCAGCCCAGGCCCACCACGTCGGCGCCGCTCTGGAGGACGGGCGCCAGGTAGCGCTCCAGCAGCGCCGTCGTCCGGCTGGTGCGCGCCTGGCCCGCCTCCACCAGGTCCTCCAGCCCGTCGCAGCCCACGTTGATCACCCGCTTGTCCGGCGCAAACTCCTCCACCAGGCCGGCCAGGTACGGGCTCCCCGCCGTGGCGGGCGTGGAGAGCACGGCGATGGTGCCGGTGCGCGTGCGTTGCGCCAGCGTCTTCACCACCGGCACGACGCCGACGAAGGGGATCTGGGGGAACGTCTCCCGTAGATGGCCGATGCAGTGCACAGTGGCGGTGTTGCAGGCGACCACCACCAGCTTCACGTCCTGCGCGAGCAGGAAGCGGACGATGCGGCTGGTGAGGTCGTGCAGCTCCTCCGGCGACTTCTCGCCGTAGGGGACGTGGCCGCTATCGGCGAGGAAGACCAGGCTCTCCTGGGGGAGCAGCTTCCTGGTGGCCCGCCAGATGGTGAGCCCGCCCACGCCGGAGTCGAAGAAGCCGATCGGCCGGTCGTCCATGGCGTGATTGTACAGCGGTGCGGGAACGGGCGCTAGGCGCGGGTCCGTACTACGGCGGCAGGCTGTGGATCAGCCCCGCGAACTGGGCTCGTCCCATCCGAGGAATGTCGTCGCCATCTCGTAGCTTAAGGATAAGCCAGTCCTCGAGGACTTCCTGCAACTCTTGACGGCACCCCTCCAGCGTCTTGGCGTTCGCCCACACACCGCGCAGACCAGGGATCTCGCCGAAGTACGTCCCGTCTTCGATGATCTTGTAGCGGCCACGGGCCATGGCTGCGTTGATATAGGCGGTCAGCATCGCTCCGTCACCTGTAGTCCATTGTACCGCTCGCTACTGCCGCAGCGCCCTCCACCCCGCATAGGCCGCGGACGAGCCCAGCTCCTCCTCGATACGCAGCAGGCGGTTGTACTTGGCCGTGCGCTCCCCGCGGGCTGGGGCACCGGTCTTGATCTGGCCAACGCCCGTGGCCACCGCCAGGTCGGCGATAGTGGTGTCCTCGGTCTCGCCGCTGCGGTGGCTGATAACGGCCGCCCAGCCGGCCCGGCGGGCGGCCTCGATGGCGGCCAGCGTCTCTGTCAGGGTGCCGATCTGGTTGGGCTTGATGAGCACGGCGTTGGCCGCCCCCTCCCGGATGCCCCGCTCGATGCGCTCCACGTTGGTGACAAAGACGTCGTCCCCCACGATCTGCGTCGTGGCGCCCAGGCGCTGGGTGAGGAGACGCCAGCCCGACCAGTCGTCCTCGGCCATGCCGTCCTCGATGCTGACGATGGGGTAGCGGCGGCGCCAGTCCTCCCAGAGGCCGGCCAGCTCCTCGGAGGAGAGGGTGTGGCCCTCGCGGGCGAGGCGGTAGGAGCCATCCACGAACAGCTCGCTGGTCGCCGGATCGAGGGCGAGGGCGAGCTCCTCGCCCGGGCGGTAGCCGGCGGCCTCGATGGCCTGGGTCACCAGCCCGATCGCCTCGTCGTTCGTCAGGCCGGGCGGCGCGAAGCCGCCCTCGTCACCGACGGTGGTGGGCAGGCCGCGCTCGTGGATCAGCTTGCCCAGGGCGTGGTAGACCTCGGCGGCCATGCGCAGCGCCTCGGCGAAGCTGGGCGCGCCCAGGGGCATCACCATGAACTCCTGGAAGTCGGTGGAGCCTTCCGCGTGCTTGCCGCCGTTGAGGATGTTGCACATGGGGACAGGCAGGAGCGTGGCGTCTCCGCCGCCCAGGTAGCGGTAGAGCGGCTCGCCTCGTGAGGCCGCCGCCGCGTGGGCCACCGCGAGGGAGACGCCGAGGAGGGCGTTGGCGCCCAGGCGCGACTTGGCCGGCGTGCCGTCCAGGTCGATGAGCCGGTGGTCCAGGGCCGCCTGGTCGTCCGCCCGCATCCCCCGCACGGCGGAGGCGATCTCGCCGTTGACGTGGCCCACGGCCGTCAGCACGCCCTTGCCGCCGTAGCGCTTCGCGTCGCCGTCGCGCAGCTCCAGCGCCTCGTGGGCGCCGGTGCTGGCGCCGGAGGGGACGGCGGCGCGGCCCCGGGCGCCGTGGCCGCCGGAAGGCGGGCCGTCGCTCAGGGCTACCTCTACCTCCAGGG
>MGOB01000004.1:166-287 GCA_001796995.1 Chloroflexi bacterium RBG_16_68_14 | reverse complement strand
CCGCGACGGCCCGCTCGACCGCCTCCACCGCGTCGTCCACCCGCACGACGCGCTCGTCCTCGACGCCCCCAGGGTCGCTGATGCGCCAGGTGGCGAGGCCGACCACGGGCTTGCCGTGCAC
>MGOB01000004.1:0-131 GCA_001796995.1 Chloroflexi bacterium RBG_16_68_14 | reverse complement strand
AGCCGTCGACAGCGATCACGGCGTCGGCGGAGAGGACGACGATGGCGTTGCGGGCGGCGCCCAGGTTGGTGACGATGGGGAACTCCACGTGGGGGTTCACGTCGCGCCGGTCCGGGCCCGGCAGCACGCCG
>MGOB01000003.1:49369-50501 GCA_001796995.1 Chloroflexi bacterium RBG_16_68_14 | reverse complement strand
GAGAACGGGCTCTCCGGGTCGGTCAGCGCCTCCGCGTGGGCGGCCGGCAGAGTGTAGCGGCGTTGGTCCTCGGGCTTCGCCGGGTCGTCCACGTCCAGGATATCGCTCACCGCCTGCTGCTCCAGCCACTCGCGGGCGTAGCGCGGGTGAATGCCGGCGCGTGTGGCCAGCTCGCCCGGCGTGGCCGGGCCGTCCTGGGTGAGCGCTCGGTACAGCCCGAGCCGGTCGCCCAGGTAGACGGCGTAGATGTCGATGGCGCCCAACGCCGAGCCGAAGAGTCGGTCGACGAACGCCTCCGTCTTGCTCGTGTCGGTGTCTGTTGTCACAGCCTCCTCCTGTTCAGCAGCCGCTATCGTTGGGGATGTGGGGCAGTATAGGGCCCTGCCGCCGCCGCTCACAAGGGCTCGCCCGTGCCTTGCGCCTTGGTATAATCCAACCACATCGGTTCGGAGGCGCCTGCCATCGACCAGCAGAAGCTGCGCGAGCTATTGGAGGGCGTGGCGGCGGGCACGACCAGCATCGAAGCCGCTACGGAGGCGTTGCGGCTGCTTCCGTACGAGGATATCGGCTTCGCCAAGGTGGACCACCACCGTGCCCTGCGGGACGTGCTGCCCGAAGTGGTGCTGGCGGAGGGAAAGACGCCGGAGCAGGCGGCCGAGATCGCCCGCCGGCTGGCCGAGCGGGCCGACCGCCTCCTCATCACCCGCGCCGGCCGCGCCTGCTTCCAGGCGGTGCAGGCGGCCCTGCCCGACGCTACCTATCACGAGACCGCCCGCTGCATCACCCTCGACCGGCGCCCGGAGGCGAAGCAGCCCGGCGTCACCATCCTCTGCGGCGGCACGGCCGACCTGCCCGTCGCCGAGGAGGCGGCGGTCACCGCCGAGCTGATGGGCAGCGCCGTCCAGCGCGTGTACGACGTGGGGGTGGCCGGCATCCACCGGCTGCTGGACCACCTGCCCGCCCTGCGCGACGCCCGGGCGCTGGTGGCGGTGGCTGGGATGGAGGGGGCGCTGCCCAGCGTGGTGGCGGGGCTGGTGGCGGTGCCGGTCATCGCCGTGCCCACGTCGGTCGGGTACGGCGCCAGCTTCGGCGGCATCGCCCCGCTGCTGGCGATGCTCAACGCCTGCGCGGC
>MGOB01000003.1:48298-49189 GCA_001796995.1 Chloroflexi bacterium RBG_16_68_14 | reverse complement strand
TCGACCCGGACGGCGACGGCGGCCTGCCCGCGCACGTTTCTCTGGTGGGGCCGTTCCGGGCGCAGCCGTCCTTCCTGCCGCTGGAGCAGCACTGCTGGCAAGTGTGCCACAACGCCGCTCCCTTCCCGCTGGAGCTGGGCCCGCTGGCGTTCGGCGACGAGGAAGAGGTCGCCTACCTGGAGGTCACCTCCGGGCAGGATCGACTGATCGCGCTCCGCCGGGCGCTGCTGCGCGGGAAGTACGCGCCCCCCGACGACGAGCGGCCCTACTGGCCACGAGCCGTGGTCGGCCGGCTGGCCTGTCGGGACGAGCTGGCGCTGGCCCAGTGGGAAGAGACCGCCGCGCAGGTGGAGCTGGCGTTCTTGTTGGAGCGGGTCGACCTCATGGCCCAGTACCCGGACGGCGCCTGGTACGAGCGGGACTTCTACACCCTGGACCGGGCGGTGGCGACGGCATGACGGTGACGCACGTGGACATCGCGCGTGAACTGGAGGCACTGGGCCTCGGCCAGGGCTCGCACGTGCTCGTCCACTCATCCTATAAGGCCTTCGGCGGCGTGGAGGGCGGACCGCTTGCGGTGGTGCGGGCGTTGGGGGAGGCGCTGGGTACCGTGATGATGCCGGCCTTTACCTGGGAACGCACCCAGGCGTGGGATCGGAGTGGCCTGTTCGAAGGCAACGCTTATCGCCCGGTGCCGCCGGACGGTGAAGCGGTCCCGTTCGCGCACGACACGCCGATCGATCGGATGATCGGCGTGATCGCCGAAACCTTCCGGCAGTCGTATCCCGTACGGCGATCCGGTCATCCTCTCTTGTCGTTCATCGTGTGGGGCGAGCTTGCCGAAGAACTGGCGGGCGACGGCTTCGAAGATGACCCCGTGGCTCCCATTGC
>MGOB01000003.1:46362-48277 GCA_001796995.1 Chloroflexi bacterium RBG_16_68_14 | reverse complement strand
ATGGCAAACTGCTTCTGGCGGGCGTGACGCACACGGCGAGCACCGCGATTCACCTCGCCGAGAAGCTGGTCGGCCGCTCGCTGTTCGTGCGACATGCTGTGACGGAGGACGGCGTGAAGGCCGTCCTCTGCGGCGGCTGTAGCGAGGCGTTCGACGACCTGCAGTTGCACGTCGAAGCGTTGGAACGCCGCACGACCGTGGGCGAGGCGGCGCGCCGGCTGATCGAGGCCGATCCGTACGCGTTGCTCTGCGGCTGCGACCGCTGCGCCGCGCATAAGGAGCGGGTGTCGGCGTGACGCAGATCGCCTACCTGGACTGCTTCTCCGGCATCAGCGGCGACATGCTCCTCGGCGCGCTGGTGGACGCCGGCCTCTCGCCGGACGAGCTGCGCTCGGAGCTGGCGAAGGTGGCCATCGGCGGCTACCGCATCGAGGCAGCGAAGACCCAGCGGGCGGGGCTGGCCGCCACCCAGGTCACGGTGGTGCTGGAGGAGGCCGCTCTGCCGCACCGGCGCCTCCCCGATGTCCTCGCCCTCATTGAGGGGAGCGCGCTGCCGCCGGAGGACAAGGAGCGCGGCGCCCAGGTCTTCCGCCGGCTGGCGGAGGCGGAGGCGCTGGTCCACGGCGTGGAGCCGGAGGCGGTGGAGTTCCACGAGGTGGGCGCCGTGGACGCCCTGGTCGATGTGCTGGGTGCCGTGGCCGGCCTGCGGCTGCTGGGCGTGAAGGCGCTGTACTGCTCGCCGCTGCCGGCAGGCGGCGGCTGGGCGATGGGGGCGCACGGGCAGCTTCCCGTGCCGGCGCCGGCGACGCTAGCCCTGCTGGCCCAGGCGGAGGCGCCGCTGGTCGCCGGCCCCGACCCGGGCGTGGAGCTGGTCACGCCCACCGGCGCCGCCATCGTCGCTGCGCTGGCCCGCTTCCAGCGGCCGGCGATGACGGTGCGCGCCGTCGGGTACGGCGCCGGGGCGCGCGATCTGGAGGGCCGACCCAACGTGTTACGCCTCTGGCTGGGCGAGGCGCTGGCCGAGCGGCCGGCCACCATGCTCCTCATCGAGACGAATATCGACGACATGAACCCGGAGCTGTACGGCTATGCCCAGGAGCGCCTCTTCGAGGCCGGCGCCGCCGATGTCTGGTTCGCGCCCATCCAGATGAAGAAGAACCGGCCCGGCGTGCTCCTCTCCGTCCTCTGCCCCTTCGATCGGGAGGAGGCGGTGGTGGGCGTCCTCCTGCGCGAGACCTCGACCCTGGGCGTGCGGGTGCGCGAAGTCTCCCGCCACGAGGCGGAGCGCGAGGCGCTGGAGTTCCAGTCGAGCCTGGGGCCGGCGGCAGTGAAGGTGAAGCGACTCCCCGGCCGGCCGCCTGCCGTCGCTCCGGAGTACGAGGCGTGCGCGCGCCTCGCCCGCCAGCGCCGGATGCCGCTCCTGGAGGTCTACCGCATCGTCCAGGAGGAGGCCCGTCGTCACCTGGCCGGCGAGGGATAGGCCGTCTGGCGCCCGCATCGGGGTCTCGCGTCCTGTGCCACAAGAACGCTAGGGAGGACGAACTAACGGCATGACTACCGCTGTGCCCGCTCGTGGCCCCGTGAGGCTGGCGGAGGGGAGGCCTCCGCCGCCCCGGCCGTCGGAGGAAGAGCCGCCTTACCAGGTGTTCATTTTGACCAGCCTGGGGCTGGCCGTGGTGGCCGGCTTCACGCTGGCCACGATAGTACCGCTCAGCATCGCGCTCGATTGGGGCTGGGGCGGGCGCTATACGCCGCTAGCGCAGGCGCATGGGCAGGTGCAGGTCCTGGGCTGGGTTGGGCTGTTCATCATGGGCATGGCGTACCGGATCATGCCCCGCGTCTCCGGACGGCCGCTGCGTTTTCCCGTGCTGGTCTGGGTATCGTGGGCGACGCTCGCGACGGCGCTGGTCTTGCG
>MGOB01000003.1:39709-46264 GCA_001796995.1 Chloroflexi bacterium RBG_16_68_14 | reverse complement strand
CTCGTTGCCTTCGGCACGCTGCTCCACCGGAAGAGCCGCGCCGGGGCCACCGGCTACTTCTTTGTTCTGGGCGCCGCCGGCTTCTTGGTCCAGGCTGGCGTGAACCTGGCCCTGCTGGTCCAGATGGCACAGCGGGGGGACGATACCATCAGGCCGCTCTCTGCTTCTGGGCTGCTCCACCTCCAGGTCTACGGTGTTGTCCTGATGTTCATCTTCGGCGTGGCCTCCCGCGCCGTCCCTGCGTTCACGGGCCTGCCCCGATCTGAACTCCTGGCGAAGGCACTCGCCCTGGCGCTGGCGGCGTCGGCCGCCGCCTACCTGGTGGGCGCGCTGTGGGTGGCGACGGGCGCGAGGAGCCCGGCCCTGTACCGGCTGGAGGCTGCGGCGCTCTCGGCGGTGGGGCCGCTGTTCCTGCTGGCGACCTGGCTGGTGGGCATCTTCCGGCCCGCGGCGAACCGGCTCGCGTCCGCCTCGCAGCACCACATCTGGTTCATCCGGACGGCCTTTAGCTGGCTCCTCATCGCAGGGGGTCTGGGCGTCTACTACGGCGTCCGGGCCGGCGTGGACGGCGCCCCGATCAGCTACTACGGGCTCGACGCGGTGCGCCACACCGTGGCTGTGGGCGTCGCCTCCGTGATGGTCGTGGGCATGGCGATGCTGGTGCTGCCTGAGTTCGCCATCCGGAGGGTGCGCTACCCGTCCGAGCGAATCCCGCCGCTGCTCATCCTGGCGCTGCTCAACTCGGCCGCCGCCCTGCGGGTGGGAGCGGCCGTGGCGACGCCCCACTGGATAAGCACCGACCGCTACTGGCCGATGGCGGTCGCGGGCGGGCTGGCGGAGGTGGCCATCCTGCTGTTTGCGGCGCTCTTCGTCTGGAGCTTCCTTCAGAAGAGGAGCATCGTGGAGTCCCAGATCCCGCTCCGGGCGGCTGAATAGGGCCGGGTCGGTTCGGTGTCACCTGACCGACCCCATGCTATACTGCCCGCCGAACGTCAGCGAAGCCTCAGATAAGGGGAGGGTGCCAGCATGGTCACCATCATCGCGCGGTTCAAGATGCAGGGGGGAAAGAGGACGAGGCGCTGGAGCGCCTGAAGCAGATGGTCGCTTCGGTGCAGGCGCAGGAGCCGGGCGCCCTGGCCTACCTCTGCCATCGCTCCCTGGACGACCCGTCCCAGATCCTCTTCGTCGAGGTGTACGCCGACGACGCCGCGCTCCGAGCCCACGGCCAGACGCCCCACATGGGTGAGTTCCGAGCGGGCTTTGCTCAGCTCTTTGACGTCTCCCAGGTGAAGATCGAGCGGCTGGAGCGGGTGGCCGGCTTCGCCCGGCCGGGGGCAGGCTAGCCCTCCTCCAGGACGAAGCGCTGGATGGCCCAGGCGACGCCGCCCTCGGTGTTGGAAGGGGCGACGGCGTCCGCCTCCGCCTTCACCTCCTCCGGCGCGTTGCCCATCGCCACGGCGGTGGCGGCGACCTCGAACATGGAGATGTCCGGCGCCGCGTCGCCCACCGCCATCGCGTCCTCCGGCGCGACGCCCAGGTGCTGGCAGACCAGGCGCAGCGCCCGGCCCTTGTCGGCGCCGGCGGCGGTGATGGTGACGTAGAGTTGCCCTGCCTCGCTCACGCCCACCGGGAAGGCGAGGACGCCGGCGTACCGCTCCGCGAAGGCGTCGATGAGCCCGCGCACCGCTTCGTCGCCGAAAACGACGAAGCCGGTGGCGTCGCTGTCGACGTGCTCCGCGTGCGCCTTGGCGAGGCGCATGTCCGCGGGCAGCCGCGCTGGGTCGATCTGCCCCTCAAACCGCGAGCGCATGTAGGTGATGCCGTCGACGGTGGTGTACGTCTCGAAGCCGCCCTCGTCGCAGAAGGTGGCGACCTCGCGGGCGGTCGCCCGCGGGATGCGCAGGTGGAGCAAGTCGGCGCCCTCGTTCGCCTCACGGACGTGGGCGCCATTGTGGCAGATCAGTGGCGCCTCAAGCTCCAGCCGTCGTGCCGTGCGCTGGGCCAGCCCGTACCAGCGGGCGGTGTTGAGGACGATGTGGATGCCCCGGTCGCGGGCCGCCATCACCGCCTTCCCGTCCACCTCGCTCACCCGGAAATTGGGGCCGAGGAGAGTGCCGTCCAGGTCGAGGGCGATGAGGCGGATCATGAGAACGCCGCCTTCTTGTTCTTCATGCTCTCGAAGCGCCCGTGGGCGAGGACGATGTGATCGAGCACCTCCACGTCCAGGAGCTCACCTGCCTCGATAGCCTGCCTGGTCATGGCGATGTCCTCGGCGGAGGGCGTCGGGTCGCCGGAGGGGTGGTTGTGCACCAGGACGATGGCAGGGGCGTTCTGGCGGAGCGCCTCCCGGAAGAGCTCGCCGATGCGCACCACGGCGGTGTGGACGCTGCCCCGGTAGACCCGGGCCATCCCCAGCACCTGGTTCCGCGTGTTCACCAGGAGCACGCGCATCTCCTCCTGGTCAAGCAGGCCCATCTCCCCCTGGAGCAGGTTGGCGACGTCTTCCGGGAAGCGGATGACCGCCCGCTCCTGCGGCTGGGTGGCGACCAGCCGCCTGCCCAGCTCCAGGGCGGCCTGCACCTGGGCGGCCTTCGCCTCGCCCAGGCCCCGTTCGGCGCACAGCTCGGCGAAGCCGCTGCGGGCCAGGCCCACCAGCCCGTCGAACCGGCCCAGCAGGCGCGAAGCCATTGCCAGCGCGCTCTCCCGTTCCGAGCCGGTGCGCAGCAGGATCGCCAGCAACTCCTGGTTGGAGAGGGCGCCCGGCCCGAAGTCGCGCAGCCGCTCCCGCGGCCGGTCGCTGCTGGGCAGGTCGCGGATGCGGGTGTGGTAGGCGACCGGCCGTTCCCGCTCACCCATCGTCCGGCCTCGTGCGCTGCCCGGCGCGCTCCACCACCTCGATGGTCTCCACGGTGGCGGTGTGGGGATAGTGGGCGACGCGCACGATGTCGCCCAGGTCCACCTCTACGAACTGCTCCGGCTGCAGGCGGAAGACGTTCCCCTCTACGAAGACGTAGTCGTTGCGGAAGAGGAAGAAATCGTTGCGGCTCCAGCGGCGCTCCACCAGTCCGGTGGTCTGCACCGGCTGGGAGAAGAGGTCGCGCAACGACTGGACGACCTGGTAGGCCAGCAGCAGCGCTACCAGGCCCACCAGGACGAGGCCGACGATGCTCCCGCCGCTCATGCCTTCCTCCGTCGTATCCTGAAGGATGAAAGCGAAGGCGGCCAGCGTCACCGCCAGGAAGGGGCTGAAGAGGAGGGCGCTGCGCAGGACCGTCGCACGGGCCGAGGGGCGAGTCGCTGCCATGTCAGGCCTTCTTAGGGGAGCACCAGCGTCTGGCCCGTGGTGATGGGCTCGTCGATGGAGGAGAGGCCGCTGGCGGCGGCGATCTGTTCTGCGTAGTCCAGGGGGCCGACCCCGGGCGGCGCGAACTGTTCCGCGATGGCGACGAGGGTGTCCCCCTCTTGCACGACGTACGTCCGTGGCTCGGGGGTGGCCGCGGAGGTGGCCGTCGCCCGCGGCGTCCGGGTCTCCTCGGCGGAGGGCGTCCTGGTAGTAAGACGCTCGCGCGTTGGGGTGCTTACGTCCTCCTGGGTGACGATGGTGGTGGGGGTGATGTTGATGATGCCGATCTGCGTCCCCCCGCTTTCGCCGGAGCCGGGCGGTCGTACCAGCAGCCACAGGGCGACGGCGGTGCCGACCAGGAGGGCCAGCAACGAGCCGCGGTAGAGATTAAAGGAAGGGAGGGCGCTGGCAGGGCTGAGGCACTCGGCGCAAAGGTCGCCGCCGTGCACTTCGCAGTACACCCGCGCGCAGCGCCGACACTGGCGCGTCGCCTCGTTGCTACAGGCGTAGCACTCCACGGCGGAACTATATCAGGTTGGCGCGGCGGCGGGCTAGCCGAGAAGGAAGGCGCCTACTGGAGCTCGACGGTGGCGCCCGCCGCCTCCAGCTTCTTCTTGACGTTCTCGGCGTCCTCCTTGCTGACATCCTCCTTGACGGCCACCGGCGCCGATTCCACCAAATCTTTCGCTTCCTTGAGGCCCAGGGTGGTTACCTCGCGAACGGCCTTGATGACATTGATCTTGTTGGGGCCGATCTCCTTGAGCAGGACGGTGAACTCGGTCTTCTCTTCCACCTCCGCTGGGGCCGCGCCTGGAGCGGCCGCGGCCGGTCCGGCGGCGATGGCCACCGGCGCCGCAGCGCTGACGCCGAACTCCTCCTCGATGCGCTTGTTCAGGTCGCGCAGCTCTAGGATGGTCATCTCCTTGATAAGCTCGAAAGCCTGGTCGATCTTGCTGGCCATGCTGGTCTTGCCTCCCTTGGTCATCTTGGGCTTCGGCTCCTTCTCGGCGGGAGCCGTCTCTTCCACTTCTTGGGTCTGGGTCTCCTCTTCGGTCAATGTTTACGCTCCTTCCAGTTGCTTCGCCCGCGCCTCCAGCAGCCCGCAGAACGTGAACAGGCTATCGTTCAGCAGGCGTCCGGGCGGGACGGCGAGTAAGCTGCTGAGCAGGCCGGCCAGACGCGCCGCCGGGGCGAGGAGGGCGCCTGCTATCCGGGCCACCAGCACCTCTCGCGGCGGCAGCGTCGCCAGATCCTGGAGATCGGCGGGGCTGAGGACCTGGCCATCCAGCACGCCCTTGCGCATGGCGAAAGCGTTGCGCGCCGAGCGCATGTACTCCATCGCCGCCCGCGCCGGCGCGACCACGTCGTCGTAGCCGAAGATGATGGCGGTGGGGCCTTCCAAGAGCTCAGCCATCTCCGGCCGCTCCGCCTCCTGGGCGGCGCGCAGGAAGAGCCGGTTCTTCACCACCTTGAGATCCAGGCCGGCCTCGCGGATGGCGCGGCGGAGCTGGCCCATCTCGGACGCCGTCAGGCCGCGGTAGTCCGCGGCGATGGCGATGGCGCAGCGCTCGATCCGCTCGCGCAGCTCCTGTACAGTCTCGATCTTCTTCTGGGTTGGCATGGCCCTCCTCGCGGGCACAAGAAGCGCCCTGTCTTGGCGAAGACAAGGCGCGAGCGATTAAACTCCCCGCGGACTGAAGTCCGCGGCGCAGTTTTTCCTCGGTTCGCCTCGGCGGGCGCCTACGCCTTCGTCCCGACGTGTCGGGAACCCGCTGTCTTCAGCGATCGTATGATGCCAGAACGGGGAGCTGGGCGCAAGGGCGGGGAAGCTAGCCCGCCTGCAGCGCCAGCGTGGACGCCATGTCCAGCTTGATGCCGGGGCCCATGGTGGTGGTGAGGTACATCGTGCGGACGAACTGGCCCTTGGCGCCGGAGGGCTTGGCCTTGACCATCTCCTGCACCAGGGTGGCCAGGTTCTCCAGCAGCTTCTCCTCTTCGAAGCTGGCCTTGCCGATGGGCGCGTGGATGAGGGAGGTGCGGTCCAGGCGGAACTCCACCCGGCCCTGCTTGGCGTCGCGCACGGCCTTGCTCATGTCCGCGCTGTCGACGACGGTGCCGGCGCGGGGGTTGGGCATGAGGCCGCGGGGGCCCAGGATGCGCCCCAGCCGTCCCACCTTCCCCATCAGATCGCGTTGGGCGAGGGCGACGTCGAAGTCGGTCCAGCCCCCCTCGATCCGCTTGATCAGTTCGTCGCCGCCGATGTGCTCTGCCCCCGCTTCCTCCGCCGCGCGGGCCGCCTCGCCCTCGGCGAAGACCAGGACGCGCACCGGCTTGCCCAAGCCGTGGGGGAGGAGGGCGATGCCGCGGAGCTGCTGCTCCGCATGGCGCGGGTCGAGGCCGGTGCGCACGTGCAGCTCCACCGTCTCGTCGAAGCGGACGAAGGCGCACTGCTTGGCCAGCCGCACTGCCTCATCAGGTGGGTAGGCGCGGGCGGGATCGATGAGCGCTGCCTTCTCCTGGTACTTTCGCCCTCGCTTCATTACGCTTCCACCACCTCAATGCCCATGCTGCGGGCGGTGCCCTCGATCTGCCGCATCGCCGCCTCCAGGTCGTGGGCGTTCAGGTCGCGCATCTTCACCTCGGCGATGTCACGGACCTGGTCGCGGGTCACCTGGCCCGCCTTCTCCCGCAACTGGGCAGCGCTGCCCTTCTCGATGCCGGCCGCCCGCTTCAGCATGTCGGAGGCGGGCGGTGTCTTGAGGACGAAGTTGAAGGAGCGGTCCTCGTAGACGGTGATCTCCACCGGGACGATGGTGCCAGCCTGGGAGGCGGTCTTCTCGTTGTACTCTTTGCAGAAGCCCATGATGTTGACGCCGTGCTGGCCCAAGGCGGGGCCCACCGGGGGCGCCGGGTTCGCTTTGCCCGCCTCGATCTGGAGCTTGATGATGGCCCGGACCTTCTTCGCCACGCTACAGCTTCTCCACCTGGAGGAAGTCCAGCTCTACGGGCGTCTCCCGTCCGAAGAAGGAGACCAGCACCTTCACCTTCCCCTTCTCCAGGTTGAGGTCGTCCACCTGGCCGACGAAGTCCTGGAACGGGCCGTCCACGATGCGCACGGTCTGGCCGACGCTGAAGCCCACCTTGACCTTCGGCTCCGCCACCCGCATCTGACGCAGGATGCGCCGGACCTCCTCTTCCTCCAGCGGCACCGG
>MGOB01000003.1:26117-39688 GCA_001796995.1 Chloroflexi bacterium RBG_16_68_14 | reverse complement strand
GCCGGTGACGCCCGGCGTGTTGCGCACGACGAACCAGGCGCGGTTGGAATCAGGGTCGTCCTCCTTCAGCTCCACCATCTGCACCAGGATGTAGCCGGGGAAGATCTTCCGCGATACCGTGCGCCTTTGTCCGTCGCGGATCTCGATCTCGTCCTCGGTGGGCACCACCACCCGGAAGATGAGGTCCTGGGCATCCATGGAGGCCATGCGGTGCTCCAGGTTGGTCTTTACCTTGTTCTCGTGCCCAGAGTAGGTGTGGATGATGTACCAGACGCGCCCCTCCTGGAACGCCTCCTCCTCGGAGGGGATCTCCGAAAGGCGGGCAGGCGCCTCCGGCTGGGCGGCTTGCACTTTCGCTGCCACTTTCTTGGCAGCGGCCTGGCGATTGTTAGGGTGCGCTACCATATTCGGTCAGGGCTAGGGAAGCAGGGTGTTATCGATGGCCCAGTTGAAGAACATATCGACGCCGCCGAGGAAGGCCCCGAAGGCGGCGGCGACCACCACGACGACGAAGGTGAGATACCAGGTGTCTTCCCGGCTGGGCCAGGTAACCTTCCGCAGTTCGCTGATGATCTCCTCCGCCCAGCGGGGCCGGAGGAAGCTGAGCAGTCCGCGTCCTTCCCGCGCCTCTCGCTGGGGGTGGCGCGGCGGCGCCGGCCGCACGGCGGGTGAACGCCCCGCGCGTTGCCGGTCGGTCTTGGTGGCGACGGGATGGCGCCTGAGCGCTCGGTTCATCTCTGCTCCTCGCCTCCGCTACCGCCCTTCCCGGTGGAGCCGGTGCCGGCGACAGCGGGGGCAGAACTTGTTCAGCTCCAGCCGGTCGGGGTCGTTGCGGCGGTTCTTGGTCGTCGTGTAGGTTCGCTCCCGGCACTCGGTGCAGGCCAGCGTGATGACGGGGCGATCTTCTTTCCTGGCCACAGCGCCCTCCGGCCCTTCTCTGCTACTCCAGGATCTTGGTGAACACGCCGGCGCCTACGGTGCGGCCGCCTTCGCGGATGGCGAAGCGCAGCCCCTCTTCCATGGCGATCGGCTGGATCAGTCTGATCTTCATCTTAGTATTATCGCCCGGCATCACCATCTCCACGCCCTCGGGGAGCTCGATGGAGCCGGTGACGTCGGTGGTGCGGATGTAGAACTGGGGGCGGTAGCCGCTGAAGAAGGGGGTGTGGCGCCCTCCTTCCTCCTTGGAGAGGATGTACACCTCGCCCTCGCAATAGGCATGGGGGGTGATGGTGCCCGGAGCGGCCAGCACTTGACCTCGCTCCACCTCCTCCCGCTCGATGCCGCGGAGCAGGCAGCCGACGTTGTCGCCCGCCTCGCCCTCGTCCAGGGTCTTGCGGAACATCTCGACGCCCGTCACCACCGTCTTCTTCGTCTCCCGGAGGCCGACGATCTCGATCTCCTCGCCTGTCCGGACGATGCCGCGCTCGATGCGGCCGGTGACGACGGTGCCGCGGCCCTTAATGCCGAAGACGTCCTCCACGGGCATGAGGAAGGGCTTGTCCTTGGCCCGGACGGGCATGGGGATGTATTCGTCGAGGGCCTTCAGGAGCTCCCAGATGCTCTTGTAGTCCTCATGGTCTGGGTCCTCGTTGGTGGACTCCAGCGCTTTGAGGGCACTGCCCCTGATGATGGGGATATCGTCGCCGGGGAAGCCGTAGTTGGTCAGCAGCTCCCGCAGCTCCAACTCCACCAAGTCCAGCAGCTCCGGGTCATCCATCATGTCCACCTTGTTCAGGTAGACGACGATGCTGGGCACCTCTACCTGGCGGGCCAGCAGCACGTGCTCCCGCGTCTGGGGCATGGGGCCGTCCGGGGCGGCTACCACCAGGATCGCCCCGTCCATCTGGGCGGCGCCCGTGATCATGTTCTTGATGTAGTCGGCGTGGCCGGGGCAGTCCACGTGGGCGTAGTGGCGGTGCTCCGTCTCGTACTCCACGTGGGCGATGGCGATGGTGATGCCGCGCTCGCGCTCCTCTGGCGCGTTGTCGATGCTCCAGAAGTCGCGATAGGGTGCCCAGCCCTTGTAGGAGAGCACCTTGGTCATGGCCGATGTGAGCGTCGTCTTCCCATGATCGACGTGGCCGATGGTGCCGACGTTGATGTGGGGCTTGGTGCGCTCGAACTTCTGCTTGGCCATCTGCTAGCTTCCTCCTGTGTTCTGCCGGTTTAGCGTTTCCTTGTCTGCGGCCTGCTCGGACGATGGTGAGCGGCCGCCGTTGCCTCCCTTTGCTTGCTTCCGGAGTATGGAGCCCACAACCGGACTCGAACCGGTGACCTCGCCCTTACCAAGGGCGTGCTCTACCAACTGAGCTATGTGGGCGCCCCTTGCGCCAGAGGCCGAAGGCCTCTCCATCCAAATCTTGGCCCTTCTGGCGTCTGGCGTCAACTCTTTCTCGCTGGTGGAGGGGGCAGGATTCGAACCTGCGTAGCCCGTCAGGGCACCGATTTTACAGACCGGCGGTTTTAGCCGCTCACCCACCCCTCCCCTGAGTGATGGAGCCCGCGAGGGGATTCGAACCCACTAACCTACCGATTACAAGTCGGTTGCGCTACCGTTGCGCCACGCGGGCTCGGCTCGCGCGCTCGGGGCCCAACAAAAGTACGCCCCCGACACGTCGGGGCTTACACACGAAGTATAGGCCCCTCAACGTGTGGAAGTCAAGGACGTGTACTCGGCGGTAGTGGGTCAGTTTGACTCCTAGTAGCCGAAGCCTTCCTCTCCCCAATCGTCTGGCCCAAGCGGGGTTCCCCACAGCGCAAGAACCACCATGAGCGTGATGAACAAAAGAATGAAGAGCCAGTACCCCCAGCTCTTCCGCAGCGACCCCCAGAACCCCCAGTGGAGCGTCTCATGCCATCCGTTGCAGCCGGCGTTGGGGTTGCCCGTGTTGCAAGCGGCGTATTTGAAGCACCTCACACGCTGCACGCGGACACCATCCGGGCGCAACCAATCTTCCCGAACGAGTATCGACTCATCCATTTGACAAGTCCCCCTCTGCTCATGCGATATTGAGCCATGCCCAAGCGCTCAAGCAAGCCTAGGGACGTGAACGCACTGGCGGCAGCTATTGTAGCCGAGGCTACCGAGAAAGGCCAATGCGCCAAGAACCCCCACGCCGTCGCCCTGGGGCGGCCTGGCGGCAAGAAGGGTGGGCCAGCACGGGCGGCCACGCTGAGCAAGAAGCGCCGCTCAGAGATTGCAAAGAGGGCGGCTCAGGCGCGCTGGCGCCGCTCCAAATCCTAGCCCCTTCTCCTCAGCCTTTGCCCACCTCTGCCCACAGAGGGAATTTCCCACAAACATGCCCTTTGGGGGGCAGAGGGCTTGCACTGCCTCAGGGAAAGTGCTACGCTGCAGAAAGACGCGGCCCCCGCACCGAGTTGAGCTTCGTGCTACCGCTGCGCCAGCTCGGTGTAGGGGGCCTCCAAAACGCCTGGCGTTTCTGCCAGGGCTGGCTTCAATGCACCCTATCACATCGTAGGGCCACTGTCAAGTTGGGAGGTTGGCACAAATGGACGAAGAATCCGCCCGCAAGATGCTAGATGAGTTCAAGGGTCAGCTAGCAAAGAATGAGGAGGAGCGAGAAGCCCTCATAGCGCTCGTAAAGGGCCTTGAGGGATGGCTCCGTATCCACGCCACGATCACGCAGCAGACACTATTCGAGGGCTCCCTGCCGGCGGGGAAGCCGAAGGGAACTGTTAGTCTCAGAAGCGCGGTCGTAGAGGTTCTGAAGGAAGCACGAGGCGAACCGCTCCACGTCAAGGAAATCTTCCGGCGGGTCAGCGCAAAGGGAGCAAGGACAGGTGCCAAGAGCCCGCTAGGGGCCATCGACCTGACGTGCTACTCCATTCTCAAGTACCACCCAAAGGCGCTGGAGAAGGTTCGCCCCCGCACGTGGCGCTGGACGGAGGGAGTGGGGTAATGGAAATCCGAGTCTGTTGCTTCGTTGACGGAAGTTACCTGGATCGAAGCCTGCGCGCTGCTTGTGGGCGGGCTGATGTCGATCTGATTTCGGTAGCACGGTGGCTTGCCGACAGTCGGCCCAACCTCAGAACCTACTATTACACCGCCGAGGCGAAGCAGGGACCGAGTTACTCACAATACGAAGACCGCGAGCGAGTCCGGAAGCTCGCTGAGACGACCGACTACATTCAGGTTCGGCTTGGCCGGGTGCGAGGCAAAGCACCCAGGATGAAGGAGAAGGGCGTCGATGTTTACCTCGTGGTAGACCTGCTCACCCTGGGCTACAGTAATGCGTTCGACGCGGCTGTTATCCTGGGTGGCGATGAGGACTACCTGAATGCCATCGATACCATCAAGCGTCTAGGCAAGCATGTTGAGGTCGCTGGATTCGTCTCTAGCACCTCCCGGAAGATGAAGGAAGTGGCAGATAGGTTTCGTCCGCTCAACGCTGGGATGTTTGGAACAGATATAGCCTGGCTACCTTAGAACGACGACGAGGGTGGCAGAACCACCCTCGCTCTCGGCTCCATTACATACGTTCTGGGGCCGAGCGTCGCTCTGAAGATTACCAGCAAAATGCTTGAGTTGTCAAGTCTTTGTACTCGTCCTAGCCGAGGTGAGGGCGGGCGCGGGAGCTTGGTGGCCTGGCAGGCCCTACGGCTCTTCCAGCTCGTATACCACCTGCACCTGCACCTGCACCTCCAGCTGCCCGAGCTCGATGGGGGTCTGGACCAGTTCTTCTCGCGCGGCGGCGGCACCGACGTCGAAGGGGATCTCCCGCGGGCCGCCCGACTCGGAGATGGAGCGGGGCCGCCCGAGCTTGACGTCCGCCGCCTCGGCCAGCGTCTCCGCCTTGCGCCGCGCCTCCGCCATCGCCTCCTGCCGCGCCTGGTCTTGAAGAGTCGACGGGTCGTCGATGGTGAACGTCAGGCTGTCGACGCGGGCCAGGTCGCCGCCCGCGGCGAGCGCCGCGTCGATCAGCTTGCCCGTGTCGTCGATGTTGCGGAACTTCACCGTCACGGAGTTCTGGACCATAAAGCCGATCAGCTCTTGCTTCTGCTTGCTGTAGTCGTACACCGGCTGGACGAAGAAGCGCGCCGTCTGGATGTCCTCGTCCGCCACGCCGCCATCTTTGAGCGCCTTCAGCATCGCGTCCATCCGCTCGGCGGCTTGCGTACGCGCTTCGCCCACGGTGCCCGCCTGCGCCTCAACGCCCAGCGACACCACCGCCACGTCCGGCTCGCCGAAGGCGGAGCCGGTGCCGCTGACGCTGATACCCGGCGCCTCCCGTTCTGAGGGGAGCACCGTCGTCTCCGTCGAGCAGGCGAGGGCGAACAGTCCAAGAAGCGCCGCCCCTACTATCCCCAAGGCTTTACCGTTCATGCTGGATCTCTCCTCCCCGCACCTCTCGTCAGGCGCGGCCCGGCGACCGACATTCCTGAGAGGGTGCTTTGCATAAAAGCGAGACGGGCCCTATGCTATACTCACCTAGTATAGACGCAAGGATCATGCCAGAAGTTCCCCCACAAGAGCGAGACCCAGAATCAGAGCGGACGGCGGAGGCGGCCTACTCGCCGTCTCCGGCGGGGGATTTGGCCCAGTTCGAGGTGCCGCTAACGCCGCCTCCTGGCCCCTTCGCCGGGGTGCGGCAGGAGCAGCCATCCGTGGGGCCCTGGCCGGCGGTGCCGGCCATCGAGGGCGCGGCGCCAGCGCCTCCCGCAGCGGAGGGCTCCCTGGCCGCGCCGGCCACTACGCCGCCCGCCGATGTCATCGTGGTCAGCACCACCGGCGTGCCCCAGTACTCGCCGCCGGCCGCGGTGCCCCTGTACCCGCCCGGCCCTGCCGTCGAGGCCGGGCCGGCGGCAGGCGGCGCGGGCGAGGCTGTCGCGGCGGCGCCGCCCGCCCAGCAGCGTTCCCGCCTGCGCCCCTTGGCCCGCGGCCTACGCGAGGTGGCGGAGACGATCATCCTGGCGCTCCTCATCTTCCTCTTGGTGCGGGCAGTGGTGCAGAACTTCCAGGTGGAAGGCAGGAGCATGGAGCCGACGATGGAGACCAGTTGGTATCTGCTGGTCAACAAGGCGATCTACTGGGAGATCAACCTGAAGACGCTCCACAAGTTCATCCCCTTCATCGATCCCGGGGATGACCCTACCCGCTACGTCTTCCGGGGCCCGCGCCGGGGAGACATCGTCGTCTTCGAGTCGCCGAACGAGGGGCCCGGCCAGCCCGAGCGAGATTTCATCAAGCGTATCGTCGGCCTCCCCGGGGAGACGGTGGAGGTGCGCGACTGCACCGTGTTCATCAACGGTCGGCCGCTGGACGAGCCATACATCGTGGACCCGCCCCGCTACGACTACGGCCCGGCGACGGTGCCTGCCGGCCAGTTCTTCGTGCTGGGGGATAACCGGAACAACAGCTCCGACTCCCATTCCTGGGGCCCAGTGCCCAAGGAGAACATCATCGGCCAGGCGTGGCTCACTTACTGGCCCTTCTCTTCCTTCGGCTTGGTGAACAATACCTCGGTGAAGCCGGGGGACGCTCGGTCCGGGGCCGCCTCCTCCGCCAAGCTGGTGGCGGCCTGCTCCTCGGCCGGCGGAGCCTCAGCTACGGATAGCGGATCCTGATCGTAGCGCCCGCGCAGTCCGGGGTCGGGATGGAGTGTCCCAGGAGGTCGGAGAGCCCGCACTCCTGGTTGAGGAGCTGCGTGGTCAGCTCTTCGTCTGGGAGGAGGGACTCGTAGACGTCGGGCTGCGGCCGGACCGTGATCACGGCCAGCACGCCTGGAGGCTGCGGGATGGGCGGGATCTGGCTGGAGATCGTCGTGCAGCCGAAGTGGACGAAGCCGCTGCCCGCTTGCGTGCGGCAGCTCATCTCACCTTGCGGAATGTTTCCAGGGGTTATCTCGACGCAAACCACAGAGGGGTCGAATCGAGTCGTGAACTCGAACGCACCGAGCTGCTGGAGCTGAGAGGGAGTCTTCGGATCCGGGCTGGTGATGGGGTCTTTGATGAGAAGCTGGAAGCTGGCCGCGTCCACGCCGTCTTCGCAGCGCCCGCTTTGCGGAGGTGCGCTGAGGAGCAGCTCCTGCACATGCGGCGACTTCTTGATGCCAGCCTCCGGCGGCGTGGCGGTAGCTGTTGGTGTCGGGCCTCCTTTCGGGTTCACCGGCGGCTGAGGCGGGTGCGGGCTGGCGCACGTACTGCCGAGACGGCCGTACACGAACTGGAGGTCCTTGATGTCGATGTCGTCGTCCGCCCGCGCGCCCGAAGGCTCGAGGTTGAACCGGCCGTTGTAGACCAGCGTCCCCTTCTCCGAGCCCCAGCGGAAGGCGGTGGCCTGCGTGTCCAGCGTGTCCACTGAGCAGTCGGGCTCCACGTCACCCTCCAGGTAGCGGATAGTCAGGCCCGCGTCCTCGCAGGAGAAGATCTTGATCGGGTGGCCCTGCGCGTCGGCTAGCTCGCAGTTCATGTCGATGAGCTGAACCATCACGCCGTTGTCCTGGTTCGCCTTGCCCTGGGAATAGACATCCGGCTGTGGCCGCACCAGGATGGTCGCCAGGTGCCGTCCCTCCGGCGTGGTGGTGTCCGGGTAGGTGCCCTTGCCCTGGGTGACGCAGCCGACGCGGGCCACGCCTTCCAGGGTCGGCTTAGTCACGGCGTCCTGGATGACGCAAGTCATGCCCGTCGCGGCCGGGCCGGGCACGAGCTGCACGCAGACCTTGGACCAGTCGTAGTGCACCTCGAACTCGAAGGCGCCCAACTGCTGGTTCTGCTGCGGGTTCTTCGGATCGGGCGAGGTAATGGCCGCGCTGAGCCTCTCGGCGAGCCGGGCGATGTCGTCACCGCCCTGAGGGCTTACGCACTGGACGGGCGGGAGCTTTTCTCCCTGGCGGGTGAGGAACAAGTTCTGGAGGGGTGGCAGCTTCCGCATCCGCGGCTTCTGCGTCGGGGTCGGCGTGGGCGGGTTGATGGTCAGTTTGCTGTCCTTGCAGGTGTTGCTCAGGATCGAACCTCCCAGGATGTCCGCTGCATTGCAGGAGTACAGCCTCAAGCGCGTGTCGCCGAGCGAATGGCCTTGCACGGCCAGGTCGATGTGGGCGACTACGCCCGAACCGTCCGGACCGGGCGGTTCCGGGCCCTGGGTGTTGCAGCCGAACTTGACGACCCCTGCACTGACGGTTCGCTCCTGGCAGGTCACCGGGCGCTGGGTGCTGCCCAGGAAGGGCCCAAGGCGGAGATCGACGAGCTTGACAAAGGCGGTGTCGAATCCGAGCTCGAACTCGAAGGCGCCCAGGTCTGACACGCCTTCGATCACGACGTCGACGGTGAAGATGGAGCCTGGAGCAGCACCGACCTTGATGCTGGAGGGCTCCAGTCGCAGTGCCGGGGGAGGAGACGAGAAAGCCGAGCGGGTGCCCGCGAGGGCAAGGATGGCGGCGAACGCGAGGAAGCAGGCGAGGCCGATCGACCTCGCTACGGCTGCCGTTGCCTGTCCTGGCGTACGCACCGCTGTACTGCGCATCTACCCAGGCGGGGAAAACGCTCCCCCAGTGGAAGCAGGCAGGGCCAGGCGGGGTCAAGACGAGGTGTGGCTCCACCAGTCCCCGTCAGTATACACCTGCCAGGTAGGCTGTCAAGAAAGCTTACGGTGCCGAATCCGGGCACGCCGATGTTGTATGCTGCGAGAGATTCGTAGAACTCCGTTGCGGGGGAGTGCGACGAGTTCGGAGGCATCGTTCATGGCCGCGATCCTCATCACCGGCCGGCCCGGCAGCGGCAAGACCACCCTGGTCCGGCGGGTCCTGGAGACGCTGGACATGCCCGCGGGTGGCTTCTACACCCGCGAGACGCGCGGCCCGGACGGCCGCCGCACCGGGTTCGAGCTGGTCACGCTGGACGCCAGCCTGCCAGACGGGCAGGGGCAGGTAGCGACGCTGGCCCACGTGGGCATCAGGGGGCCGTACCGCGTCGGCCGCTACGGGGTGGACGTCGCCGCGCTGGAACAGGTGGGAGTGCCCGCCATCGAGAGGGCAGTGGCCTCCGGCCACCTGGTGGTGATCGACGAGATCGGCAAGATGGAGCTGCTCTCGACGACGTTCCGGCGGGCGGTGGCCGAGGCGCTGCGCCGCTGCGTCCTGTTCGGCACCATCATGCAGGCTGCCCATCCCTTCGCCGACGAGCTGAAGGCGCGGCCGGACACGTTCGTCTTCGAGCTGACGGAGGCGAACCGCGACCAGGTGCGCGCCCAGGTGGAGGCGCGGCTGCGGGCGGCGGTTGCGCCGGGGTCCGAAGACCCCGACCTACGATCTTCGTTGCCCACCGGCTTCTAGTGCGGCCCGGATCCTCGCCGCCTGCTCGTCCAGCTCGGCCCGGGACGGGCGGCTGCGCTGCGGGGGCGAAAAGCGGAGCAGCCCGTCGTCCCGCCAGCGCGGCAGGACGTGGAAGTGGAGGTGGAGCACCTCCTGCCAGGGCGGGCCGTTCGATTGCCAGATGTTGATGCCGTGCGGCGTGAACGCGTTGCGGACGGCGCGGGCGACGCGGGACAGCGCCGCCATCAGCGCCGCGCCCGTCGTCTTGTCCAGCTCGAAGATGTCGGCGATGTGCTGCCTGGGCACGATGAGGGTGTGGCCGGGATGGAACTGGCCGAGGTCCATGAACGCCAGCGTCGCCTCATCCTCGTAGGCGACGCTCGCCTGCACCTGGCCCGCTACGATGCCGCAGAAGATGCAGTCCTCAGTCGCTGGCCAGCTCTGAGATGTACTCGATGTCCGCCGTGTGGGGCGACCAGAGCAGCTCCTGGTTGGACGCCTGGTCCCGCAGGTACTGGGCGAGGAGGCGGAGGAAGAGCCCGGGCGTGATGGAGCTGGGGGAGGTGCTACCTTCCGGCCCGCGCAGGCGCAGCCGGGGCAGCGTCCGCTGCACGTCGTCCGCCGCCCAGTCGCCGGGGTTGCCCTCGAAGCTCTGGAGCAGGTCGGCGAAGGGGCGCAGGTCGATGCGGGGCGGCGGCCGGCGGCTCTGGATCTCCACCCAGGACTCGTAGCGGTAGCGCGCCTGGTAGCGGTGCCCCTCGATGACGAGCGCCACCCGGGAACAGGCGGTCTGCTCGTAGAGCGCCATGTCGTGCACCTCATGGGGTAGCTGGAAGATGGCCAGGTCCAGCTCCGGCACCTCCTGCACCGTCGCCTCGCCCCGGGCGAAGAGCCCCCGGCCCGCCTCCACCTTCCGGTACTCATCGCGCCAGTACTCCTCGAAGCGGCCGATGTCGTCCAGGAGCTGCGGCACCAAAGGCAGCGCCTCTCGATAGAGGAAGGCCGTCCGTTCCAGGTAGTCGCGGATGCCGGCCAGCCCCTGGCGGATGGGCGAGGAGGGCAGCGACTCCAGACCGTAGAGGGCGCAGGTGACCTTGGTCGCCTGCTCGCCCGACCAGCGGTCGAAGTCGCCGCATTCGCCGATGGCGACCAGCAGATCGGCCTCCGCCTCTTGGCGGACCGCCTCCGGGTTGAGCATCGCCCAGAGGGAGATCAGGCCGTCGACGTCATAGTGGTTGTTGGAGACGGCTTCGGCGCCGTCCCGGTACGCCTCCCGCTGGGGCGAGCGCAGGTAGTTGAGGACGATCTCGGTGCTGCTGTCCGCCTTCAGTTCGGGGGGTGTGCGGTTTCGGGGCCAGTGGCTGAGCACCAGCACCGTGGCATCGTTCCCCCGCCCGTCGACGATGATGTTGGGGACGCCCTCCAACTCCGGACCGTAGGGGACGTACCGCATAAGATGGAACCTCACCTGGAACGTCCGTCTATTGTAGCAGAGGCGTTTGGCGCGCGCGGGAACGCGCTGGCAAGCCCTCCGTCCTGGCCCTGCTCAGGGAATACCCGAATATCCTGGGTCGTACGCCTATCCGAATACAGATCTTGACGAACCGAATCGGCCCTTGTTAATTCGTTGAACTACGAGTCGCTGGTAGATGAAGATTCTCGTCCCCCTCGATAAGTCGCGTCGCGACGGTATCGTTCTCCCATACTCGGTGCGCATGGCGAAGGCTCTGGAAGCCGACATCGCTGTTGCGCACGTTGTTTCGCTCACCCGTTCCCTTGTCCCCCATGCCATGCGCGAGGCCGAGGCCTACGTCACGGCCGTTGTCGCCGGCCACCAAGAGGAGGGTCTCACTGTGGACGGCTTCGTCCAGCGGGGCGATCCTGCCGCCGTCATCGTCACCCTGGCCGGAGAGCTTCGAGCGGACTTGGTCATTATGGTGACGCGGGGACGGAGCGGCCTCGGCAAATTCGTCCTCGGCAGCATCGCCAGCGCGGTCCTGTCCAGTTGCCCGAAGCCAGTGCTCCTCCTCAGCGAGGCAATGAACGGTGTCCTTTCGGACGGCGAGATCCGCCTTCAGTCCGCCTACCTGGCTGCTGTCATCTGGCATCGAGAAGCCAGAGGGCTCTACAGCAGGGATGAGGCGGAGGAAGAGCTGGTCCGGCTAGCGAAGTCAGGCCTGGACCCGGACATGCTGCTCACCTCCTACGAAGCCCGGGGGCGCCAGAGCGTGCTTTTCCACTGGCTCGACCTCGACTTCCAGGTGGCGGCGCTGCGCAAGTTCTTCCCTGAAGTCGCCGACACCTGGATCGACCGGGAGCTCCCGCTGTTCCTGGGAGAGCAAGCGGCGTAAGGCTGCTCAGCCTTCCAACCGGACCGACGAGGCGGGCCCGAAGGCCTCCTCCGGAGTCGAAATGCTCCAGAACCCCTATTGAGACACGCGTGTTTCCTGATGATATAGAAGATTAGGGGCTTTGTATGTTCTTCAGGCGCAGGCCCAGCGAAGAGGTCCTCCGTCGGGAGCAAGCGTCTTTCTCCGAGCACGCGGCCAAGGCGGCCGGTGGGGGAGAGGCCGTGCTCCGCGACGAGCTAGGGCTCTATCACCTCTGGTACCTGGAGCTGCGGCTGCGCGAGGAGCTGGCCCGCGCGGCGCGTGTCCACAACGAGTTCTCGCTGGCGACCTGGCGGCTCAGGCTCTTGCCGGGCGAGTCCCCTGACCCAGAGCTCCTGCAGCGAGCGGCGGCGTTCATCGCCGGCAGCCTGCGCAACTACGACATCCCCGCTCGGATCGACTCCGAGCGCTTCGCCGCCATCCTCTTCGACGCTGGGTATGAGGACGCCTGCACGGTGGCCTTCCGGATCAAGGGCGACCTGCAGATCCGGGCGCCTTCGGCCGGCCGGTGGCAGGCCGGCGTCGCCACTTTTCCCCGCGACGGCGTGGCCGGCGATGCCCTCATCCAGGCGGCGTTCCGGCGGCTGGAGGCGGACGCGCGCGCCGCCTAGCGACAACCTTCCTCTTACGTGAGCCGAGGGCGCTCCTTACTGGGGCCTTCTTCTCTTGACCCCCTTCCTCCGCTGCCCGTATCATGTCCGATAAGCACATCACCAGCTCGAAGGAGCCTATGGCACTCGATCTGCTGCGGCGCTCCGACCGCGACCGCGAACAGCACGGCGACCGCATCCCGCCCGGTCAGAAGGTGACCGAGCGGTGGCCCATCTTTACCTACGGCTCCACCCCACGCATCGACCTGAAGGAGTGGAAGTTTATCGTGGCGGGCGCTGTGGAGGAGGAGATGGCCTTCACCTGGGAGGAGCTCAACGCCCTTCCCCAGATCGCCGTCGTGACGGACGTGCACTGCGTCACCGGCTGGACCAAGCTGGACAACGAGTGGCGAGGCGTCCCCTTCCGGGAGATGGCGCGCCTGGTGCAGCCCAAGCCGGAGGCGCAGCACGTGATGGCCCACTGCTACGGTGGCTACACTACGAACATCCCCCTGGCCGACCTCATGCGGGACGATGTGCTCCTCGCTCACACGCACAATGGGCAGCCGCTGGCGCCGGAGCACGGCGGCCCCCTGCGCTTGGTGATCCCCCACCTCTACTTCTGGAAGAGCGCGAAGTGGCTGCGCGGCCTCCTCTTCATCCCTGACGAGCGCCCCGGCTTCTGGGAGCAGTACGGCTACCACATCCGCGGCGACCCCTGGAAGGAGGAGCGGTACTCCTAGGCCGGCCGAGCCTCCGCCAAGCAGCATGGCTTGAGCCCGGCGGACGAGCCTGTCTGGAGCCGACCAGCGTATAATGGAGCGGCCCTGAGCGATGACGACCACCGCCGTCCCTGTCCAGTTCGATGACCCGGTGAACGCCGCTATCCTCGCGGTGTCCGAGGACCGGCTCTCCGGCTTCCACCGAGACCCCCTCGGCGAGATCGCCCGCCGCTCCGGAGTGGACCTGCCGGTGGTGATGGAGCGCATTCGCGAGATGCTGCGGGCGGGCACCATCCGGCGAGTGCGGCAGACGCTGCTCTCGACCAACCTCGCCCACGGCGCCCTGGTGGCCTGGCAGGTGCCTGCCGACAAGCTCTCCTCCGCCTTCGACTACATGTTCCGGGAGGACCCCTTCTCCGGCCACGCGGTCATCCGCACCACCGACGCGGCGACGCCGGGTTCCAGCTACAAGCTCTGGACGACGATCAAGGTCCCGCAGGGGTTCTCGATCGGGAAGCACCTGGAGTACCTGGCGGCCCAGACCGGCGCGGAGCGCTACTGCCTGATGCCGGCCAAGCGCGTGTTTGCCCTCGGCGT
>MGOB01000003.1:24746-26094 GCA_001796995.1 Chloroflexi bacterium RBG_16_68_14 | reverse complement strand
TCCAGCCGGGCAGCAAGTCGGACACGCCCGCCGAGCCGATCGAGGTGAAGGTGGTGGAGCTGTCCGAGCTCGAGTGGCGGGTGCTCACCGCGCTGAAGCGCGAGTTCTCCCCGGAGGAGCTCGTTCCGGACCTCTGGCGGCCCCGCGCCGAGGAGGCGGAGGTGCCGCTGGAGGCCTTCTATGAGGTCGCCGAGTCGCTGGACCAGCGGAAGGGCATCGGGCGCTTCTCCACCTTCCTGGAGCACGTCAAGCCGGTGGCCGGAGGCCAGAGCGTCACCCGCTACAACGCCCTCTTCCACTGGGCGGCGCCGCCGGGGCGCGAGATCGAGGCGGGCCGGGAGGTGGGCCGGCACCACATCCTGACCCACTGTTACTGGCGGCAGACGGGGCCGGATTTCCAGAACGTGAACATCATGGGCGTCGCCCACGGCACCGACAAGGAGCTGCTCCTGGCGCACAAGGCCGCCATCGATGCCCATCTGGAGTCGGTTGGCATCCCGGTCAGCTACACCAACGTGTTCTGGGGCGGCCGCAGCGAGATCAAGCCCTCGGAGATCTCCCCCATCGCCTACCGTCAGTGGTGCGAACGCGTGGGCCTCGACCCCGAGGCGATGCGGGGGTAGCTTCCCCCTTCTTTCACGCCACGACCAGTGGGATGCGCATCTCGGCGGGCGCAAGCCCCCCGTGGTAGCCGCGCTGCGCGGCCGCCTCTCGGTGGTACACGGGCGGGCCGTACAGCAGGATCTCCGGTCGGTCGGTGAGCGCGACGAAGTCGCCGACACGGCGCCTCGTCGCGTCGGCGAGGGGCGCCGGGCCGAGGAGGCCGAGGTTCTCCACCTCATCTATGCTGAGCAGCGCGTAGCTTTCGCCGAAGCGCTCGTGGAAGCGCCGGCGGAACTCGTCGGCGCGGCCCGCGCGCGCGTGGAAGAACGGCACGCGCGGCTCGCCGGTGGGTGGGACGACGAGCAGCTCGAGCAGCTCATCGTCCGGGCGCAGGAGGTGCTTCCCGCGGTCTGGTACCTCGATGAGGCCGTGGTCGGCGCTGGCGACCAGCCGGCCGCGCCCGCGCAGCCCTTCGGCCAGGCGCGTGAGCTGCTGGTCTGCTTCAGCCAGCGTCGCGCGCGTCTGGTCTGCGTGCGGGCCGTACACGTGTTGGGCGGTGTCGACGTTCGGGACGTAGAGATAGTTGTAGGTCGGCTCGCGGGCGCCGTCGATGTGCTCGATCAGCCTGTCGACCGCACCGGCGGCGGTTGTGTAGGCGGTGACGGGCGCACCGCCGGACACGTAACGGGTGTACGTGCTGTTGGCGATGGCATGGGGCATGAAAGAGCGCACGGCGCGGCGGTAG
>MGOB01000003.1:24422-24731 GCA_001796995.1 Chloroflexi bacterium RBG_16_68_14 | reverse complement strand
CTGGAGATAGACCGAGGCGCCCTCGACGCCGAGCTCGCCGAGCGGGCGCTGCTCGTAGCGCTCGACGAAGGGGAGGACGGTGGCGGTGAGGCGAGCTTCTGGTAAGTAGGTCCACCAGGCGGGGACGGCGTGCTGGGCGGGCCACAGGCCGGTGGCCAGGGAGGTGAGCGCGGCGGCGGTGGTGGCGGGAAAGACCGCGCGCAGCTCGAGCGCCAGGTGGTTGCGCAGGAAGGCGCCCCTGGGCTGCTCTTCGATCAGGTTCATGCCCAGCCCGTCGACGAGGACGAAGACGTAGTGACCGGCCTCACC
>MGOB01000003.1:16577-24362 GCA_001796995.1 Chloroflexi bacterium RBG_16_68_14 | reverse complement strand
CCGACTCCCGACAGGGAAGCCAGCGCGCGCGATAGATCGATGGTGTTGGGGACGTCGGGAGAGGGGCGCAGCAGCGCACCCGATTCGAACCAGCCCAGCACGCGCTCGAGGTCGTCCATCTAACGGGGGCTGGCAGCGATGTCTATCGCGACGGGCAGCGCGGTGCGACGCCAGCCGCTGAGGTCGCCGCTGTAGCGCGGCGCGTACTTCTCGACCAGCAGCCGCCGCGCCAGCGCATCCTCCTCGGCGTCTTCCACGATGCGGGCCTGGCCGGGGAACGCGCTGTCGGCGATGCGCACCGTCACCTGCGGCGTCCGTCGGACGTTCTTCACCCAGTCGGAGCGGTCCCTGCCGCCGGAGAGGAGGTAGAGCGTGTCGCCCTGCAGGGAGAACCAGATCTCGATGGTGTGCGGGCGGCCGGTGACGCGGCCGGTCGTGGTCAGGTAGCAGTACTCCTCGCCGGCGAGGGCGGCCAGCTCGGCGCTCATGCGAAGCTCCACACCTCTACCTCATACGTCAGGGGCTGTGCCAGTTCCAGGTCCATGTCGCCGTAGTGGCGCCTGTACCACGGCTCGAACTCCCGGAGACAGTCGGCGAACAGGTCGTCGGGGATCTCCCACGACCAGGAGTCGATGCGGCGGCGGATGCGGTCGAGGTTCTCGCCCGGCGTGCGGCGGTCTTCCCCCTGGCCGTACGGTTCGGTGCGATAGGAGCCGCCGACGGCGCGGAGCGCGTCGCGGATCTCCGCGGGCCTGGGGCTGCGGCGGGGGACGAAGCTGCGGGCGCGGATCAGTTCGTCCCATTTCTCGCCGCCAGCGTCCCAGTGGGGCTCACCGCCGTAGCGTACGTGGCTCCGGAAGAGCACGCCTCCCGGTCCCAGCACGCGGCGCAGCTCTCCGGCCGCCCGCTCCAGGGACGAGACCAGGTGCAGCACGTGGACGGCCAGGACCGCTCGAAACGAGCCCGACCGGATGGGGAGCCGGGTGGCGTCGCCCAGGACCAGGTCGGGCGGTAGGTGCCCCGGCCCGAGCTGCTCCCGCAGGCGGGCCAGCATGCGCGGCGCGATGTCGATGCCGCAGACGCGCATGCCCCGCTCGGCCAGCGGGCGGGCGATGCGGCCGGTGCCGATACCGACCTCGAGCGCGCGGTCTGCCCCCACGACGGAGAGCTCCGCCAGGAGGGCATCGGTGAGCTTGCGGGCGACGTCCTCAGGCAGGCTCCGGGTGGCGTCGTAGATGTCGGCCACGCGGTCGTAGCTGAGGCTGCTGCCCATCAGGCGTCGCGCCAGCGCAGCTCGTACAGGCGCACCGGGTCCTCGAAGCCGCGCAGCGCCGCCTCGCCCCGGTCGGCGAAGAGGAAGCCCTTACCCGCCGCGAGCTGCCGCACCACGTCCGAGGCGAGGATCTCGCCGCCCTCGGCCTTGTCGCAGATGCGTCTGGCGAGCTGGACGGCGGTGCCGAAGAGGTCTTGTTCTTCGGCGACGGGCTCGCCCGCGTTGAGGCCGATGTGGATCTGTAGGGGCGCCCCGACAGGTCGGGGCGCCCCTACGCTGTGTCCTTCAACCGCCCGCTGGATGGCGATCGCGCACTCGAGGGCGCCTGAGGCGGACGGGAACGACGCCATGATGCCGTCGCCGGTGTGCTTGATCTCGGCGCCACTGTGGGCCTTGAGGGCGTCTCGGACGATGGTGTTGTGGGTGCGCAGGAGCTCTTGGGCCTTCGCGTCGCCGAGGCGCTGGGTGAGGGCGGTGGAGGCTGTCAAGTCGGTGAAGAGGATGGTGACCAGGCCGCTCGGCGCGGCAGGCTCAGCCTGCGCCGCGCCCTCCTCTCCTTCGCCCAGGAACTCGTCGATGGCGGCTAGCACCGCCTCCGTATCGCCCAGGTACGGGGCACCCGACTCCCCCTCCAGCACAGCCAGGCGGGCGTCCGGCACACCGGACGCGAGGGTCATGGCTACGCTTACGTCCAGCACACCGTATGACCGGCGGTGAAGCACAAGGGTGGGCGACCTGACCTGGGGCAGCAGCGCCCGGACATCGAACTCGTTGAGTCCACGAATGGCTATCTGGAGCAGATCGGGCGTAACGCTCTCGCGCACCAGCGCGGCGTAGCGCCGTGCCGGCTCGCCTTCCGACCATCCCAGGAAGGAACGGGCCAGTGCTTCCGTATAGAATGTCCAGTCCTTGTCTATCAGCGCGCGGACCGCCTGAGTCTGCGGTACCTGCGACCAGTCGGTGGCTCGCGCGTAGGTGCCCCAGAGAATGAGACGGGATACCCGCTCGGGATGACGGGCCGCGTAGGCGATAGCGGGAGGACCAGTGTGCAGGAATCCGCACAAGACAAACTTCTCCAGACCCAGGCGGTCTACTACTGCCTCCAGGTCGAGCATCAGGGCCTCAACGGAAAGGCTGGTCACGTTGCGCTCTGACATGCCGCTTCCCCTGAAGTCATACCTGATCAGCTTTCTGCCCTGTGCGAGGCGCTCGTACCAGCGACGGCACTCCGGGATCTGCCACTCCAGTTGGATGTTGCTGATCAGGAGCGGCATGTGCACCAGCGGCTCGCCTTCGCCCAGCGTCCAGAAGGCGATGCTCACGCCGTCGCTGGTCTGGGCGTACTGGATGCGCGGCTCCATAGCGGCACCATCGTACAGCATCCGCAGCTCTTCCCGCACCACCCCTGACCCCTGACCCCTGACCCACGGCCCGCGACTTCCTCGACATGCTATGATCTCTAGTAGGAGCCATGGTCTACGCCCTTACCATCACCGTCGCCGCCGGCCTGCTGGTTCTGGCGCTCGTCGGCCTCGGCCTGCTGCTGGCCCGCCGCGCCGATGCCGAAGGCTGGCCCTCGCTGGGCCGCTGGCGCTGGTACCCCAGCCCGCTGGGGCTGTTGCTGCTCTTGCCGCTGGCCGGGCTGTTCCTCTGGCGGCTCTTCCCGGCGCTGCTGCTCTTCCCCATCCTCCTGCCCTTCTTCCGGCGAAGCCGCCGCATCCGAATGCGCCGGGCCGGCCCTCGCGGCGAAGACGGCGCTATCGAGGGCCAGTACCGGCCCCTGGACGACGACTAGCTTCCTTGTGCCCAATTCCTGGCGCCCGATACAATGAGCCCGTCGCCCCGACGCATCGGGGCGGTCCTTCCTGTGGAAGGATGGAGGAGCCATGCGCGTCATCGGCCTCACCGGCGGTATCGCCAGCGGCAAGTCGCTGGTCTCCGAGCAGCTCGCCGAGCGCGGCGCCATCGTCGTTAATGCCGACAAGGTGGGCCACGAGGCGTACCGCCGGGGCACGGAGACCTATCGAGCGGTGGTGGAGGCCTTCGGCCCGGAGGTGGTCGGCCCGGAAGGAGAGATCGACCGGCGAGCGCTGGGCGCCAAAGTCTTCGCCGACCCCGAGGCGCGGCGCCGGCTGGAGGAGATCGTCTGGCCCGCCATGCGCCGCATGATGGAGGAGCGGCTGGCGGAGCTGCGGGCCGGCGGCGCCCAGGTGGCCGTGCTGGAGGCAGCGCTCCTCATCGAGGCTGACTGGCTGCCCCTGGTGGACGAGGTGTGGCTGGTGACTGCCTCGCCGGAGACGGCCCGCCGGCGGCTCATGGAGCGCAACGGGCTCTCGCCGGAGCAGGCCGAGGAGCGCCTGCGGGCGCAGCTCACGAACGAGAAGCGGCGCTCTTACGCCGACGTGATCATCGAGAACGACGGCTCGCTGGAGGAGCTGCGCCGCGCCGTGGACGAGGCGTGGTCGAAGCTGGAGGCGCGGGCAGGTGAGGTAGCGAGATGACGATAGCAGAGCAGCAGAGGGAAGGCGCGTTTCGCCTCTACGCCATCGAAGAGTACCACCCGGTGCGGGAGCCCTTCTACCTCCCCATCGCCGACGAGATCCAGCTCTTCGAGGCCGCCTTCAAGCAGAGGATCCCCGTGCTCCTCAAGGGCCCCACCGGCTGCGGCAAGACCCGCTTCGTCGAGTACATGGCCTGGAAGCTGGGCCGGCCCCTCACCATCATCAAGGACGCGACCGACGCGGGGGAGCAGCGCTCGGGCGACGGCGGCGAAGCGATGCAGGCGCTGCCGCTGATCACTGTCGCCTGCCACGAAGACCTGACCGCGTCGGACCTGGTGGGCCGCTACCTGCTGGAGGGCGAGACGACGCGCTGGATCGACGGCCCCCTCACCCGGGCGGTGAAGGTGGGCGCCATCTGCTACCTGGACGAGGTGGTGGAGGCGCGCAAAGACACCACCGTCCTCATCCATCCGCTCACCGACCACCGCCGGATCCTGCCCATCGAGAAAAGAGGGCAGCTCCTGGAGGCGGCGGACGACTTCCTGCTGGTCATCTCCTACAACCCGGGCTACCAGAGCGCCCTCAAGGACCTGAAGCACAGCACCCGCCAGCGCTTCATCTCCATCGAGTTCGGCCATCCGCCGCGGGAGGTGGAGGCGCGCATCATCGAGCACGAGAGCGGCGTGGACGCGGCGACGGCCGACCAACTGGCGAAGCTGGGCGAGAAGGTGCGCAACCTCAAGGAGCACGGCCTGAGCGAAGGCGTGAGCACCCGCCTCCTCATCTACACCGGCCGGCTCATCGCCCAGGGGATCGAGCCGCGGCGGGCCGGCCAGGTAGCCGTCGTCTGGGCGCTGACCGATGACCCGGATGTGCAGCGGAGCATCGAAGAGGTGGTGAGCGCCATCTTCGAGTAGCTATTGCCCGCGCTTCCGCAAGTCAACGGCCGCCGTGCATTGCGAGCGCTTCAGCGGGCAGGGTGGCAGGTGATCCGGACTCGTGGTTCGCATCACGTGCTAGCCCACCCAGAGCGTGCGGGAGAGACCCTGGTAGTGCCGGTGCACCGAAGGCCCTTGAAGAAGGGGACGCTAGCTGACATACTGGAGCAGGCCGGCCTTACTGTAGAAGAGTTTCGAGAACTGCTGTGAGAGTTGCTACTACTCATCGCTATGTGGTTGTGCTGAAGCCTACCGTGTATGAGGACGAGGTCGGATATACCGTCAACGTGCCCTCGTTGCCGGGCTGCATTAGCGAGGGGGACACCGTGGAAGAAGCCCTGGATAATGCTAAAGAAGCCATTGAGGCATATCTGCTCAGTCTCAAGGACCGGGGCCTGCCCATACCTCCGTCAGACGAAGTTGTCACCTCACTGGAGGTGGCGCTGCGAGAGGAGTAATGCGGTTCGTCGGCGTCGCACTCGCTGCTATGGTCTTCCTCATCGCCGCCTGTGGCGGTGGGGACGGTGACGAGGAGTCGGCCGTGATGTTCGCGGAGGCCTGCCAGAAATCGGACGAGAAGGAGTTCTCGGCGCCGCCACCCCAGATCATCGACGCCGCTAAGACCTACGTCGCCACCATCCGCACCGACAAGGGCGACATCGTCCTGGAGCTGGACAGCGACGTGACCGTCACCACCAACAACTTCGCCTTCCTGGCCTGCAAGGGCTTCTACGACGGTCTGAAGTTCCACCGCGTCGAGAACTGGGTGATCCAGGGCGGCGACCCCACGGGCACCGGCTCGGGCGGCCCCGGCTACGCCATCCCGGGCGAGTTCGAGGGGGCGACGTTCGACGCCGGCGTGCTGGGCATGGCCCGCACCGCCGATCCCGACTCGGCCGGGAGCCAGTTCTTCATCACCCTGGAGGCGGCGCACAACCTGGACGGCCAGTACGCCGCCTTCGGCCGCGTCACCGAAGGCATGGACGTGGTGCAGCAGATCGCCATCGGCGACACCATCCAGACCATCACCATCGAAGAGCGGTAGCCGGCCCCCTCTGTCCCTACGGTACACTGAGGGCATGAAGCTCGGCATCGTCGCCGACGTGCACTGCAATATCGAGGGGCTGCGGGCCGCTCTGGAGCTGATGGGGCCCGTCGATGAGCTGATCTGCGCGGGCGACGCCCTCTACCAGTTCCGCTTCTCCAACGAGGTGCTGGCGCTCTTGCGGGAGCGGGGCGCTCGCTACGTCCTGGGCAACCATGAGCGGGTGCTGCTGGGCCCCTGGGGCGAGGCCGCCCGCTCCGCCCCCCGCGTGCGGCGCGACTTGCTCGACTACCTGGCCGGCCAGCCCTACCACCTGGAGACGCGGGTGAACGGCCGCAAGCTGGTGGTGGTGCACGGCAGCCCCTTCGACCCCCGGGACGAGTACCTGTATCCCAACAGTCCCAGCCTCCGGAGGCTGGCCGGGATCGAGGCCGATATCATCGTGCTCGGCCACACCCACTACCACATGGCGCAGCCGGTGGGCCGGGCGCTGGTGGTGAACCCCGGCTCGGCCGGCGAGCCTCGGGACCACCGCAACGGCTTCCGGCTCTCCTGCGCCGTCCTCGACACCCAGTCGGGCGAGGTCATCTTCCACCACTACGACGACCCGACGCGGCCCAGGGTAGACGCGGCTATCGTCCCCCAGCCCAGGGAGGGCGCCCAGACCGAGTACCGCCCGCCGGAGAACGCCGCCTGGTGGGACTGAGGGGGTAACTGGCGGCCGTCGGCAGGTCGGAAGCTTCAGTTGTGAGTGGACTTGTCGGACGGCGGTGCTTGCCGATACTAGTGACAGGCACGCATTGACGGCAGAGGGGCCAACGATGTACACTCACCGTGCGAGACAGCCCCGCGCACCCGAAGAGAGGCTCCAACGTGGCAAGGACTACCGGCAGCAGGCGCGACGCCGATCTTGAGCGGCTTCTGGCCCAGGCACCAGCAAAGGAAGCGGGCGTAGCTGACGCTATCCGCGTCTATGAGGCGTGTGAAGGCGTCTATGTGGCCGCGTCGCTCGCGTCGTCAGGGCAGCCGCCCACGCAGTCAGCCACAGCAGCCAATTTGCCACCGAAACGCGCCGAGTGAGTCAACGCCATGCCGACGTGGGGCCAAATTCTACAGGAATTGCGCCCCCAGCCCAACGGCGTTGTTGACTTCGACGGCGTTCGCCGGAAGTACCTTGCGGCCCTGCACCGGCTGACAGGGCGCGCTGTAATCCTCTACAGCACTGCCTTCCTTGAGTCTCGCCCCATCCCGCCGCTCGACCTGCAAATCCAGCTAATGGACGTGCAGGGCCTCATGGAAGTCGTGTCCAACATCGAGGAGCGCGATCTAGACCTGATCCTGCACAGCCCCGGCGGTTCGGCTGAGGCAGCCGAGGCGATGGTCAACTATCTCAGGACAAGGTTCGACCACATTCGGGTCTTCGTGCCCCTCGCCGCGATGTCAGCGGCGACCATGTTGGCGCTCTCGGCGGATGAGATCGTGATGGGCGACCACTCCCAGCTTGGGCCTACCGATCCGCAATTCAACATCGTCACACCGGAAGGGCCGCGTTCCGCGCCAGCGCAAGCCGTCCTAGACCAATTTGAGCTTGCAAAAGAGGACTGCAAGTCTCCCGAAAACCTGGCCGCCTGGCTGCCGATTCTTAGGACGTATGCCCCTGGCCTGCTGGTGCAGTGTCGGGATCAGAAAGAACTAACCGTGCGGATGGTCTCCCAGTGGCTCGAACGGTACATGTTCCGGAACGACCCTGACGCCGCTGAGAAGGCAAAGAGGATCGCGGAGTGGTTCGCAGACTATCGGAGCTTCCAATCCCACGGTCGCGGTGTCGGGCCAGACAACGCTCGCAGCATCGGTGTCGTGGTGCACCGGCTGGAAGACGCTCCGGCGCTCCAAGATGCTGTCCTCTCGGTGCACCACGCGGCGGTGCATACCCACACGGGCACCGGTGCGGCAAAGATTATCGAGAATCATCACGGGAGGGCGTTCATCAGGCTCCAAAGACAGGAGTTCGTCCTTCCCCCGCAGCCT
>MGOB01000003.1:9606-16571 GCA_001796995.1 Chloroflexi bacterium RBG_16_68_14 | reverse complement strand
GTCACCCCGCAGCCTCAGCCGGTTGTGCCTCAGCCTGCCCCTCAACCGTCACCTCGGCAGCCGAGACAGAGCCGTGCCGGGCGCCGCCGCCAGCAGCGCGGTCGATAGGAGCAACTGCGCGATCCCTCGCATCGCACTCCCTCTCTTCTCGCATCCCGCTTCCCGCCCCCACTCCCCGCTCGCTACAATACTCCTGCCATGAGCTTCGATGCCTTCGTCGCCGAGGCCGAGCGCAAGCTGAGCAGCCACAGCGCGTCGGTGGTAGAGGAGTTCCGCCTCGCCCTGAGCGAGCTACGTCCCCACCTCTCGGAGCACGACCTGCGCTCCTGGACGGAGGAGGGCCTGCTGCTGGCGGGGCACTCCCTCCGCTCCTGGGAGGCCGCCGCCGAGTACTTTCGGGTCAGCCCGCAGGTGGTGCGCACGCTCAGCCCGCCGGCCTTCCGGCGCTGGGTGCACGCCGGCCGCGACCTGGCCGAGCACTCCTCGGTGGTGGCGGCGGCCTACTTCCGCGCCGGCCCGGCGGTGGTGGCCTACCTGGACGAGCAGCGCATGACTGAGTGGGCGATGCTCGGCCGCCACCTGTACCGGGGCCACTGGAAGTCCATCTCTCTGGCGTCCATGTTCTTCGCCGCCGGGCCGAAGTTGCTGCGGCTGCTGACCATGGAGGAGCTCGCCCGCCTCACCGCCCTCGTCGAGGCCGTGGCCGAGCGCTCCTACGAGCTGGCGTCGGACTGCCTGGACGCCGCGCCCCACCTGTTCGGCACACTGGCTCGGGAGGACCGTACGTCCTTCCTGGCTCTCGGCACCGCCGTCGCCGACGCGAGTTGGGCGGACGTGCGCCAGCTCTTCCAGCGTGGCGCTACCCTGCTGGAGCCGGTGGCCGAGGGCGAGCGCGCCCGGCTGCTGGCGCTCAGCAGCCAGGTGGCGGGCCACCTGGGGCGCCAGGCCTTCTCGCTCTTCGCCGAGGCCGCCGAGGGGCTGGCCCACGTTGCCCCTGAGGCGCATGGCGACCTCCTCAGCCTGGCCGAGGAGCTGGCCGTCGGTTCGCCTGCGGCGGCGATGGAGTTCTTGAAGAGCGCGCCTTCCGTGCTGCGCCGCGTGCGGCTGGAGGACCTCCACCGCTGGCACGCCGCCGGCCATCGCATCCTGAGGGGGAGCCGCGCCGGAGGCGAGGCGTACTTCCGCCTGGAGTCCGGCAAGGGGGAGGAGGTGCTGCAAGCGCTCTCCTCCCGGCTGGAGCTGTCCCAGGTGGGCGGGGTGCTTCGCCTCTACTGCAAGGCCCTCACCGGTACCAACGTCTCCATCCAGCCGGTCTCGGCGCTGGCAGAGAAGGGCATCGGCTGGGTCTCCGAGCAGCGCCCCAGCACCGAGGGCACCACGGTGTACCTGCCTGAGTACGCGGACGAGCACGTGGAGAAGGTGCAGAACTTCGCCGTCTACAAAGTGTACGCCACCCATCAGGCGGCCCACCTGGAGTTCGGCAGCTTCTGGTTCCGCTTCGCCCGGAAGGGGCGGGTGCTGCCGCGCCGGCGCCACCTGGTCGAGCGCGAGCGTCGCCGGCTGCTGACGGGAGGGGACGGCGGCCGGGCCCGACGCCGGCGGGCGCTCACCGACATGGAGCGCTTCTTCGACCTCTTCGACGACCGCCGGCTCGCCCTCGATCTCTTCACCATCGCTGAGGACGTGCGCATTGATGCGGCGGTGCGACGCGAGTACGGCGGCATCCGCCAGTCGTGGGCGAGGACGCAGCAGACGGAGTTGGAGCGGCGGCCGGAGGTGCGCTCGCTGCCGCTGCGCCTGGCGCTTCTGGAGAACCTGGTGCGGGCCAGCCTGGACGGCCTGCGCACCATCGTCTGGCCCCAGGGCCTCAGCGACGTGCTGGCCGAGTCGCTCCGACTGCTGCGCACCATGCAGCAGCCCGCCACGGCGGGCAGGTCAGCCGCCACTGTGGAGGACGCCGCCGAGTGCGCGCTGCTCCTCTACCAACTGGTCTCGCGCATCCCTAACCTGCCGCCGGAGCTGCTGGAGGGACTCGACTGGGAGGAGCTGACGGAGGACGCCCTGGAGGTGCTGCTCTCCACGCCCGCGGGTGGGGGTGAGATGGACATGTCGGCCCTGCCCTCGGGGGAGGAGCAAGCCTACGAGAGCCCCCAGCCCGTGGACTTCCGGGGCGACTTCAAGCCGGAGCTGGTCCAGCTCCTGATGCGCCTGCGGCTGAAGGAGGGCCAGGAGACGTTCGGCGACCTCTCGCCGCTGACGGCGGAGCAGCTCCGGGAGCTGATGGAGAAGAGCGTGGAGATCACCATCACCGCCCAGGCGGAGGGCGACCTGGCCTCCACCATCGGCCTCTTCCTCTCCAACCTGGAGAAGGAGGCGGGCACTCCTATCCCCGATCAGCAGCTCCAGCTCGACGACGGCACGCCTCTGGCGGAGGCGGGCGAGGAGGAGGGCGAGCTGCAACAGGAGGCGAAGGCGTACTACTACGACGAGTGGGACTTCCGCGCCGCCGACTACAAGCCCGGCTGGTGTTGCGTCCGCGAGCAGGTGCTGGGGGAGGGCTCGACTGACTTCTTCGAGCAGGCGCTGCGGGACCACGCGCCGCTGGTCGCCGAGACGCGCCGCCAGTTCGAGCTGTTGCGGCCGGAGCTCTTCCGCAAGATCAAGCGCCTCTACGACGGCGAGGAGTTCGACCTGGACCTGGTGACGGAGTACCTCATCGAGAAGAGGGCCGGCCACCCCTACACCGACAAGGTCTACTGGCGCCGGAACAAGGTGGAGCGCGACGTGGCGGTCGCCTTCCTCCTGGACATGAGCGCCTCCACCGACGAGGAGATCGAGAAGCGCAAGCAGAAGTACCACGAAGAGCCGGACTTCGACCACGACCCCCGGCGCTACTTCCAGTGGCTGGCCCAGCGCCGCGCCGACCATGTCGTCACCCCGCCCAAGCGCATTATTGATCTTGAAAAAGAAAGCACCGTCCTCCTCATCAAAGCGCTGGAGACCATCGGCGATACCTACGGCATCTACGGCTTCTCCGGCTACGGGCGGGAGAACGTGGAGTTCTACGTCATCAAGGACCTGGAGGAGCCGTTCTCAGACCGGGTGATGCGCCGCATCGACAAGGTGGCGCCCATCCGCTCCACCCGCATGGGGCCGGCCATCCGCCACGCCACCGCCAAGCTGGACGACTACGACGCCAAGGTGAAGATCCTCTTCCTGGTCTCCGACGGCCGGCCCCAGGACCACGGCTACGGCCGCGACCGCACCGAGAAGGAGTACGCCATCCACGACACCCGCCAGGCGCTGGTGGAGGCGCGGCGCAAGGGGATCACGCCCTTCTGCCTCACCGTGGACAAGGAGGGGCACGACTACCTGGGCCAGATGTGCGAGGACATGGGCTACGAGGTGCTGGCCCACATCGAGGCGCTGCCCAGCCGCCTCCCCACGCTGTACCGCAGGCTGACGGAGTAGGGGGACAGAGCGGTGTAGGGGCGCTGCTCGCTGCGCCCCTGCACCCGTGACCTGCCGCTCCCCATTCTACCGATTAGCTGGGTTATCAGGATCCTGGTCCCATTTTAGTGGATTGTCCCTGATGTACTGCCGGATGATGTTCAGCTCGTCCTCGTCCCGAATGATGTGTTCGTAATAATTGCGCTGCCAAAACGGCCGCTCAGACCTATTCATGATCCTGTTGGCCTCTATGGCGGAAAGGGACTTGAACGCTCGAACAACTCGGCCCAACGTAGGGGCGCTGCTCGCTGCGCCCCTGCTCGCTGCGCCCCTGCTCGCTGCGCCCCTGCTCGCTGCGCCCCCACCCGGCCGTGCCCCTGCCGTGGGCGCCAAGATGATAATGCCGTGCATATGGTTCGGCATCATCACGAATTCATCTAGCATCACGTGGGGAAACCGCGCAGGCAGGCTATCCCACGCCGACCGCACAATCTCCTTCACCTGTTCGGCCTCTAGGGAGAGCTCCCGGTTGTAGGTACAGATGGTGACGAAATATGCCCCAGGCTGAGGATAATCATACCCGGATAGACGGATTGATCGTCGATGGTGAAGTTGCGGATCGTATTTCATGATGCGCGGCGATAATAGTAGCGGCGCCCGGTGTTGATGGGCGCGGCAAGCGGCGCCCCTACGCCGTCGTTGCCCACATCGAGGCGTTGCCCAGCCGCCTCCCCACCCTGTACCGCAGGCTGACGGAGTAGCGTTGGCTACGGGATCACGGCCAGCACGGCGTCCGCCTCGAAGGGTAGCTCAATCAGGCCGCGCTCAAGGTCGAAGATGCCGGGTGGCCGCGGGCGGCCCTCCTGCGGCTGCCAGCGGTTGAACAGGACGCCGGAGCCGTCCCGCAGCCACGCGACCACCGTGCTAAGGTTGGCGACCGGTGCGCTTTCTGCCAGCACCGCGAAGGACGCATCGACTACGGCGATCCGGCCTTCCCGGGCGTTACCGAGGTTATCGGGCACGACGTAGCCGAAGGCGAGTCGCCCGTCGGCCGCCCAGGCGCAGCCCTGCGCGTCGATGCGGAGGCGGCCCGGCTCCGAAGGCATGGGCAGCGGGAGGCCGAGCGTGCTGTCGACCGTGTCGCCCGTCGACAGGTCGTAGACGAGGACGGCTCCCGCGCTCGAGTACGTGAACTCGGACACGCAGATCCGCTCACCGTCCGCCGACCAGCCCGCGCGTAGACTGGCGCCGCCCGGTGTATCCTCCTCCTCCACCGGCTCTTCGAATGGATCGATGACTATGTCGCTGCCGCCCTCCCAGAACGTCTTGGTGATGAGCGCACGTTGCCCTGTCGGCGACCAGCGCGGGCTCCCGTAGCCGAAGCAGCTCATTGGCCCTTCGCACGGCGGACTGTTTGCGAGCAGTGATCGCGTCGCGCCAGAGGAAAGGTCGAGCAGGGTGATGCCTTCGAAGTCCGAGAGGAGAACGTAGCGCCCGTTCGGCGAAACCGCCGCGCTCGTATGGTACGGCGACAACTGCCGGCTCTTGAAGTGGAACAGCTCATCCCGTATCCCGCTCTCGAGCCCCACCCGGTAGAGCGCCGCCTCAGCATTCGGTTCAGCGTCGTCGCTGACTTCGCGCAGCTGCTCGGTGTAATAGAGCTCGATCTCTCCACTAGCGGTTCGCACGAAGCCTGCGTACTGCGCCGCGACGCTCCCCGACGTGATCGCGCGCGGCAACGATGACCCGTCGAGCGTTGCCACCCAGAGATCGTCGCCGCGCAGAAAGACGAGCACGCTGGGGGGCTGCTCCGCTGTCGGCGTTAACGGTGGTTCTGCCGCGCCGTCGCCGCAGGCGGCCGCGAGCGCGACGACGAGGGCGATCGCGCCGAGGAAAAGCCAACGCGCCCGGGACGAGACCATCACATCTGCTATCGTAGTACCGATGACGCAAACAGCGCCAGAGACGAATCGGAGCGGTGCGGGGGCCGCGAAGGAGCGCCCGGTCGTCGTCGTCCGCCTGGGCGAGATCACGCTGAAGAAGAGGAACCGCCCCTTCTTCGTCCGGCAGCTCGGGCGCAACATCCGGCGCGCCCTCCAGGGGATCGCCGTGCGCGACGTGGAGTGGGGGCCGAACCGCATCCTGATCGCGCCCGCGCCGGACTTCGACTGGCCGGAGGCGAGCGAGCGGCTGCGTCGCGTCTTCGGGCTGAGGAACTTCTCCCTCTGCCAGGTGCTGCCCTGGGATGTGGACGCCATCCGCGAGGGCGTGCTCCGGATGGCGGCGGAGCGCTCCTTCGAGAGCTTCCGCATCTCCGTGCAGCGCAGCGACAAGCGCTTCCCCGGCACCTCCCAGGAGCTGGAGCGGAGCATCGGCGCCGCCGTGAAGGCCGCTTCCGGCGCCCGCGTCGACCTCTCCCATCCGGAGGCAACGTTCCACGTCGAGATCATGCCCGGCGGCGCCTACCTCCACAGCGAGCGCATCGAGGGGCCGGGCGGGCTGCCGGTGGGCGTGAGCGGCCGGGTGGTCTCCCTCCTCTCCGGCGGCATCGACTCGCCGGTGGCGGCTTGGCGGACGATGAGCCGGGGCTGCCAGGTGACCTTCGTCCACTTCCAGTCGTTCCCCTACCTGGACGCCTCGTCGCGGGACAAGGCGATCGCCCTGGTGGGGCTGCTCACCCGGTGGCAGTACAAGAGCCGGCTCCACGTGGTCTCCTTCGGCGACGTGCAGCACCAGATCGTCGCCTCGTGCCCGCCGCCGCTGCGGGTGGTGCTCTACCGGCGCTTCATGCTGCGCATCGCCGAGGCGATCGCCGGGCGGGAGGGCGCGGAGGCGCTGGTGACGGGCGAGAGCCTGGGCCAGGTGTCGTCCCAGACGCTGTCGAACATGGCGACCATCGACCGGGCGGCGACGCTGCCCGTGCTCCGGCCGCTTGTCGGCCGCGACAAAGAGCAGATCATCGAGGAGGCACGGGCGCTGGGCACGTACGAGACCTCCATCGAGCCGGACCAGGACTGCTGCACGCTGTTCGTTCCGCGCAACCCGGCCACCCACAGCACCGTCGCCGAGGCGGAGGAGGCGGAGCGGGCGCTGGACGTGGCCGCGCTGGTGGAGCAGGCGCTCGCGAACGTGGAGACGCTGGAGTTCTCCTGGCCGGAAACGGCCGAACCTTAGAACCAGGGAATCTTGGAACCTATGACGGAGTCCAGGGACATTCGCTGCGCCGTCGCCGCCGTCGTCCGCCGGGGCGACGGCGGCGTCCTCGCTGTGCGGCGGCCGGACGAGCCGGGGGAGGAGCTGCCGGGCCTCTGGGGGCTGCCCGCCGCCACCCTGCGCGCCGGCGAGTCGCCGGAAGAGGGCGTGCGGCGTCTCGGTGCGGAGAAGCTGGGCGTCGAGCTGACGCCGCTGCGCGCGCTGGCCGAAGGCGAGCAGCATCGCGAGGACTACACGCTGCGCATGACCGTGTACGAGGCGTCGCTGGCGGGCGAGCCGTCCGCCTCAGGCGGACCGCCCCG
>MGOB01000003.1:9361-9598 GCA_001796995.1 Chloroflexi bacterium RBG_16_68_14 | reverse complement strand
CGGGCGACACAAGCACGCGGTACGATGCCATCGACTGGCTACCGGCGGAGTCGTTCCGCGAGGCGGCGGACCGGGGCTCGCTGTGCTGCCGGCTGTTGCTGGACGCGGAGGACAGAGAAGCAGGACAGACCTAAGGCCTGCCCCTCGGCAGTCAACGGGGGAACAGAGCATCGTAGGGGCGTTCCATGGAACGCCCCTACGAGTCAGGCGGATAGGCTATGCGTGGGCGGGCGCGGC
>MGOB01000003.1:0-9330 GCA_001796995.1 Chloroflexi bacterium RBG_16_68_14 | reverse complement strand
ACTCGCGCTCTGCGGTGATCTTGCCCCCCTTGATCTCAAGCACGGTGCAGACCGGCATAGAGATCTTGCGCCCGGTGGCGGGAATGCCCATCAGCTCGCCGTCCTGCGTGCCGCTGCCCTGGAACTCGACGATGGCGACGTCACCGGCGACATGGATATTCCGGATCTCGATCCTGGCGTCCGAGATCGCGCCGGCCCACATCTGTACGACGGCCAGGCCGGCCTCCGGGCCCTGCTGCTTCTCCCCGTCGGCGCCCGTGTACGAGTAGCTGGACGCGAACAGGTCGCGTATGCGGCCCCAGTCTCTCCTGTTGAAACTCTCGAGGTACTCGCGCGCAATGCTAGCTGGGTCGGACATGAGAGCATTCCTTTCTGGAACTGTGGGGATGGGTGGATAGTAGTGCAATCGCACCACAGACAGATGCAAATGTACCACCAACCGGCGGCACTCGTCAAGCCCTCGACCGTGGACCGCCGGCTTCCGCCAGCAACGTTTAACACCAGCGCCCAGCCAGCAGCGACCCTTCGACTGTGCTCAGGGCAGGCCCTTCGACCGTGCTCAGGGCAGGCCTTCGACTATGCTCAGGGCAACCCGCTACCCCGCCTGCAGCTCCTTGATCATCGCCTTCAGGCGCTCCTCGTCCTCCGGCGTGCGGGTGGGGATGCCGAAGGTGATGCGGTCGATGACGCCGGCGCACTTCTCCTTGATCTTGGGCACGATCTCGTCGTAGGTGCCGGTGATGGCGAACTGCTCCAGCATGTCCTCGGTGATCTTCGTCGCCATCTCCTGCCACTTGCCCTCCAGGGAGAGGGCGAAGAGCTCCTCGTTCATGTCCCCCCAGCCCTCGATGTCCAGCACCGGCCGGTAGGTGCGGGTGGAGCCGTAGAAGGCGATCTGCTGGCGGACGGGCGCCTTCGCCTTCTCCACCTCCTCCTCGTTCCGGCCGGTGATGACGAAGACCAGGCCGCAGATCTCGATCTCCTTCGGGTCGCGGCCGGCCTTATTCGCCCCGGCCTTGATGTTGGGGAGGATCACCTCGCGCAGGTACTTGGGGGTGTTGAAGCCGTGGAGCTTGATGCCGTCGCACAGCTCGCCCACCAGGCGGCAGTTATAGGGGTTGATGGCGGAGATGTGGACCTTGGGACGGGGGAAGTCGATGGGCCCCGGGCTGAAGAAGGGCGTCATCAGCGTGTAGCGGTAGTACTTGCCCTCGAACGCCGGCTTGGCGCCGTTCTGCCAGGAGTCCCAGATGGCGCGCATCATCAGGATGTACTCGCGCAGGCGCGGGCCCGGCGGGTGCCAGTCCATCCCGTAGCGGCGCACGATGTGCCCCTTCACCTGCGTCCCCAGCCCGACGGTGAAGCGCCCCTTCGACAGCTTCTGGAGGTCCCAGGCGATCTGCGCCGTGGCCATGGGGCTGCGCGGGAAGGCGATGGCGACGGCCGTCCCCAGCTCCAGCCGCTGGGTGTGCTCGGCGGCGATGACGTGGGGGAGGAAGGGGTCGTGGCCGGTCTCCGGGGTGAAGGCGCCGTCGTAGCCGAGCGCCTCGGCGCGGCGGGCGGCCTCCGCCACCTGGCTCAGGTCTCCTACGGGCAGTCCGGTATCGACTTTCATGGTGGCCTCCTGTGGCTAGCAATCAGCTATCAGCAATCAGGAACGGGGGACGGCGGGTGGCGGGGCGGCCTTGTTCCTTGTTGCCTGTTCCTCCGTCATCCAGCACGGCCCAGCATACGACGGATGGGGGCAGGGGGCAAGGCGGCGCTTGACGGGGCGCAGGCGCGGTGGTAGCGTAGGCGGCGAGGTACGAGATGCGTGGCGGATGGCTCATCGTGGCTATTGTGGTCGTGGCGGTGCTAGGGCTGCAGGTGGGCCACGCCCACGCCGAAGGCGACATCGACGTCTCCGGCGAGTGGCAGATCGAGCTTGACGGCACCTTCGGGGCCTCGTGTACGGTGGGCGCGGTCCAGCGGGGCGACGAGCTCTTCTTCGCGGGCGGCTGCACACTCATTATCCCGCTGGTCTTGGAGGGTGAGATCGACCGGGCCACAGGCGAGTTCTCCGTGCAAGACCGACTGGGCATTACCGCCACTGGTATGGCCGCGAAGGACGGCGACTCGGTGAGCGGCGCGTGGGCGGCGCTCGGCCTCTCGGGCACCTTCACGGGCACGCGCGTTGACCGCAGACCCCACTTCGTTGATGTGAGCGGCCGCTGGAACCTCGAGCTCGGGCCGACGGGGCAGCAGACAGGGAGTGAAGAGCCGTTCGACACCTGCACGCTGGAGATCCGCCAGTTGGTCGCGCAGTTGACCGCCTCGCTTGACTGCGAGACCTTGGGCGCAAGGTCACTGCGCGGGCCGATCGATCCGGTAGCAGGCGAGTTCTTTCTCCTACCGGACGGCGAGGCCGGTAGCCTCATCACCGAGCTTCACGGTGTGATGACTGAGCCCGGATCGATCGCCGGGCTGTACTATGTCGGGGCGGGAGGACTATCGGGCCCCTTCGAGGGCACGCGCACCGGCGGCCCGCTCGGCGATGCCGACTGTGATGGCGAGATCAACAGCATCGACGCGAGCATCGTCCTCCAGTTCGACGCCGGGCTCATCGCTAGTGTGGAGTGCGCCGACTCAGCGGACGTGAACGGCGAAGGCTCAGCGAACAGTGTAGACGCGGTGCTGATCCTCCAGCATGAGGCGGGGTTGATCGTCAACCTGGCCGTCGGCTGGTAGCGAAACCGTCTGCCGCTGCGTCCGGCGGCCAGGCGGCGGCCCTCCTCTCCCGCCTCCCCCTCCCGTGGTAGACTGACGCTGCCTTCGCCGGACAAGCCTGCCACGGGCTTGCCCTGAGCGAAGCCGAACCCCGACTGGTCGGGGTGAGCGAAGCCGAAGGGACTTGTCCTGAGCCAGGTCGAAGGAAGGAGCCGCCCCATGCGCGCCTCGACACGACTGCGCCGGATGCTGGACGAGCCGGAGATCGTCGTCCTCCCCGGCGCCTACGACGCGCTGACCGCCCGACTGGCCGAACAGGCCGGCTTCCGCGCCGTCTTCACCACCGGCTTCGGCTTCGCCGCCACGGTGCTGGGCATGCCCGACCTGGGGCTGCTCACCATGTCGGAGACGATGGACCGGGTGCGCCACATCGTCCACGCCCTGAGCGTGCCGCTGGTGGCCGACATGGACACCGGCTACGGCAACGCGCTCAACGTGGTGCGCACCGTGCGCGAGTGCGTGGCGCTGGGCGTGGCGGGCATCATCCTGGAGGACCAGGAGTGGCCCAAGAAGTGCGGCCACTTCGAGGGCAAGCGCGTCATCCCGGCCGAGGAGCAGGCGACCAAGCTGCGCGCCGCCGTCGACGCCCGGGGCGACGACGACCTGGTGATCATCGGCCGCACCGATGCCCTCCAGCCGCTGGGGCTGGAGGAGGCGGTCCGGCGGGGCCGGCTCTACCGCGAGGCGGGCGCCGACGTGGTCTTCGTCGAGGCGCCGCGCTCGGTGGAGGAGCTGCGGGAGGTGGCGCGCGCCATCCCGGACGCGCCCCTCTTCGCCAACATGATCGAAGGGGGCAAGACGCCGCTCCTCAGCTCGGCGGAGCTGCGGGAGCTGGGCTACCAGATGGTGGTCTATCCGCTGTCCGCGCTCTTCTCGGCGGCGAAGGCGGTGGAGGAGACCTATCGCGCGCTCTTCCAGGAGAAGACGACGGCGGCGCGCCAGGAGGCGATGGTCTCCCTCCCCCAGTTCGAGGAGATCATCGGCGTGCCGGCCTGGCGCGAGCTGGAGCGCCGGTACGGGGCGGAGTAGCCAGCGCCCACGAGCTGGGCGCTACACCTCCACGGAGATGTCACCAAAGGTAGCCAGCGACACCTTCATCTTTGACCGAGGGCTGCGAAAGGTGACGGTGACGTCGCCTGTCCCAGCAAGGCCCTGGATGTCGGTGGCCTCCGCGGGGCCGCTGTGTAGTTCCCAGGAGAGGTGGATGGCGCGCTTCCCGTTGATGGCGGTGACGAGCGCCTGTCGGACATCCTCCTTCTGATCGTCGGGCCAGTCATCAATATGGGTGAGCTCCTGCTCGCTCAGGCCGGCGCTCCGAAGCTCCGTTCGCGCCCATCCGGCCAGCGGACGGTTGAACGCACCAGGCGCGCCCAGGTCCTTCGAATGGGCCGCCCGTTTGCTCGCATCGGCAAAGATCGTGTCCAGTGCTTTGGTCGTATTCGTCCTCCCCGACTTGAGGGCCTCCACAAATTTCTTGATGGTGCTCCCTTCCGGCATGATGGTTCCCTCCCTTCTCTTGCTCAGCCCTGCACGAACAGCAGGGCGTCCTGCGGGGCGCAACGCTAAGGCCCGCTGCGGGCCGTCACTTCTTCGATGAAGGTCTCTATCGTTCGGTACACGCTTTCTCCCAAGACCGAGGTCGCGTACTCGTCGGTGACCTCTAGTTGGCTGCCAGGTATGTGCTGGTGGAGGTGTCGGGCGGCCTCCACGGGGATGTAGCTGTTGTCCGGGTCGTGGATAATGATGGTGGGAGCCCGGACGCGGGGTAGGAGCGATCGGACATCGGCGGCGCCAATGCCGCCCACCAGCTTAGGCCACACCCTCCCGGGCACCCGCTTCATGAGCTCGCCGATCGCCTCGGCCTCAGAACCCGGCTGCCTCGTGCGGGTGATCTGAGAGACGGCGCGGCCTCGGTCTACGGCATCCGTGCGAAGGAAGGCCTCCAAGACCGCCGGGTTAACGCCCCAGGCAAAGTCCTCCGCGCTGGTGTACTTGGCGGTAGTGCCGAGCAAGAGCAGCCCTACCACTCGGTCGGGATGCTGGACGGCGAAGGCGATGGCGAGGGGTCCGCCATCTGCCGCGCCCCAGAGGACAGCCCGCTCGACCCCGACGGCATCGAGCACGGCCTGGAGGTCCCCCACGCTGGCGAGGAGGCTGTAGCCTCGCTCCGGGGCGGCAGAGTAGCCAACCCCGCGACGGTCGTAGAGGATCACCCGGCAGCGGCGGCTGATGCGCTCCCAGCGGCGAGCCGTGAGCCTGTTCCGGGTACGGACGGCCGGGCAGTTGCTGATCCCGACGGCGATGAGATACGGGCCCGAGGCCCCAAGCACCTCATAGGCGAGCTTCACCCCGTTGCTGTCGGCGTACTGGAGCGTCTGCCCGTGGAGACGGACACGACGGGTGGTGGTCAGCTCGCCGTACAGCGCTTCGTGGATCAGGGCATGGGAAAAGCTGTAGCGGCCGACCGCCAGAGGCACCTCGCTAACGACAGAGGCTGTGATCGCCTCTTCCAGCGATTGCAGTAGCCGGTCGCCTGGGAGATCGCTCGCTCGTTCCAGCGCGTCCAGGCCGAACTCTCGGCCGATGACGGAAGCGATGGTGAGGATGCTGTTGCATTCCTCGGAGAGCCGGGCGAGCCGCCGGCCGATGACCTCCTTCACTCCCTCGGGGATGCCCAAACGGGCGACGGTCAGGTCCGTCGTAAGGCGACCCTCGCGCTCGTAGATGGCTCCGATCTCGGCCAAGTGGCGCAGCAACTCCTCGATGAAGAAGGGGTTGCCCTCGGTCTGCTCGTAAACGGCCCGAACGAACGCCGATGGCGGCTGGCCGCCCCACGCGCCGATCAGTGCGCTCACCTCGGCCTCATCCAACCCCTTCAGCGAGATGCGTTCGAACGCCCGGTCGCGGCGCAGGTCGGCCAGCGTCTCGGAGAGGGGATGCGTCCGCGCCAGCTCGGTGTCGCGGTAGGTGCCCAGGATGAGGAGAGGTGACGGCTCTGGCCGGCGCAGGATGTACCTAAGCAGGAGCAGCGTCGGCTTGTCGGCCCAGTGCAGATCGTCGAGCACGAGGACGAGAGGGCCAACCCGCGACGCCTCTGTGAGCAAAGAGGAGACCGCTTCGAAGAAGCGATAGCGTTCGCCTTCCGGCCCGGCTGAGCCTTCGGGCCGAGCCTCACGACGAAGGCCCGCCGAAGCCTCGGCCAGTTCTGATACCAACGTTGCCAGCTTTGCCCCGCTCGTCCCCAGCCGCGCCCGCAGCTCGTCAGCTGGGTAGGCGGCAGTGTTATGAACTAGCGCTTCCACGAAGGGCTGACAGGGGATGAGCGCTTCCTCGTCTGCCCGTCCATACAGGACGGTCGCTCCATCCGTGTGAGCGCCGACGGCGAACTCCGCCGCGAGGCGGGTCTTGCCGATACCGGGCTCGCCGGCCAGCAAGACCAGCCGGCGCTGACCCGTCTGTGCCTGTCCCCAGCACTCCAGTAACGTTTGCAGCTCTCGCTCCCGACCGACGAAAGCCGTACGTTCGCCACCGGCGAGCAGCGGCGGCAGCGGGAGAGGTCTCGGTGGCTTGGCGACCGCCGTTCGATGGGCCTCCGCCCCTTCGACGGCCGGTTCCCAGACCACCTCACAGGCCGGGAGCGGCTCCGCGAGGCCCTTCAGGGTCAAGGGACCCAGCCGACGGAAGGCGTGTCCGCCCCGGGAGCCGACGAGACCACGCACCAGCTCTGAGACTAAGATCTGGCTGCCCTGGGCGCTATCGCACAGGCGCCTGGCGATGACCACCGGCATCCCGAAGTAGTCCTGTTCGTCGCGGATGGGTTCGCCCACGTGCAGGCCGACGCGGACCTGGAGGCGGTGCTCTTCGGCTTGCTGCTGATTGTGGCGATGCACTGCCTGCTGCATGGCCACGGCGCAGGCCAGGGCATCGATGGCGCTGGAGAAGGCCACCATGAGACCGTCGCCCAGGGTCTTCACCTCTTGGCCGCCGCGGGCCGCCACCGCGTGGCGGAGGAGGCTGAAGTGGGCGCGGCGGACCGACTCGGCGGCATCGTCGCCGAGACGCTCAAGCAGCTCGGTAGAGCCGACGAGGTCGGTGAAGAGGACGGTGACAGTATCGCTAGATGCCTGAGCCATCGGTTCCCCACATCGCTCGCGGGTGGGGAATTATACCGTCTGAGGAAAGCGTTTGCTACCGCCCCTACCCCAGCCGCTTCCCGAACTCCGCCAGCTTGCGCTCCAGCTCTCGCTGGCGGACGGAGACGGTGAGGTCGCCTCGGGTGCGCTCCAGGATGCCGCGCACGGCGTCGGTGGTGCGACGGAGGCCGCCGGTCATGGCGTCCGGGTAGTCCATGGTGACCAGCACGCTGTAGATATCGTCCATGGCGGCGAGGACACCCTCGCAGTGTTCGACATCGCCGGCCCGCAGCCGGTCGAGCAGGTGGCGGCGCAGCTCGCCCACCGCCTCGCCCAGGCCGTTCAGGTAGGCGGGCAGCTCCACGCCCAGGCCTTGCGGCGTGGGCAGCGGCCGGCCGGCGATGACGGCCAGGGTAGCGCACGCCTCCGCGTACTCCTTCTGGGCATCGTGGACGAAGCCGGCGTAATAGGTGTCCGGGTGGTCACGCAGGCTCGCCCTCGCCTCGGCGAGGAGGCCGCCGGCGCGGTCGATGAGCCCTTCGGCCTCGGCAAACTCCTGCCGGTGGACGGCGCGGATGGCGTTGGCTGAGTGGCGGAGCGCCTCCCGGCAGAGGGGGAGGGCCCGCTCGCGCGCCCCATGCTTATCGGCGAAGACGGCGCGCACGCCTTCCATGATGGGTTCTAGCTGATCGCCTACAGACTCCATGGAGACGCTCCCTACAGCTCGCTCACGGGCGAGGGGAGCTCCCCCTCGCGCGCGGCGTCGATCATCTCGCGGGCCTGCTTGGGCAGGTCCATGCCGTACTCCTTGAACTTGCGCTCCGTCCAGCGGCCGATCTGGCGGGGGTCTTTGTAGTCCTCCAGGCTTCGGGGCTCGGCGCCGTACTCCTCCAGGATGCGCTGCCCCGACTTGTGGTAGGCGAAGCGGGAGGGCGCGCGGGCGAGCTTGCCGCTGCCGCAGTGGGTACAGGCCGGTTCCTTCTCCGCGCTCATCGTCTTGAGGAAGACGCTGGTGAGGCGGCCGCAGTCAGCGCAGGTGTACTCGTAGATGGGCATGGTCAGTCTTCACCCAGCGACCAGTCGTCGCCGCCATCGCCCTCGTCGGGCAACTGGCCGGCCTCCATCTGCTCGATGGCCTCGTCGAACTCCGGCCCCAGGTCCTCGCCCAACTGGTCGCGCATGCGGCGGGCGAAGCGGGCCATGCTGCGCGGGTCGCTCTCGTCCACGTCGGCCAGCATGCGCTCGTCGAAGTCTTCGGAGGAGCTGCTGCTGGAGCGGCCCACGGCGACGCGGGAGATGAGCCGGCTGAGCTTAGAGCTGCCGCAGTGCTGGCACCGCGCCTCTACCGCCGCGCCCATGCTGCGGACGAAGACGCTGGTGCGCTTCCGGCAGTCCTGACAGCGGTACTCGTAGATGGGCATCGCGCCATCAGTATAGCCAGTACCGATACGGGGTGTGAAGGACACGGCTCCTGCGGGATGAACCCCGCAGCTTCTCGGTCCCGCAGCAGGAAGCCGCGGGTTTCAACCCGCGGTGAATGTTTAGCTCTCCTCCACGGCGCTCTCGATGTGCTGGAGGGAGAGAACGCGGCCCGTCTCGTCCAGGTCGATGGCGATGAGGTCGATGCGGCGTCCGGGCGGCAGCTCCGGGTGCTGCTGGGCGAAGGCCTCGGCGGCCAGCAGGAGGCGCTGGGCCTTGCGCCTATCGATGGCCTCCAGGGCGGAGCCCATGGCGTCGCCGCGGCGCGTCTTCACCTCCACGAAGGCGACCACGCCGTCGCGCTCGGCCACGATGTCCACCTCGCCCTCGCGCACGCGGAACCTGGTCGCGAGGATGCGGTAGCCCTTCGCCTCCAGGTGCGCCCTGGCGACGCGCTCGCCGAAGTCACCGAGCTGTCTTCTTGGTGTCACGCTCAAGATTCTACCGTGCCCGGCAAGGGTAGACGTAGGCGGGGGCGGTGCTCAGTGGTATGATCACTCCAGCTTCGCCAGCAAGGGAGGCGAGCGATGCGTTGGATCGCGATCCTATTGCTCTTTGCCGTCCTCCTCGCGACCACCGCGTGCGAGGAGGAGGACGCCGCCACGGACGAGGGCGCTACGCCAACCGTGGCGGTGGAGCTGACCGATACGCCCCCGCTGCCTGTGGCGACGCTCGGCTTCTACCAGCTACCGACTGCGGAGCCGATAACGGAGGAGGTAGCGCGCCGACTGCGTTCCCTGGCGCCGACGGAAGACGAGGTGGGCGCGGCGTTCCCCGACCTTGCACCCTTCGAGCAAGAACTCAGGGGGGACCTCGGCCAAGAGTACGAGCATATCGACCTTGCGAAGCACGGGTTCGTGGCCGGCTATGTGGCTTTCTATCGAGCGTCGGATGAGAGCCACACAGCCTACATAACGTTTGCCTTGTTCGACGACGCGAGCGGAGCCAGCAG
>MGOB01000002.1:5346-7435 GCA_001796995.1 Chloroflexi bacterium RBG_16_68_14 | reverse complement strand
AGATGATGCCGAGGCTGAGGGCGCCGTAGCCCTGGTAGTAGGCCGCCAGCGCCTTATCCGTGTCGCCCGTCAGGTCCATGAGGATGCTCAGGTAGCGGGCGCCGGCCCGGATGTTGTCGTGGGCGCTGGTCTCGATGTTCAGGTCGTAGCCGAATATCTCGTTTTCAAGCCAGTAGCCGGTGGTGGGCTGGACCTGCATCACGCCCAGCGCGCCGGTGTGGCTGACTACGTCCTGCTGCCAACCGCTCTCCAGGTAGGCCAGCGCCTTCACGAGCCCGGGGTCCAACCCCTCGGCGGCCGCCGCCTCGTCCAGCAGCGCTTCCGTCTCCGGCGCCGCCGGCGGCGCGATGGGAATCTCCGGCACCGGGATCACGAGTAAATCGCCCTCCACTATGAGTTGTGGGTCGCTGAGGCCGTTGGCCTGGACGAGCGCCACCAGCGGCACTCCGAACCGGTCAGCGATGTCACTGAGGGTATCGCCCGCCTGGACGACATAGGTGCCCGCTTCTTCAGGAACCCGGACGGCGCCGCGGCCGCCGGCGGCGCCGGGGACCACCAGCACCTGGCCGCTGAGAATCAGGTCCGGGTTCACGATGCCGTTCGCCTGGGCCAGCTCCTCCACGGTCATGCCGTGTCGCTCCGCGATCTCGGACAGCGTCTCGCCATTCGCGACTTTGTACTCGTCGGCGGCGCCGGGGCCGGCCGCCCAGGGCGCGAGCAGGGCGACGAGCGCCAGCGCGACGGCCGTTGCGGTTATGAGCCTTGCCTGGGTCATCGGTCCCTCCTTCTGCCTATTAGACGCGTGAAGGAGGCCGAGTGTTATATCAATAAGGGGACAAGTTGGCGCCGGCGCCGCCGGCCTAGCACGAGTAGCCGATGCCGAAGCCGTCGTAGGCGCCGGTGGGCTCGCCCCAGTCGGCATCGACGGCGTCGACGCGCGACATCCGCGGCCCCTCCCGCAGGAACGACAGGAGCTGCTCGAGGTCGGAGCGCGACCCCTCGGCGACGACCTCCAGCGAGCGGCCGTCCGGGAGGTTGCGGACGTAGCCGCTGACGGCCAGAAAGCGGGCGCGGTTCAGGACGAAATCCCGGAAGCCGACGCCCTGCACGCGCCCGCGCACGACGGCGCGGAGGGCGGTCATCTGCTCGTACATTCGTGCGCGATCTCTCAATGGAGCGGAGGCCTGAAGGCTTCCCCCCGTTCTGGAAGCCTGAAGGCTTCCTCTACATTCACACAGGCACCTCGTCCAGCGCCTCCACCACCACCGCCTGCGGGACGTCATCGCGGAGGACGGCCCGGCCTATCCCCTCCAGGAGAACCCAGCGCACGGCGCCCGCGCGCACCTTCTTGTCCAGGGCGATGGCCGAGACGACGGCGGCGCGGTCGATGTCGTCCGCGCCGGTTGGCAGCCCGAAGCGCTCAAGCAGCTCCCGCTGGCGCCGCTCGTCGTCCGGCGAGAGGAGGCCCAGCCGGCGGCTGATCGCGGCGGCGGCGGTCATGCCGATGGCGTCCGCCTCGCCGTGGCGGAAGCGGCCGTACGCCGTGGCCGCCTCGATGGCGTGCCCCACGGTGTGGCCGTAGTTGAGAATGGTACGACGGCCGGTCTCCTCCCGCTCGTCCTCGCTTACCACCGCGGCCTTGATGGCGACGCTGCGCCGGACCGCTTCCGTCGTGGGCTCCGGCTCCAGGCCGAGCACCGCCTCGGCGTGCCGCTCGAAGAAGGCCATCAGCTCCGCGTCCAGGATCAAGGCGTGCTTTATCGCCTCCGCCCAGCCGGAGAGCTCCCGCCGCGGCAGCGTGCCCAGGGTGGAGACATCGGCGAGGACGAGCCGTGGCTGGTAGAAGGCACCGATAGCGTTCTTCGCCCGCGGGTGGTTGACCGCCACCTTGCCACCGACGGCGGCGTCCACCATCGCCAGGACGCTCGTGGGAACGTGGACGAGGGGCAGGCCGCGGGCGTAGGTGGCGGCGACGAAGCCCGCCAGGTCGGTGACCATGCCGCCGCCCAGGGCGACGATCGTCTGGCCGCGCTCCGCCCGCTGCTCGATCAGCCAGTCGTAGATCGCGGCGGCGGTCTCCAGCGACTTG
>MGOB01000002.1:5067-5275 GCA_001796995.1 Chloroflexi bacterium RBG_16_68_14 | reverse complement strand
CGCATGCCATAGCGGGCGAAGACGTCCTCGTCGCTGATCAGGTAGGTCTGCGCCGTCAGACCCGCATCCCGCATCCGCGCGCCGAGCGAGGCCAGTCCGCCCCACTCGATGAACACCGGGCAGGCAGCGCCGGCCGTCCTCACCACGCAGGCGGCGCCGCCCGGGGCGTCCGCCGGCGCACAGGCCATCGCCTCCAGCCGGCCGGGGG
>MGOB01000002.1:3507-4869 GCA_001796995.1 Chloroflexi bacterium RBG_16_68_14 | reverse complement strand
TCGCGGAGGCGCTGGAGCACTGTCTCCGGCCTCGCCTCCAGGCAGACGACGAAGCCGCCGTCGGCGAGAAGGCGGCGGCTGTCCGGCCGCAGCGTGGCGCCGCCGCCAACGGCGACGACGGCTCTCTCGCGGGCGCAGGCCTGCCGGACGGCGTCCACCTCCAGCTCGCGGAAGCGGGCCTCGCCCTCGTGGGCGAAGATGTCCGCGATGGGACGGCCAGCGGCCTGCTCGGCGAGGGAGTCCGTATCGACGCACTCCCAGCCGAGGCGCTGGGCGACGATGGGCGCGACGAGGCTCTTGCCGGTGCCGGAGAAGCCGGTGAGGACGATGCGTTGAGGGCGCTGGGTCATGGGGTTAGTCCGCCAGACCGAATACCCTGAGGGCGTTCAGGCGCAGGAACTTCTCCCTGGATTCGGGCTTCAGGCCGAGGTCTTCGACCTGGGCGCGGCAGCGGGAGGGAGAGAGCATCGGGTAGTTAGTCCCGAACAGCACCTTGTCCTGGCCGTGGCTGTTCATGAACATACGCAGAGCCGGCGGGTAGTAGCGGGGAAGGTAGGCGGAGGTATCGATGTACACGTTCGGGTACTTCCAGGCGAGGCCGACCATCTCCTCGGTCCAGGGGTAGCCGATGTGGCCGGCGACGATGGTCAACTCCGGGAAAGTGAGAGCGACCTCGTCGAGGTAGGGGATGGGGCGGCCCGGCTCCGACGGACGCAACGGCCCTGTGTGCCCGACCTGGAGGCAGAAGGGGATACCGAGCTCAACGCAAGCAACGTAGAGGGGGTAGTAATGCCTGTCGTTGGGCGGGAGGTCCCACATCCAGGGCAGCATGTGCAGCCCCCGCAGGCCCAGGTCGTTCACGGCCCGCCGCAGCTCGGCCACGGCCTCGACCGGTCGTTTGAGGTCCACCGTGGCGACACCGTGGAAGCGGTCCGGGAACCGCTGGACGAGGGCCGCGATCTCGTCGTTAGTGATGATCCAGCCATCGGGGGCGACCCAGGCGCGGAGCACGGAGCGCCCGATACCAGCCTGGTCCATCTCGGCGATGAGCTGGTCAATCGGGATGCCCTCGGGGAGCGGGACCATCCTCGTAGCCCGCCACAGGCTGGCGAACTCCGGGCGGTTGATCAGCTTCGCGCTGCCGGGCTGGGCCCAGGCGTCGATTGCGGCGATGGGCGGCTCTTGCGTCACCAAGCGTCACACCTTCCCGCGCGGGCCGATCGTCTTCTGGTACGCGTCGAAGTTGCGGCGGGTCTCCTCCAGGCGGTCGCCGCCGAACTTCTCGAGCAGCGCCTGCGCCAGGACGATGGCGACCATCGCCTCGCCGACGACGCCGGCGGCGGGGACGGTGCACACGTCGGA
>MGOB01000002.1:2239-2414 GCA_001796995.1 Chloroflexi bacterium RBG_16_68_14 | reverse complement strand
ACGCCGCGCTCCCCCAGGCGGTACCGCCCGCCGAAGGCGTCCACGATCTCCGCCGGCGTCCACTCCTCCCAGTCCACCTCGCGGGCGAGCTCGCGGCTGACGTTCGTCGTCAGGATGCAAACGCGCTCGGCCGTACCGTCGGCGTCCCGGAACGTAGTGTGGACGTCGATGCGGA
>MGOB01000002.1:2078-2146 GCA_001796995.1 Chloroflexi bacterium RBG_16_68_14 | reverse complement strand
CTGGACACCTCCAGCCAGCGGCCGTTCAGCAGGCGGTACTCGCTCTCGACCTGGCAGGAGACGGAGGC
>MGOB01000002.1:1708-2037 GCA_001796995.1 Chloroflexi bacterium RBG_16_68_14 | reverse complement strand
CCCGCCAGACGTCGGGCGCGACCTCCCTGGGCCGCTTGATCGAGCGCCAGGAGAGGATCGCATCCTCCAGGATCTGGCGGATGACGTCCACGTCGCCACCGGAAGCGGCCTTGCGCCAGGCCATGGACGCGCGCGTCCCCTGCAGCACGATGTAGCCGACGACCACGAAGATTACCGCGACTCCCAGGATGCCCCACTCCATCCCGCTACGCCCCCTTGATCCCCAGAACCGTACGGGCGGCGCGGAACATCACCTCGACGGGTGGCTCAAGGCCTGTCCACAGGCGGAAGGAGTCCGCCCCCTGATAGATGAGCATGGGGAGGCCGCC
>MGOB01000002.1:359-1658 GCA_001796995.1 Chloroflexi bacterium RBG_16_68_14 | reverse complement strand
TCTGGATCGGGCGGTAGATTAGATCGAATACGAGAGCGCCCGCTGGGATGAGATCGATAGGCACCGGCGAACCCTTCTCTTCCTGCGTGCCAGCCATGCCGACCGAGGTACAGTTTATCAGAAGGCGGCAGGATAAAACGGAGGCCGCCCAAGAGGCGTGCACGTCCGGCAGCGCGTGCAGCTCCGTCCCGGCGGCGTGCGGCTGAAGCTCCTGCACCAGCCGGCCGGCGCGGGGGAACGTGCGGTTGATGACGGTGACGCTGGCGGCGCCGGCGTCGATCAGGGCGATGACGATGGCGCGGGCCGCGCCGCCCGCTCCGGCCACGAGCACGCGGGCGCCGGCGGGGTCAAAGCCGCCGTCCTCGCGCAGCGCGCGCAGGAAGCCGCCGACGTCCGTGTTGTGCCCGTGCAGCCGCCCCTCGCGGTTGACGATTGTGTTGACGGCGCCGACGCGTCGGGCCAGCTCGTCCGTTTCGTCCATGAGGGGGAGCACGGCCTCTTTGTGCGGGATCGTCACGTTGGCGCCCAGGCGGTCGGGCGCCCGCAGCCCCTGCACGACCTCCGCCAGCCGCTCCTCCGGCGTCGCCCAGATTTCGTAGCGCATGTCCAGCCCCAGGTGGTCGAACGCCGCCTGCTGGAAGACGGCGGAGAGCGACTGCTTCGCCGGGTAGCCGATGACGCCGGCGTAGCGGGTCACGGCTGGAACTCCTCGATGTTCCGCTGGTGCTCCTCGAACGTCTCCGCGAAGGCATGGGAGCCGTCCGGCTTGGCGACGAAGTAGAGGTAGTTCGTGTCCGCCGGGTGGATAACGGCGAGGATGGAGTCCATGCGCGGCGCCGAGATCGGCCCGGGCGGCAGGCCACCGTAGCGGTAGGTGTTGTAGAGCGAATCGACGCCGAGGTCATCCTTCGTAAGCTCCGTCTTCCAGTAGCCGAACTCCTCGACGCTCGCAGGGTCCTCGGCCACGGCGTACTGGACCGTGGGATCCGCCTCCAGCGCTATGCCCAGCCGCAGACGCTTGAGGAACACCTGCGCCATGATCGGCCGCTCCGCCGCTACCTTCGCCTCGCGCTCGATTATGGAGGCGAGGGTGAGGACGCCGTGCATGGTGAGACCCGCGTCCAGCGCCTCGCTGCGCAGCTCCTTCGTGAAGCCCTTGTCCATCGCCTCCAGCATCTGCTGGATGACGTCCTCGGCGGTGTCGCTCCGGCGGTAGAAGTAGGTGGCTGGCAAGAGGTAGCCCCCCAGGGGCGTCTGCGCGCCCAGCCGGATCAGAAAGTCGAACTCGTCGAAGTTGCC
>MGOB01000002.1:0-276 GCA_001796995.1 Chloroflexi bacterium RBG_16_68_14 | reverse complement strand
TCGACGACCGTTACGAAGTTCGGCGAGACGATGCCGCGCCGCATCCGGTACACGACCTGGAGGGCCGGCATATCGGGTTCGAACTCGTAGTCCCCGGCCTGGAGCATCTTGTCGTAGCCCAGGAGGGCGACGAGGACGCGGAACTGGATGGCGGAGTCGATGACGCCGGCGTCCTCCAGCGCGTCGCCGATCTCGATAACGCCCTGTCCTTGCTCCACGGAGACGCTGACCGGCTGCGGGGAGGCGGACGGAGTGGGCGCAGGCGTCGGCGGCACC
>MGOB01000001.1:14394-14483 GCA_001796995.1 Chloroflexi bacterium RBG_16_68_14 | reverse complement strand
TGGCAACGTCCTGGCGGGCGAGCAGGTCGTCCAGGCGATGGGCGATACGTTCGAGGCGAAAGCCGACTTGCCACTGGATGAGCGCCTCC
>MGOB01000001.1:11009-14349 GCA_001796995.1 Chloroflexi bacterium RBG_16_68_14 | reverse complement strand
GGCAACGCAGCGCCCTCCTGCGGGTTGTCACAGGCGAGTACGCGACTGATCTGGAGATCCGCGTGCATGAGCACGCAGAACCGCTGGCCGAGCTCCGGCGGCTGCTGGGCATCTATCACCAGGAGACCGACTTGATCCATCTCGCTCTGAAGGCGGCCGGCGCTATCCGCTCCTCCGCCGCTGAGGCTGAGCTCGAACAGCTAGCCGACCTGAGTACGTATGCAGCGATTACGCAGCTTCGAGAACTGCTCGCCCAGCGGGGCGCGTCCGACGAGTCGCTGAAGACGGTAGACCGGCTGCTGGCGGCGTTCCCCCAGAGGCCGGATGCCGCGGAGATGCGCTTCGGCGTTGCCTTGAAGCTGCTGGCCGCCGCCACGTAGACACCGTGGGCACAACGCAGAGAAGAGGAACAAACAAGCAGCGCACAAGAGGTTCGAGAGGAGGTAGCACTATGAGCGCACGGAAGAAGGTCACCATTGTTGGCGCCGGGATGACCGGCGGTGCCATCGCCCAACGGCTGGTCGAGAAGGGCTACTGCGACGTGGTCCTCCAGGACGAGCCGAGCATCGTGGAGACGATGCACCACGGCAAGGCGCTGGACCTCGCCCAGTCGGCCGCCTGGGCGGGTTTCGATAGCGCCATCACCGCCACCGACGGCTGGGAGGAGACGGCCGGCTCGGAGGTCATCGTCTTCACCGCGGGGGCGCCGCGCAAGCCGGGCATGAGCCGCGAGGAGCTGCTCAACAACAACGCGGCCATCGTGCGGGACAAGGTGACGAACGCCGTCCGCCACTCGCCGGACGCCGTCCTCATCATCTTCGCCAACCCGATGGACGCCATGTGCCACGTGGCGCTGGGCGCGTCCAAGTTCCCCCGCGAGCGGGTGATGGGCCAGGGCGGCATGCTGGACAGCGCCCGCTACCGCACCTTCGTCTCCCGCGAGCTGGGCGTCTCGATCCGGGACGTGCACGGCTACGTGCTGGGCGGCCACACCGACACCACCATGGTGCCCATCGTCAGCGCGACGATGGTGGGTGGCGTCCCCCTCACGTCGCTCCTGCCCAAGGAGCGCGTCGAGGCGCTCGTGGAGCGGACGATGAAGGGAGGCGCCGAGGTGCTGTCGCTGCTCAAGACGGGCAGCGCCTACCAGGCCCCGGCCGCCGCCACCATCCAGATGGTGGAGGCGATCGTGCTGGACCAGCACCGGCTCATCCCCTGCTCCGTCTACCTCCAGGGGGAGTACGGCATCAAGGACGTCTTCTGCGGCACCATCGTCAAGCTGGGCACCGGCGGCATCCAGCAGGTGTACGAGGTGCCGGTCTCGGAGGAGGAGCTATCGAAGATCCGGGCGGCCGCCGAGGCGAACAAAGAGCTCATCGGGCTTCTGGAGCCGGCGAAGGCGTAGGGCCAATACGCGCACCGCACCATGAATGGTGCGGCATATTTCGGCGAATCGATGCCGCAGCTTTCAAGCTGCGGTCGGGGAACGAGGCGCTATACTTAGGAGGCCGGACAGGACAGAGCCCCGTCTGCCGGCAGGCAGGTGAAGGTCTGTCCCTACCCTATCCCGCGGGTCGGGCTTTAGCCCGACAGCGACAGGCTGAAGCCTGTCCCTCGGGAGTATCGTGGCCCTCGAAAGGCTGAGCGGGAGCATAGAGAGGCAGGCCGTTCATGACGACAGAAGCAACGACCAAGGTGCGCCAGGTCCACGTCGATCAGATCGCCGAGAAGGTGGCGGAGCTATGCGAGATGGCCACCCACTTCTTGCCGGAGGACGTGGTGGCTGCGCTGGAGCGGGCCAGGGAGACGGAGCAATCGCCCCTGGGGAAGCAGGTGCTGGTGGAGATCCTGGAGAACGTGGAACTGGCCAAGCGGGAGATGATCCCCCTCTGTCAGGATACCGGCACCACCGTCGTCTTCGTGGAGCTGGGGCAGGACGTGCACATCGTGGGCGGCTCACTGGCCGAGGCGATCAACAGGGGCGTCTCGAAGGGGTATACCGAGGGCTACCTGCGCGCCTCCATGGTCGAGCATCCCTTCTCCAGCCGGACCAACACCAAGGACAACACGCCGGCGGTCATCCACATCGACCTGGTGCCGGGCGATGCCTTCAAGATCAAGGTGCTGCCCAAGGGCGGCGGCTGCGAGAACATGACCCGCTTCACCATCATGCTCCCTTCGGAGGGCAAGGAGGGGATCACCAACTTCGTCCTGCGCGCCGTCGAGGAGTCAGGTGGGAACGCCTGCCCGCCGCTGGTGGTGGGCGTGGGCGTGGGCGGCACCTCGGAATACGCCATGTACCTGGCGAAGAAGGCGGTCACCCGCAAGGTGGGCCAGCGCAGCGCCGACCCGGAGACGGCCCAGTTCGAGGAGGAGCTGCTGGAGAAGGTGAACGCGTTGGGCGTGGGCCCCCAGGCCGTCGGTGGGCTGAACACCGCCCTGACCGTCAACATCGAGACCTACCCCACCCACATCACTGCGCTGCCGGTGGCGGTGAACCTCCAGTGCCACAGCGCGCGGCTGAAGGAAGCGGAGCTGTGAGCTCGAAGCTGGAAGCTGGAGGATCGAAGCTGGAAGGCCGCCGTCGCTACGTGCCGCCTCGAGAGCCGGACGCGGAGCCGGTCTGCCGCCTCGACGCCGAGTGGGCGAAGCGCCGCCGCGAGCCGCCCGACATCCTCCTGGACGAGGCGCGGTCGCAGGTCGTACGCGAGGACGGCGCGGAGTACCGCTTCGAGGGCAGGCCGGGCACATGGGAGCGGGTGAGCACGTTCGTCGAGGAGGAGGGCGAGTGCTGCCCCTTCTTCGCCTTCGAGCAGTGGGAGGAGGGCGGCGAGGTGGTGCTGCGCATCATTCGCCCTGAGACGCAGGAGGAGGAGTAGCCATGCCTGTCGAGCGTCGAGATAGCGAGATCCGCGTCAGCGCGCCCCTGACCGAGGACGACATCGCCCAGCTCAGGGCGGGCGAGCACGTGCGCGTCTACGGCACCATCTACACCGCTCGCGACGCCGCCCACCGGCGCATGCTCCAAGCCGCCGAGAAGGGCGAGCCCCTGCCCTTCGACCTCAAGGGGCAGATCATCTACTACGTGGGGCCCACGCCGCCCCGGCCGGGCCGGGTGATCGGCTCCGCCGGCCCGACGACATCGATGCGCCTGGACCCCTTCACTCCCCGGCTGCTGGAGCTGGGGGTGAAGATGACCATCGGCAAGGGAGGGCGCGGGCCGCGGGTGCAGCGGGCGCTCCAGGAGCAGAAGGCGGCCTACTGCCTGGCCGTGGGCGGGGCGGGCGCGCTCCTATCCAAGACCATCCGCAGCGTCGACGTCATCGCCTACGAGGAGCTG
>MGOB01000001.1:10760-10972 GCA_001796995.1 Chloroflexi bacterium RBG_16_68_14 | reverse complement strand
TCCCGGCCATCGTCTGCTGCGATATGTACGGCGGCGACCTGCTGCTCCAGGGGAAGGAGCAGTGGCGCCAGCAGGAGAAGCTGGGCTCCTACCAGCCGGTGGCGCCGCTGGCGGAGGGGTAGAGGACACAGGGCGGCCCACGTCGTCCGCCTCCGGCGGACTCGCGGCCGCCCTTTTCTTGTTTTGGGGGACACCCCCAAACCCCCGGCAGG
>MGOB01000001.1:0-10749 GCA_001796995.1 Chloroflexi bacterium RBG_16_68_14 | reverse complement strand
CCGGCACCCCCGTTCCTTCCAAACTAGCGGCCGAATTTCCTTCAGAACCCTCTTGACAAGACCAGCATATGTGTTCTATAGTACGCATGTTCGGTAGGACACGCGTTCGAAAGGATGTCGTCGTGGCCTTTGCCCTCGCCCTCATGCTGGTCTTGCTGGTCTCCAGCGCGTACCTTTTCCACCAGTGGTACACGGACGACCTGCGCGACCCCGGCCCGTAGCCCTCCCGCCCGACACGCCGCCCCCGGACGCCCCCGCTGCCATCCCTTCGGGCTTCGCCCGTTCGGCTGAGCTCACGGCGAAGCCTCAGGGCAGGCCTCCGTCCGGGGGCGGCGTGGGCATCTTCGGGCCGCGGCCGGTGCTACAATAGAAGTAGCTTCCGCTGTCGAAACTCTTGGAGCTGTTCACCATGCGCATCCTCGCCGTCGACATGGGCACCGGCACCCAGGACATCCTCCTCTTCGATTCGTCCGGGCCCGTCGAGAACAGCATCAAGCTGGTGATGCCCAGCGCCACCGCCATCGCGGCCGGCCGCATCCGGCGGGCGACGGAGGCGGGGCAGGCGGTGCTCCTCACGGGCGTTATCCAGGGTGGCGGGCCTTGCCACTGGGCGCTGGAGGACCACGTGAAGGCGGGCCGTGCTGCCTACGCCACGCCCGAGGCGGCGCGCACCTTCGACGACGACCTGGAGCGGGTGCAGGCGCTGGGCGTGCGCATCGTGGGCGAGGACGAAGCGGCCTCCGCCTTAGGCGGAGACGGCGTGGAGCGCATCGAGCTGCGCGACCTGGACCTGGCCGCCATCCGGAGCGCCCTGGCCGCCTTCGACGTCCCCGGCCACTTCGACGGGCTGGCGCTGGGTTGCCTCGATCACGGCGACGCGCCGCCCGGCTACTCGGACCGGCTCTTCCGCTTCGACCACCTGCGCCGCGTGGTCGAGCGCGAGAACGACCTGCGCGCCTTTGCCTACCTGCCGGAGGAGCTGCCCGACTACCTCACCCGCGCCCGCGCCGTGGTGGCCTCCGCCGGAGGCGACGCGCCCGTCGTCTTCCTGGACACCGGGCCGGCGGCGGCGCTGGGCGCCCTCCAGGACCCGCGCGTCGCCGCGGCGGAGGAGCAGTTGGTACTCAACCTGGGGAACATGCACGCCCTCGCCTTCCACCTGCGCGGCAGCCACATCCGCAGCCTCTACGAGCACCACACCGGCGAGCTGACCAGCGAGCAGATCGAGGACTTCACCGAGCGGCTGGTCGCCGGCACGCTGGCCCACGAGGAGGTGTTCGAGAGCAAGGGCCACGGCGTCTTCTATCCGCCGAGAGGCGGACGCGGCGCGCCGGAGGCCGCCCACGGCAGTATCGGTCCCATCGGCATCGCTCAGGGCAAGCTACTCCTCGCCGTCACCGGCCCGCAGCGGGGACGGCTGCGCCAGAGCCGCCTCCGGCCCTACTTCGCCACCCCCCACGGCGACATGATGATCAGCGGCTGCTTCGGCCTCATCAGCGCCTTCGCCGCCCGCTACCCCGCCTTTGGCGGGGAGGAGATCGAGTCCGCCCTAGGCGGACTGGCCGGGGAGCCCGACCCGAAGTGATCAAGACCAAGCGCATCTACGACCCGCCCTCGCCCGATGACGGCGAGCGGCTGCTGGTCATGCGCCTCTGGCCGCGAGGCGTGCGCAAGGACGCCATCGACCGCTGGGAGAAGGAGCTGGGGCCGAGCACGGAGCTGCTGCGCGCCTATCGAGCGGGGCAGATCGACTGGGCGGAGTTCGCCCGGCGCTACCGGGCCGAGATGCGCGAGAAGCCGGAGCTGCTGGCGGAGCTAGCGAAGCGGGCGGCGCGCGGCACCGTCACCCTCCTCTGCGGCTGCGAGGAGGAATCGAAGTGTCACCGGGGGTTGCTGAAGGCGATGGTGGAGGGCTTGCCGCCAGCAGAGCCGGCGTGACGCAGTTGAAAGAGTATACTAGAGCTACCGTCGCAAAGTTGGAAGAGGCAGAGCACAGAGTGCGGGACGAAATCCTAACGTATTGGGAAATGTGCGCCCGTGAGAGGGGTTCCCTCCAGCGCGGCATGTACTTCCGCGAGCCTCCTGCGGTCTCTGTCGTTCTGATGTCCCGGCGCCCGGGGGCCCCCTACGATGACTCCCTATCAGAGGACGGAGCCGAGCTTGTCTACGAGGGGCATGATATCAGGCGAGAGCCTGGGACAGACCCAAAGTCAGTTGACCAACCTTGGACCCTACCATCAGGTGAACCCACTGAAAACGCCCTGTTTGCGAGGGCGGCAGACAGCCCGGAAGCAAGCAAGCCGTTGGTGCGCGTATACGAAAAGCTACGCCCAGGGATTTGGTCGGACAGAGGCCTGTTTCAGTTGATTGCCTATGAGTACAAATCTCTAGCTGGACGCAAGGTGTTCAAGTTTCGGATGCGCCTATCAGACACCCCGGACGAGCTTGTGCATCAAGAGGAAATGGATGAGTTCAGGAGGATTATTCCATCCTGGGTGAAGCAGGCGGTCTACAAGCGCGACAAGGGGTGTTGTGTGATTTGCGGCGCGGATGACCAGATTCACTTCGACCACGAACTGCCCTTCTCCAGGGGCGGGACCGGTCTAACTCCTGAGAACGTCAGGATTCTCTGCGCGCGGCACAACCTTGAGAAGGGCGCAAGGATAGAATAGCCGTCGCGACTCGGCGGGATCAGTTAGTCGCTTCCCCCTCACACCCCGCGCAGGATCTTGCGCACGATGGGCGGCATGAGGGCGGCCATGATGCCCGGCGGCTCCGAGATGTCGTTGATCTCCAGCCCCTGGGGGACGTAGCGCCAGGTGCGGAAGCCGTAGACATCGATGCCCAGCCTCCGGCAGATGCGCTTGGCGGCGCCGCCGTAGCCGACCGGGACATAGAGGTAGAAGGCGACGTCGGGCAGGCGGCAGTAGGGCAGCCAGGCGCTCTTCGCCCGCTCCTCGGTCACGGTGTCGCCCGTCTCCACCTGGGCCACCATCTTGAGGATGTTGCCCGGCGTGTCCACCACCACGATGTCGGGCGTCAGCTCGTTGCCCTGCTCGTCCTTCACCGGCAGGGTGACCTGGGGCACGTTGACGAAGGCGCGGTAGGAGGGGAGCTCGGGCGTCGGGAGCTCAAAGCGCGCCTTCGCGATGTCCTGGACGGCCCGCAGGTGCAGCTCCTCGCGGCTCTTGGGGGCCGGCTCCAGCATCTTGTCCACATCCGTCCAGCGGGTGTCGATGGTCACGGTGCACCTCCGCGCGCGCCGAATGGTGAAGTCGTGCACAATGATAGAGGCTGTCGCCGGTAGCGTCCAGGGGGCGGCCCGCGAACGCCGGCGCCGTCTGCTACAATTGCCCTCGCCGATACGCGTTCGAGGCCGGGCTTGCCCGGCGACCGCAGAGAAAGGTCCGCCCATGGATTTCGAGCAGATCCTGTACGAGAAGGAGAATGGCGTCGCCACCATCACCCTGAACCGACCGGAGCGGATGAACGCCTTCACCCCCGCCATGCTCCAGGAGTGGGCGCAGGCGCTGGAGGACGCCCGCACTGACGCCGAGGTGCGCGCGGTGATCCTCACCGGCGCCGGCCGCGGCTTCTGCGCCGGGGCCGACCTGCGGGGCGAGTCCCGCGTGGCTGATACGGCGCGCAGCGAAGGGCCCGTCTCCGCCGCCGACCACCGCAACTGGCTGCGCGACAGCGTCCATCACGTCCCCCGCCAGGTGACGCTGCTGGACAAGCCCTACATCGCGGCGGTGAACGGCGCCGCCGTGGGCGCGGGCATGGACATGTGCAGCATGTGCGATATGCGCATCGCCTCGGAGGGGGCGCGCTTCGCCATGTCCTACGTGAGGGTAGGGCTGGTGCCCGGCGACGGCGGCTGCTATTACCTGCCCCGCATCGTCGGGGTGGCGAAGGCGCTGGAGCTGATCTGGACCGGCGACTTCATCGACGCCCAGGAGGCGCTGCGCATCGGCTACGTCTCCCGGGTCGTCCCGCCGGACGAGCTGTTGCCGGGGGCGCGAGAGCTGGCCGAGCGCATCGCGAAGGGGCCGGCCGTCGCCATCCAACTCGCCAAGCGGCTGGTCTACCGCGGGCTGACCAGCGACGTGGAGGAGGCGTTGGAGGCGGCCGGTCAGGCGATGGCCGTCGTCCAGTCGACGGAGGACGCCCGCGAGGGCCCGCGCGCCTTCGCGGAGAAGCGCGAGCCCGTGTTCAAAGGGCGATAGCAACGAAGGAAGAAGCTACCTAGAAAGGAACATCCGTAATGTTTGCCTATATCCTGCGGGCGCAGCAGCCGCCTAGTGAGCAGACCGACGAGTTCTTCCGCCGGTTCAAGGAGAGCCCCGGACTCCTCCACGCCTATAGTCTCCAGGCGGAAGACGACCCAAGCGAAAGCGTGGCCATCGCGATCTGGGAGAGCCGAGAGGCCGCAGAACGCTATCTGGAGAGCTCGCCTCTCAGGCGCGAGGTGGACCAGACTATGCCCACCATCACGCGCACGTTCTACACCGTGCGCGACAGTAAGTAGCCTGCGGCGGGAGCCGGACGCTGGGCTAAAGAGACATCCCGTGCCCGGATGCCAGGCACGAGCATGTACAACACAACCTGACCCCTAAAGATGGCGATAGGGGGAAAGCACATCCCCCTATCGCCGATTCAGATTGAGCTAGGCTGGTCTGATGCGATCGAGAGCGGCCTAGCGCCTCTTGGCCGTCTTCTTCGCGGCGGGCCTCTTGGCGGTCTTGCGAGCGGGCTTCTTGGCTGCTGTCTTCTTTGCTGGCATGTTCTATTCTGCCTCCTTAACTGATCACCGGCCTATCTTCTTGCCTTAATTTACAGACACTTCTCCGCTTTGTCAACCCTCAGCGCGTGAAATCACGAAAAAAACTTTTCCCTATTCTTCTGGCTCGCAGCTCAGGTCGACATCGATGCCCTTGTCGTCAGCAATGTCCTGGACGGCAGAGCAGGCCTCGTCGAATCCCGCGAAGGTCGATGCGCCGAATACTTGGGTATTGAAGAATTCTTCGATGTCTTCAGGAGCGATGTCCTGCGCCTGGTCGGCAAAGTCCCCGAAGGTACTCGTCAGCTCTTTCCCCGCGGCCACCAGATCGTCGTGTGCGTCCTGGATGTCATCGGGTGGGTTCAGGTCCTCGACCCCGCCGATCGCTTCCTCGTTTATGCTCGCCAATGAGGTAAGGAATTCGATGCCCGTCTGCTTTTGCTCATCAAGGGTGAAGTTAGCGGCCTCCTCTTCGGAAGGCACGGCAGCGGTTTCCTTCTGTACGGTCTCGTCGACGATCGCCTGGAGTTTCTGAAAATACTCCTCGGCGGACAAGCCACTGCCACCACCGCCGCAGGCGTTTGCCAGGGCGGCCAGCGCCAGTCCTAGGCCCGCCAGGGCCAGCCACCTCAGTTTCAGGGTGCGCAACACTTTCACAAGACTCCTTTCCTGCTGTGTTGCAGATGGTGACATTGTAGTAGAAACGTGTGCGCCAAAACAACCCGTAGGTCGTTTAGCGCTCCCGGCTTCCCCCGCCGCCTGCTCCGCCCACCGGTCCCCCTTCGACCGCCCTGCGTTCGCCTCGAAACCGCTCTACCGCCCAGCGGCCGCCGCCGTTCACCACCCCGACCCCCACGATGATCAGCCCCAGCCCGACGAAACTGTTCGCGCCCAGCCGCTCGTCCAGCACCAGCGCTCCGAGGAAGACGGCGGTGACCGGGATCAGGTAGCTCACCATCGACGCCTGGGTGGCCGTGATGTCTCGGATGAGCCGGAAGAAGAGCAGGTAGGCGACGGCGCTCGCCAGTATGCCCAACGTCGCCCAGGCCAGGGCGATCTTGGCGGAGATGACGAGGTCGAATGGCCGGTCGACCGCCAGCGCCACCGGGACCATGACCGCCGCCCCCACCAGCGTCTGGCCCGCCGCCGTCTCCGTCGGGTCGGCGCCCTGCAGGTAACGGCGGGCGAAGACGGTGCCGAAGGCGTAGCCTAGCACGCCGCCCACGACGGCGAGCTGCCCCAGCGTGCTCGACTCGGTGATGTCGCGCAGGTCGGCGCCGATGAGCACGAAGACGCCGGCGAAGCCGACCAGGATGCCCAGGGCGCGGTCGATGGTGAGCCGCTCCTTGATCCAGAAATGGGAGAGGACGGCGGTGGAGAGGGTCATGCTGGAGGTGAGGATGGCCGCCAGGCTGCTCTCGATGTGCTGCTGGCTCCAGGTGAGCAGGGTAAAGGGCCACACGTTGTTGACCAGCCCCAGCGCCAGGAAGGCCAGCCAGGCCTCCCGGCGGCGCGGCAGCCAGCGGCCCCCGAGCAGCAGGGTGAGGGAGAGGAAGAGGAAGGCGCCGAAGAGCCGGCCCGCCACCAGCGTCAGTGGCGGCACCTCCTCCAGCACCACCTTGACCAGCATGAACGCGGAGCCCCAGATGACGCTCAGCGCGACGAGGACGGCGAGGTGGAGCGGGCGCACGTTCCCATGATACTAGGCATGGTCGCTAGTCGCTGGTGGCTGGTGGCCGGAAGTACAATGAAGCCGCCATGTCCCCAGCGCGCGTCCGCGGCCTGTACGTCATCATCGATCCGGAGGCCTGCGTCGGCCGCGACCCGGTCGAGGTCGCCCGGCTCGCCCTCGAGGGCGGCGCCTCGATGCTCCAGTGGCGGGACAAGCGGCGCGACAAGGGGGAGCAGCTCGCCCAGGCGCGGGCCGTCCGCGAGCTATGCGCCCGTCACGGCGCGCTCTTCATCGCCAACGATCACGTGGACCTGGCGCTGGTGCTGCGGGCCGACGGCGTCCACCTGGGCCAGAAGGACCTGCCGGTGGAGGCGGTGCGACCGCTGGCGCCGCCGGAGTTCCTCATCGGCGTCTCCACTAACAACGCAGAGGAGGCGCGGCGTGCCCAGGCCGGCGGCGCCTCCTACGTCGCCGTCGGCAGCATCTTCCCCACCGGCTCCAAGGAGACCACGCGGCCGGCGAGCCCGGAGCGGCTGCGCGAGGTGAAGGCGGCGGTCACGCTGCCCGTCGTCGCCATCGGCGGCATCAACGCCTCCAACATCGACGAGGTGCTCGCGGCCGGGGCCGACGCCGTCGCCGTCATCAGCGCCGTCTGCGGGGCCGCCGACCTGCGGGCGGCGGCGCGGGAGCTGGCGGGGCGGTTCGAACGAGCAACGTAGGGACAGGGCTTTAGGTCTGTCCGGCCCGCTCGACCGGCCCGCCTATTGGGCCGGGCCGACCTAAAGGTCGGCCCCTACGATGTGTTGCTCAGGGTGAACCGCCCCGGGTCGAAGGGCGCTAGCGCTTCGCCGGGGCGGCCGTCGAGGATCGCCTGGGCGATGAGCTGGCCGGTGATGGGGGCGAGGAGGATGCCGTTGCGGAAGTGGCCGGTGGCCACGGTCACGTTCTCCCACCCCGGCAGCGGCCCCATGATGGGCAGGCCGTCCGGCGAGCCGGGACGGAGGCCGACCCAGGAGAAGTGCTCGCTGGCGTGGCGGAGCTGGGGCACCAGCTCGCAGGCGGCGCGACGCACCTGGGCCAGGCCGGCCTTCGTGGTGCGGAGGCGGAAGCCCACGTCCTCCACCGTCGCCCCGGCGAAGACCAGGCCGTTGGCCCGCGGCACCAGGTACCCCCGCGCGCCCCAGACCACGGCATGGATCGGGGTGACCATCCCGCCCATGGCCAGCATCTGGCCGCGCATCGGGCGCGTCGGCACGTCCACGCCCAGCTTGCGGGCGAGGGGCCGCGTCCAGGGGCCGGCGGCCAGCACCAGGCGGTCGCAGGCGAACTCGCCCTGGGGTGTGCGCACCGCCACCACCCGGCCGTCGCGGGCGCGAAAGCCCAGGGCCGGGCAGCTCTCGATGATGCGAACGCCCCGCTTTCGAGCGGCCCGTGAGAGCGCAATGGTGAACATCTGGTTGCTCACCTGCCCCTCCTCCGGGCAGAGCACGCCTCCGACGATGCGGGGACTGAGCCGGGGCTCCACCTCCCGCACCGTGGCGCCGTCCAGCTCGATGAGCTCCATCCCCAGCTCCGCCTGGTAGCGCAGGCCGGCCCGCAGCTCGGCCATCTCCTCCCCGTCGAAGGCGACGCGCAGCACGCCGTTGCGGGCGAACTCCACGTCGACCTCCGGCGCCTGTTCCCGCAGGCGCTCCACCCACTCCGGGTAGAGCCGCAGGCTGGCCAGCCCCAGGTGGACGAGGGCATCCGGCCGCCGGAACTCCGCCAGCGGCGCGAGGATGCCGGCGGCGGCGTTGGTCGCCGCCATGCCCGCGCGCCGGCTATCGAGCAGCAGGCACGACACCCCCCGGCGAGACAGCTCGTAGGCGATGGCGCAGCCGATAATGCCCGCCCCAGCGACGACCACCTCCGCCCCGACGCTCGAGGCTCGAGACTCGAGGCTCGAGGTTCGATGAGGTGGCGTTCGAGCTTCGAGCTTCGAGCTTCGAGCTTCGAGTGAGCCGCCGCCCACCATGCGCACGATCTCGACCACGTCGCCGGCGCGGAGGACGACGGCTTTGTACTGGTTCTTGGGGATGACGTCGCCGTTGACGGCGACGGCGATGAGCCGCACGTCCAGCTTCAGGGAGTGGAGGAGCTGAGGCAGGGGCGTTTCGCCCCTCAGCGTCCGGGGCTTGCCGTTGATGGTGACGGAGATCATGCTAGGTCAGCTCGTACGCCTCGTCCAGGGCGCGGCGCAGTCGCTCGGCCGCCACCGTTAGGTCGTCCGCGTCCAGGATGGCGCCGATGACGGCGATACCGTCGGCGCCCGCCTCGACCACCTCCGCGACCTTCTCGGCGGTGATGCCGCCCACGGCCACGACGGGGACGTGCACCGCCTCGGCCACGGCGCGCACCAGCTCGACGCCGGCGGGCGCCGCGCCGGGCTTGGAGGCCGTCTCGTAGACGGCGCCTACTTCCACGAAGTCGGCGCCCTCGGCCTCCGCGCGCACGGCGGCCTCCACGCTGTGGACGGAGCGGCCCACGATGCAGGCTTCGCCCACCATCTCACGGACGGCCCGGCCCGGCAGGCCGTGCTCCGGCAGGTGGACGCCGTCCGCGCCGGCGGCCAGCGCCACGTCGACCCGGTCGTTCACCAGGAAGAGCGCCCGGCCGCGGAGGACGGAATGGAGGCCGACGGCCAGGTGGTACAGCTCACCGCCCTCCAGGTCCTTCTCCCGGAGCTGCACGGCGCAGACGCCGCCGTCCACCGCCTGCGAGGCCACCTCCTCCGGGCTGCGGCCGCGCAGCCGGGCGCGGTCGGTAATGAGCATGAGGCAGGGAGCGGGCCAGCGGCGCATCCGGGCAGGCACGGTCACGGCGGTTACGATACCGGTTCCCGGCGCCGGGGAGCGGGCACGCCCTCGGTGGGGCTGCTGGCGGAGGCGTAAGCCTTCCTGGGGATGCGCCCGGCCAGGTAGGCCTTGCGCCCGGCCTCCACCCCCAGCTTGATCGCCTCCGCCATCAGGGGCGGGTCATGGGCCAGGGCGACGGCGGTGTTGACGAGCACAGCGTCGGCGCCGACCTCCATGGCCAGCGCGGCGTCGGAGGGGGCACCCAGGCCGGCATCGACGACGACGGGCACGTGGGCCTCTTCGATGATGATCTTCACCTCGTCGAGGGTCAGGATCCCCTGGCCGGAGCCGATGGCGGAGCCGAGGGGCATGACGGTGGCGCAGCCCAGCTCCTCCAGCCGGCGGGCCAGGATCGGGTCAGCGTGGATGTAGGGGAGGACGACGAAGCCCTCGTCCAGCAGGATGCGCGCCGCCTCCAGGGTGCCGATGGGGTCGGGCAGCAGGTACTTGGGGTCGGGCACCACCTCCAGCTTCACCCAGGCGGAGCCGGTCAGCTCGCGGCCCAGGCGAGCCGTAAAGACGGCTTCCTCCACCGTCCGGCAGCCCGCGGTGTTGGGGAGGATGGTGTAACGGGACCAGTCGATGTAGTCCAACTCCGTCTGCTTGTCCGGGTTGTCCAGGTCGAGCCGGCGGATGGCGACGGTGACGATCTCGGTGCCGGAGGCCTCGAGGGCGGCCTTACAGACCTCCGGGCTGGAGTATTTCCCCGTCCCCAGGATGAGGCGGGAGCGGAACCGCTTGCTGGCGATGGTCAGGTCGTCTTCGTCCGTCATAACAGCCTCCGTCGCTTCGCTACTGACTCTTCCACACCTCAAATCTTCTATCCTCCTTATCCATCTCTTCTCCAAGTATGCGCAGCACCTCCGCCGTGTCCTCGGCCGGTTCGTCCAGTGCGGGAGGACCCCAGATTACCGCCCCTCCGTCGTGTGCCACGCACAATCTGTTGAACGCCTCCTGGATGGCCTCAACAAGCCCGTCAACCTCACCCGCTAGCAGAGAAACGTCCCTGGGTTTTGCATCCGAATGGGCCAAGCGTTGATCCCTCAACGTCTTGAGGTTCTTCAATACCTTGGCGCTCTGCGCAGTCTTCTGAGATATCGCATCTAGGCCCTGCGGAGTAGCATTGGGCGCAAGGCTCTGGTCTTGCCGGGCCACACTTAGGAGGTTTGGCAGGCTGACAACTCTCTTATCTCTGTCGAAGACCTTGGCGAACTGCATGAGCATCATGTCGTGGAGGGCCAGCCGCACGGGAGTGAAGAACCCCCCAAACTGCTTGAGAACCCTATTCATCTCATTGAGAGACAAGCGGGCTTTCCCCTCTTCGTGAAAAGCCAGAGCATTCCAGACGGCGTAAAAGGACAGTCCCTGGAAGATCACCTCCTGCAACTGTGTCAGTCGCCTCT